>CABXTU010000042.1 GCA_902515205.1 uncultured Pelagibacteraceae bacterium | reverse complement strand
TTTAAAATATGACTCAAAATTCTTCCAATTTCACAAAACATTACCCTTATATACTGAGCCCTTATCGGAACATCTATCTTTAAAATCTTTTCTATTGCGAGAGCAAAAGCATGTTCTTGGTTCATTGGCGCAACGTAATCAAGACGATCAAAATAAGGGACCGCTTGCATATACGTTTTGTTTTCTATTAATTTTTCAGTTCCTCGATGTAACAAACCGATGTGTGGATCAGCTTTTTCTACAATCTCACCATCTAATTCAAGAATAAGTCTTAGAACACCATGAGCAGCTGGATGTTGTGGACCAAAATTTAAATTTAGATTTTTAATTTTTTTTGTCATTCGTGTCAGTCTGTTGTTTTATATATTTTGTTCCTTCCCAAGGACTTTCATAATCGAAATTTCTGTAATTTTGCTCTAATTTTACAGGTTCATTTATTACTTTTTTTTGTTCTTCACTGTATCTTACTTCCGAGTGACCAGTTAAAGGAAAATCTTTTCTTAAAGGATGACCTTTAAAACCGTAATCTGTTAGAATTCTTCTTAAATCAGGATGATCTTTGAAATTAACTCCATACATGTCAAAAACTTCTCTTTCCATCCAGTTTGCAGCTGAAAAAATTGAAGTTAATGATGGTATAACTTCGTTTTCATTTATTAAATAACTTAGAATTATTCTTTGATTAAATTCATGGCTTAAAAATAAATATACAACTTTAAATCTTTGTGTTTGTTCTGGATAATCAACAACAGTGACATCTATGAGTTGTCTAAATTTCATATCCTTATTAGATTTAATAAATAAAACAACATCAATTAAATCATCTTTATCAATTTCAATATAAATTTGATTATGTTTGACTTCAGTTTTATTTATCTTTGTTGTTAATTCTGAATTAATTTTTTTTTCTAAATCACTTGAATTTTTCATTTTATCTATTTATTGACCCTTTATTTCTAATCTTCTTTTGAAGTTGAGTTATTCCATAAAGTAATGCTTCTGCTGAAGGTGGGCATCCAGGTACGTACACATCTACAGGAACTATCCGATCACACCCTCTAACAACTGAGTAAGAGTAATGATAATATCCACCACCATTGGCACAACTGCCCATTGATATTACATATCTTGGTTCAGGCATTTGATCATAAACTTTTCTTAATGCTGGTGCCATTTTATTTGTTAAGGTTCCAGCTACAATCATTACATCTGATTGTCTCGGTGAGCCTCTTGGCGCAGCACCAAACCTTTCTAAATCATATCTAGGCATAGCTGTTTGCATCATTTCAACCGCACAACAAGCCAAGCCAAAAGTCATCCAATGTAATGAACCAGCTCTGGACCAGTTTATTAAATTATCTAATGAAGTTGTAATAAATCCGTTTTTACTAAAATCCTCAGCAAGCTGTTTAAATTCTTCAGGAACTTGATTTAACTTAGTATTCATTTAAATTTTTAATTATTCCCAGTCTAAAGCACCTTTTTTCCATTCATATATAAAACCAATAGTGAGTATGAATAAGAAAATCATCATTGATGTAAAACCTAGAATCCCTATATTTCCTAAAGATATAGCCCAAGGAAAAAGAAAAGCAATCTCAAGATCAAAAATTATAAACAGAATTGCAACCAAATAAAATCTTACATCGAATTCCATCCTAGAGTCTTGAAAAGGTTCAAAACCACATTCATACGCTGATAATTTTTCTGGATCAGGATGTTTAGGTGATAAAATAAAATTTATCACTATAAACGCACAGCTTAATCCGAATGCAATAATTAAGAATAAAATTATAGGTAAATAATCTTTTAAAAATTCAACGGTCATTGAGAATATATAGCATTTTTTATAGTTAGATGAAGTGGTGATAGGTCACATTATTCAAAATATACAGTATAATTGAGAACGATTATCACCATTAAAAGTTATTTTCTGAAAAGTGGCGGGAGTGAAGGGACTCGAACCCTCGACCTATCGCGTGACAGGCGATCGCTCTAACCAACTGAGCTACACCCCCACTTAAATTTATTTTGGTGGGCAGTAAAGGAC
>CABXTU010000041.1 GCA_902515205.1 uncultured Pelagibacteraceae bacterium | reverse complement strand
GAAATCCATAAATCACTTATTGGACATTCTTCTCTTTGTTTTTCAGAGGCCCACATAACAAATTCTTGTGCTTTTTTTGAAGCTTTCATTACAGTGCCAATATCTCCTGTACGTTCTATGTGAAACCCTTCAACTGGTTTTCCAGTCTCAGCAATTCCATCAACAATTTTTTTTGTCCATTTGGGTTCAATTCCAATTACAATTACAGCTGCTACATTTGGATTACTTCCTGTTCCAATCATTGTTCTAAAATGTAATTCTAAGTCTGCTCCAAATTGAAGTCTACCATAGGAGTGGGGTAGAGCGATCGTACCTTTAATATTGTTTGCTACTGCTTCAGCACAAGCGTTTGAAATATCATCTACTGGAAGAATAATAACGTGATTTCTGGTTCCAGATCTTCCATTTTCTCTTTTATAGCCTAAAAAACTCTTTGGGATTCCCATAAAATTACCATTTCTTAGTTTTTACATTGCATCTCTTCTAAAAGGTTCACCTAATTCTTGATTTAGAATTACTTCAATAAAAGTTGTGATGCCTTTTTTTTGATCCTCGCAGGATTGTATGATAGCTGAAGTTGTTTCTTCCATCGTCTTAACTGTTACACCCTTCAAACCACATGCTTCTGCAACTTTTGCATAACTTAATTCAGGATCTAGTTCTGTTCCAATGAAATTATTATCAAACCATAAAGTGGTATTTCGTTTTTCGGCTCCCCATTGATAATTTCTAAAAATTACCATTGAAATAGCTGGCCACTCTTCTCTAGCGCAAGAACTCATTTCATTCATACTAATTCCAAATGCTCCATCGCCTGCAAAACCAATCACTGGTGTATCTGGACATCCGATTTTAGCTCCTAGAATAGATGGAAAACCATAACCGCACGGACCAAATAATCCTGGTGCTAAATATTTTCTACCTTTTTCAAAAGTTGGATAAGCATTTCCTATTGCACAATTATTGCCGATGTCACTAGAAATAATCACGTCCTCTGGCATACCTGCTTGTATTGCTCTCCATGCTTGTCTTGGCGACATTCTTTCTGAGTCTCTTTCTCTTGCTTCTTTATTCCAAACCGTTCCTTCATCATCTTCTTCATGATCTAAACTTGAGAGTTTTTGCAACCATGCCGATTTAATTTGATGAATAATATCTTTTCTTTTTTGTCTATCTGTATCACCAGCAGATGGAGATAATTGATTTAGAATTTGTTTAGCTACTAGTTTTGCATCTCCGCAAATACCAACCGTAACTTTTTTAGTTAAACCAATTCTATCTGAATTTATATCAACCTGAATAATACTTGCATCTTTTGGCCAATAATCAATTCCATACCCAGGAAGTGTAGAAAATGGATTTAGCCTTGTACCCAAAGCTAAAACTACATCTGCTTTTGAAATTAATTCCATTCCAGCTTTTGATCCATTATAACCCAATGGTCCTGCTGCTAACGGATGACTACCAGGAAAACTATCATTATGCTGATATCCTGAACACACCGGAGCATCTAATTTTTCTGCTAATTTTTTACATTCTTCAATAGCTCCCCCTATAACTACTCCTGCTCCTGATAGTATAACTGGAAATTTTGCTTTAGATAATAAGTCTGCCGCCTTTTTAATTGCATCAACACCACCAGCTTGTCTTTCTAATCTCACAATAGGAGGAAGTTCTATATCAATTACTTGTGTCCAATAGTCCCTTGGTACATTTATTTGTGCAGGAGCTGATCCTCTTATTGCTTTTTCAATTACTCTATTTAATACCTCAGCCATTCTCGAAGGATCTCTTACTTCCTCTTGATAGCAAACCATGTCTTTAAATAAATTCATTTGCTCAACTTCTTGAAAACCACCCTGGCCCATAGTTTTATTTGCTGCTTGCGGTGTAACTAGTAATAAAGGTGTATGGTTCCAATAAGCTGTTTTAATTGGAGTAACCAATCCAGTTATGCCAGGTCCGTTTTGAGCTATAACCATAGACATTTTTCCTGTTGCTCTTGTATAACCATCAGCAATCAAGCCACCGTTAGTTTCATGTGCAACATCCCAAAAGGTGATTCCTGCATCAGGGAAAATATCTGAGATTGGCATGAATGCTGATCCTATGATACCAAATGAATGTTCAATACCGTGCA
>CABXTU010000040.1 GCA_902515205.1 uncultured Pelagibacteraceae bacterium | reverse complement strand
TAAAGATGGTGAAAAAATTGATAAAAAAACAATTAAATCTCGAAAACCAATTTTAAGTGGAAAAGCAGATAATCCACTTCTTACTACAAATTTTACTCTAGAAAATTTTAAAAAAGTTTTTTATGAAAATAATTTTGTTGAATTACTCTTAACGACATTTTACTTCACTTTTTTTGGCACAGCAGGAGCAATCATCTTTGGAATTTTAGCAGCTCAATTAGTTAATCAAAATATTCAAGGTCGAACATACATGCGGGGTATTTTGCTTTTTCCTTATGTGGGTCCTGTTGTTGCTTTAGCTTATACTTGGACTTTGTTATTAGATCCAAATAGTGGAACTTTAAACGCATTATTGGTTAATTTTAATATCATTGAAAAACCGATAAATTTATTGGGCCAAAAATACATAACAATGAGTATTTTAGGTTTTGAATTTAAATTAAGGTTAGCTTTAACTACAGTTATATTTTTTGAAATTTGGCGTTATTTTCCGCTCGCTTTTCTTTTTATTTTAGCAAGATTACAAGCAATTCCACAAACTTTGTATGAAGCCGCTGATGTGGATGGAGCAAGTCCAATTCAAAAATTTATTCATATCACATTGCCACAAATCACAGCAATTATCTCAATTTTATTCATGATTAGATTTATTTGGAACTTTAATAAATTTGAGGATATCTTTCTATTAACAGGTGGAGCGTCAGGTACAAGAACGTTACCTATCAATGTTTATCAACAAGGCTTTGCAGTGTCAGATATTGGGATGGGCTCAGCTGTTTCAATAGTGATTGTAATGTTACTGCTGAGTTTCATGGTTATTTATTTTAGATTAATTGGAAAGAGAGCTAATGAAGTTTAAATCTCTTTCAATATTTTTAATCATTTCATCTTTTTTTCTGACGTGCATTTTGTCAATTTGGAAGATCATGTCTACTTTGCAGGGTTTAAGTTTTACTAATTTAAACATCACACCAGTTTTCTTAATTGGTATGCTATTATCTTTAGTATCTGTTTTAATTGGTGATAAGATTAAACATTTAATAAAGATTTTCTCAATATCTCTTATATTTTCAATTTTATATTTTTACTTAAACGAGGCATCACCATATTGGTATATTCTTGGAATTTTCTTAATAACTTTATTTTTTACGAACAAACTCAAGAAATATAGTATGCAATCTTTAAAGGAAGATTTTATATCAGAAAAAATTATTTTTGATTTTTTAACCTTATTTGGCATTGTTTTCTTTGCATTTGTAATTTTATTTCCATTTTACATAATGTTGGTAACAAGTTTTAAAACCCAGATAGCTTTGTTAGTTAATCCTTTGGACTTTAGCTTAGATTTTTCTAAAAGCTTAACAGAGTTATTTAAGTCTTATTTTGTAATCTTTGAAACTTATAATTTTGGAAGATATATTCTAATAAGCTCAGCTGTTTCAATTGGAACTGTTATTGTAACACTATTATTTGCAATACCTGCTGCTTATGCAGTTGCTAGATTAAATTTCTCTGGGAAAAACTTCTTATCAACTTCGATTTTAATTATCTACATGTTTCCAGCCATAGTTTTAGTGATTCCGCTTTATACGGTGTTTAGTCAACTTGGATTAAGAAATTCAATTTTTGGTCTATTGATAGTTTATACAGCAACTACTTTGCCAGTCGCAATTTATATGTTGCAAGGATATTTCAAAAGTATTCCAAAAGAAATTGAGGATGCAGGAATTATGGATGGTCAGAATTGGTTAGGTATAATTTTAAAGATTATCATTCCTCTAAGTCTGCCTGCCATTGCATCAGTTGCACTTTATGTCTTTATGATAGCCTGGAATGAATTCCTCTTTTCTTTGATGTTTTTGGATAGTCCCAAATCGTTCACTTTATCAAGAGCAATTCAATATTTAAGTGGTGATGCAGAAACTCCCCGTCAATATTTGATGGCTGGATCAGTAATAGTTACTATACCAGTTTTATTAATATTTATCTATTTTGAAAAATACTTGGTCAGCGGTTTGACCGCTGGCAGCGTAAAAGAATAAAAAGCTTTCATCGAGTAAGAAGCAAAGTTTTTTTATCTTTTTTACTTTTTACTTCATTTTTTTGATCACAACATCTCTTAAAAGCATAAGCTGCTGATACACCACCAATTAGTATAAATTTTAATATGTTAAATTTAACGAGTGTTTTAATCATGATTAAATATCAAACTTTTCTAATA
>CABXTU010000039.1 GCA_902515205.1 uncultured Pelagibacteraceae bacterium | reverse complement strand
TATATCCTCCTATATTGTTTAATGGTGTAAGTTTAATGCATCATTTAAATAGATGCAGGTTAAGATTGCAAAAACATATGCTTGAAGAAAAGCAACTAAGATCTCCAAACCTGTTAAAGCAACCGAAAAACTAAGTGGAAGCCATCCACCGACAATTCCGAGGCTTATTACAAAGCCTCCGAAAACTTTCATCATGGTATGCCCAGCCATCATATTTGCAAATAGTCTTACAGATAAACTAATCGGTCGACTTAAATATGATATAATTTCTATAACTACAATCAATGGTAGCAGTATAACTGGTACTCCACTTGGAACAAACAACTTAAGGTAACCAAAGCCATGCTTTATAAATCCAATTATTGTTACCCCAATAAAAATAAATGAAGCTAGCATAAAAGTCACTATTATGTGACTTGTAACAGTGAAAGTGTACGGTATCATCCCAAACATATTACAGAAAAGCACAAACATAAATAATGAAAAAATAAATGAAAAATATGGTTTTGCTTTTGTACCAGCGGTATCGCTAATCATTTTAGAAACAAAAGAGTAGCTAAGTTCAGCTAACAGCTGAATTTTATTTGGTATCATAGAATTCTTTTTTGAACCTAAATTGAAAATAATCAAAATTGCTAAAGAGCTAATAACCATAAATAAACTTGCATTTGTAAAAGAAATGTCAAATGTACCTATTTTAATTTCTGGACCAATTCTATAAACTTCGAATTGTGTCATTGGATTTGCTGCCATAAGTATGTATCTATTTTTGCATATTTTTAGCAGATTTGATTACATTTGTTATTCCAGCAATCACCCCTACAAAAAAAAATATTAAAATTAACCAAGGTTTAGTACCAAAGGTCTTGTCTAAAATAAACCCAATAATTGTCCCTACTGCTACTGCTGACACTAATTCAGTACTTAGCTTAAAAGCAGTACCAATTGGTGACGAATTATGCTTTTTGTACTCTAAATTTCTCTTAGAAACCTTCTTTTTTGCAATCTCTAAGCGAGTTTTAAAAGGATCTTTAGACATTTTGTTTATTTATTCAGGCAACCATACTTTCTGCTTTTTGTAAATCAACAGCAACTAATTGGCTAATACCTTTTTCTGGCATTGTAACACCATAAAGTCTGTTCATTTTAGACATAGTTAAAGCATGGTGAGTTACAATAATAAATTTTGTATTTGTAATTTTTATAAGTTCTTCAAGCAAGCTGCAAAACCTTGTAACATTTGCATCATCTAGCGGAGCATCTACCTCATCTAGTACACAAATTGGTGATGGATTCGTTAAAAAAACAGCAAAAATTAACGATAGGGCTGTTAAAGCTTGTTCACCTCCAGACAACAAAGTTATTGATTGAAGTCTTTTTCCAGGAGGACTTACTAACATTTCTAAACCAGCTTCTAGGGGGTCTTCGGAGTCAACTAATTCTAACTTAGCATTTCCACCATTAAAGAGTTTTGTATAAACTTCATTAAATTTTCTATTTACTTTTTCAAAAGCTTCAATTAACCGCTCTCTACCTTTTTGATTTAATTCATTAATACTATCCTTTAATTTAACGATTGCACTCACTAAATCGGCACGATCTTGTTCCATCTTTTTAATTTCAGCTTCATATTTTTGGGTTTCTTCATCAGCTTTTAAATTAACTGATCCTAGTTTTTCTCTTGCTTGTCTTTTTTTATCAAGTAAATCCTCTTGATTAACTGCGTCTGGAAGATCTTCGGCTCCATATAAATTGGAATTCTCTAGAATATTTTCCTCTGTTAAATTTAGTTCAGAAATTATTCTATCTATCAAATCGTCTTTTCTTTTTTTGAGACCTTCAATTGTTGCTCCAGAACTTGCTTTTCTTTCTCTAATTTGAATAGATTGTTCTTGAACCTCATTTAGTTGTTCTCGAAGACTATCTATTTTTTCATCTGTAGAATGAATTATAGACTCATTATCCTCCTTTTCTTTTTCAGAAATTCTTAGACCTTCCGAAATTTGACCTTTTTTCTCAGCTTGTAATTTTGGTTGGTTATCTAATTTTTCTAATTGCAAACTCAATTTATTTTTTCTTTCGGTAAGTTCCGAAACCATCTTTTCAGAATTTGATAATAAATTTTTCCAGCTCTCAATTTCCTTATCTATAATGCTTATTCTCTCATTTCTTTTTACAGAGTCTTTTTTGATATTTTGGTTTTTACTATAGCTGTCTGCGTACTCTTCAATGATCAATTGACAGTTTTCTAAAACAATTATTGCTTCACTATTTTTCCTCAAATTAATTAATTCTTTAACTTTATCAATTTCTTTTTTTAATTTAATTTTTGAACTATCTAAATCTTCGTTAGAT
>CABXTU010000038.1 GCA_902515205.1 uncultured Pelagibacteraceae bacterium | reverse complement strand
GTAAACTTTACTTATACGGGACTATCACCCTCTGTGGTTAGCTTTTCCAAACTATTCAAATTTTTTTAAAAAAATTACTGGCCTATTCCGTTTTCGCTCGCCACTACTAACGGAATCTCAATTGATTTCTTTTCCTCTGGTTACTTAGATGTTTCAGTTCTCCAGGTTGTCTCTTTAAACCTATGTATTCAATTTAAAGTACCACATAAAGTGGTAGGTTTCCCCATTCGGAAATTTTCGGATCAAAACTTACATACAGCTCCCCGAAACTTATCGCAGTATATCACGTCCTTCATCGGCTTTCAGTGCCAAGGCATCCGCCACACGCCCTTAAACGCTTGATTTATGCACAGAAAAAAATTCTGTGTTGAATCAAATTTTTATTTTGAACATTAGCTAATAACATTGCTAATGTTCGGATATAGATATTGATATTAATTATTATATAAACAATTTTTTATAACTAAGTGTTTTTGGTGGAGGATAGCGGGATCGAACCGCTGACCTCCTGAATGCAAATCAGGCGCTCTCCCAGCTGAGCTAATCCCCCTTGATTTCAGATTGGTGGGCCGAGAAAGACTCGAACTTTCGACCCCACCCTTATCAAGGGTGTGCTCTAACCAACTGAGCTACCGGCCCCAATGCAAGAGAAACACTAATTAAGAAGAGAAATGAGGACGGTCAACATTACCTGTGTATATTATTTAGAATAAAATAAAAATTTTATTCATCCTTAGAAAGGAGGTAATCCAGCCGCAGGTTCCCCTACGGCTACCTTGTTACGACTTCACCCCAGTCGCTGACTATACCGTGGTCAAGGGTTTAAAGCCTTGCCTTAAGGTAGAACCAACTCCCATGGTGTGACGGGCGGTGTGTACAAGACCCGGGAACGCATTCACCGTGGCACGCTGATCCACGATTACTAGTAATTCCAGCTTCATGCACTCGAGTTGCAGAGTGCAATCCGAACTGAGGTATTTTTTAAGGATTTGCTAAACGTCGCCGTCTTGCTTCCTGTTGTAAATACCATTGTAGCACGTGTGTAGCCCAACACGTAAGGGCCATGAGGACTTGACGTCATCCCCACCTTCCTCCAGCTTATCACTGGCAGTTCTTTCAGAGTGCCCAACTTAATGATGGCAACTAAAAGTGAGGGTTGCGCTCGTTGCGGGACTTAACCCAACATCTCACGACACGAGCTGACGACAGCCATGCAGCACCTGTGTTTCGTCCGGCCGAACCGAAAACTCTAATCTCTTAGAGTCGCGACGAACATGTCAAGTGTTGGTAAGGTTCTGCGCGTATCTTCGAATTAAACCACATGCTCCACTACTTGTGCGGGTCCCCGTCAATTCATTTGAGTTTTAACCTTGCGGTCGTACTCCCCAGGCGGTGTGTTTATCGCTTTCGCTGCGACACTGAAAATAAATTTCCAACGTCTAACACACATCGTTTACGGCATGGACTACGAGGGTATCTAATCCTCTTCGCTACCCATGCTTTCGTTCCTCAGTGTCAGTAATGATCCAGAAAGCTGCCTTCGCAATTGGTATTCTTTCTAATATCTACGAATTTCACCTCTACACTAGAAATTCTGCTTTCCTCTATCAAACTCTAGCTGAAAAGTTTTGATGGCAGTTCCAGAGTTAAGCTCTGGGATTTCACCACCAACTTTTTCAACCACCTACGAACTCTTTAAGCCCAGTAATTCCGAACTACGCTAGGTCCCTTCGTATTACCGCGGCTGCTGGCACGAAGTTAGCCGGACCTTCTTATTCGGGTACAGTCATTTTCTTCCCCGACGAAAGAGCTTTACAACCCAAGGGCCTTCTTCACTCACGCGGCATCGCTGCATCAGAGTTTCCTCCATTGTGCAAGATTCCCCACTGCTGCCTCCCGTAGGAGTTTGGGCCGTGTCTCAGTCCCAATGTGGCTGATCATCCTCTCAAATCAGCTATTGATCAAAGTCTTGGTAGGCTATTACTCTACCAACTAACTAATCAAGTGCAGGCTCATCCAATGGTGCATAAAGCTTTCTCCGTAAAGACTTATCCGGTATTAGCACAAGTTTCCTCGTGTTATTCCAGGCCAAAGGGCAGATACCTACATGTTACTCACCCGTCTGCCACTAAGTATTACTACTTCGTTCGACTTGCATGTGTTAGGCGTGCCGCCAGCGTACGTTCTGAGCCATGATCAAACTCTCAAGTTTAAAAACGGCGCACACTAGCTTCTATATAAATTCTAAGAATAAAATTTATATAATGTTGAAGTGTGTACGACAAATTTTTGGTAACCTTAACCGTCCACACTTCTCTTCTTAAATTTTTACTTTTAAAATAACTAATTGAACCTAAAAAAAGCTCAATAATCCTCAATTTATATTGTTATTACAATAATATTTAGAGAAAGTTTGTTGCTTATAGGCTA
>CABXTU010000037.1 GCA_902515205.1 uncultured Pelagibacteraceae bacterium | reverse complement strand
TTCTAAATCTAAAGGAAAATATTTAGCCTTTTGCGATGCAGATGATATTTGGGTAAAGAATAAACTAAAACTTCAAATTAATTTTATGAAGAAAAAAAAGATAAATTTTTCTCATTCAAGTTATAATGTAATCAATTCTAAAGACAAAAAAATTGGTAGTTTTAATATTAAAGAAAAAATTTCTTATAAAGATCTTGTAAAGAGTTGTGACATAGGATTATCAACAGTAATGATCAGTAAAAAATTAATTAATAATAGAAATAAATTTTGTAAACTAAAAACTAAAGAGGATTATTTTTTATGGCTTCAAATTATAAAAAAAATAAAATTAATTTATGGTTTAAATAAATATCTAGTTTCTTGGAGATATAATAAAGGATCTTTATCAGATTCTTTTGTTCAAAAAATAATGGACTCTTTTAAGTTGTATTATATGTATGAAAAATACAATATTTTTATCTCTTTCTCATATGTAATAAGACTATCTCTATACGCATTAATAAAAAAAATAAAAGTTTATAAATTTTTATGATTGATGTCACACTTGTAATTCCTGCAAAAAATGAGTCTGAATCTCTTCCAAAAGTTCTTGATGAACTTAAAAAATTTGATGCACAAAAAATAGTTGTAATGTCAAAAAATGATTTAGAGACCCTGAACTCAATCAAAGAATATAATGTTAGAATTGTTTTTCAAGAAGGTAATGGATTTGGTAATGCTTTAAGAACAGGAATTCATTTAGTGGAAACAAAATTTTTTTGTGTATTTAATGCAGATGGATCTTTTGAACCTAATGATCTTAGTAAATTAAGAAAAAAATTATTAAATGGTGCAGATTTTGTATTTAGCTCAAGATACTTAAAAGATGGTGGGAGCGATGATGACACTATCTTAACTTATATAGGAAATTTTTTTTTTACAAATTTATGTAATATTTTGTTTAGTCTAAAAATTTCTGATGTCTTGTATACTTTTGTTATGGGCTCTACAAAGGCATTTAAAAGCTTAGATATGAAATATGATGATTTTTCATTTTGTGTAGAATTACCTATTAAAGCTAAGAAAAAAAATTTTATTTTATCTGATAATCCTAGCTTTGAAAGGTCTAGATTAGGGGGTTTTAAGAAAGTTAATGAATTTAGGGATGGTTTTTTAATTCTTATCTCTATAATAAAGCTTTTAATATTTAAAAAATGAGAAGAAAAGTTGCTTTAATAACTGGTATCACCGGTCAAGATGGTTCATATCTTGCAGAACTCTTATTAAAAAAAAATTATAAAGTACATGGAGTAATTAGAAAATCTTCATCATTTAATACCTCAAGAATTGATCATATTTATGTTGATCCTCATAATAAAACTAATTTTTTCTTACATTATGGAGATTTGACAGATAGTAACAGTGTTTATAATATAATTAACAAGATAAGACCCACAGAAGTTTATAACTTGGGAGCCCAAAGCCACGTTGGCGTATCCTTTGAAAATCCAGAATTTACAGCTGAAGTTTCTGGAATAGGAACTTTAAGAATACTTGAAGCGATAAGATTTTTAAATATGAAAAAAATAAAATTTTATCAAGCAAGCACCTCTGAATTATTTGGTGAGACTTATGGAAAAAATATTTTTAATGAAATTTCAAAATTTCATCCAAAATCACCTTATGGAGTGGCAAAATTATATTCATACTGGATAACTTCAGTCTATAGAGAATCTTATGGACTATTTGCTTCTAATGGTATTTTATTTAATCATGAAAGCCCTAGAAGGGGAGAAACCTTCGTAACAAGAAAGATAACAAGATTTCTTACTAAGAAAAAATTAGGATCTAAAGAAATATTGTATCTTGGAAATTTAAATGCAAAAAGAGATTGGGGACATGCAAAAGATTATGTAGAAATGCAGTGGAGAATTCTTCAACAAAAAAAACCAGATGACTTTGTTATTGCAACTGGTAAAGCTTTTAGTGTTAAACAATTTATAGATATAGCTTCAAAAGTTCTAAATTTTAAAATTGAATGGAAGGGTAAAGGCCTTAAAGAACAAGGATATTTAATACATAACAATAAAAAAGAATTAATAATTAAAATTGATAAAAAATATTTCAGGCCTAATGAAGTTGATTATTTAAAGGGTGATGCAAGCAAAGCTTTTAAACAGCTCAATTTCAAACCAAAATATTCATTTAAAAAACTCGTTGAAGATATGGTTGAAAGTGATTTGATTTTAGCAGAAAAAGAAATTCATTAATTTTTAATGAAATTTATTGGAATATTCATCTGCATATTTTTAATCTTTTTTTTGATTAATCATTTAATTAGAAAAATAAGTTTTTTTTTAGATAATAAAAAAAGCTCAACACATAAAATGTTTATAGAAAATAAAATAAACCCTCCTTTTTCGGGTGGAATATTTATTTTACTATCTTTGTTTTTATTAAT
>CABXTU010000036.1 GCA_902515205.1 uncultured Pelagibacteraceae bacterium | reverse complement strand
ATATGTGGCAGTCTTAGTCAATCCAGAAAAAAATATTCTTGAAGAAATTAAAGATTTGCCATTTGATTATTACCAACTTTATGACTGTAATATTGAAAAGATACAATCCATAAAAAATATATATTGTAAAAAAATTATCGTAGCCATGACAATTGAAAATTCTAAAGATGTTAAAAATTATGAGATATATAAAGATTTAGCTGATATCTTTTTATTTGATAGTAAGGGTTACGAAAAAAGTATCTCTTTTGATCACTCACTAATTCAGAATATTCAATTTGATAAAGAGGTAATGTTAGCTGGAAACATTCAGATTAATGACGATCTTGAAAACTATAAAGAAATAGCAGATATTATCGATATATCTGGGGGATTAGAAACTTCTGGATTAAAAGATATTTCCAAAATAGAAATTTTCTTAAATAAAATTAAAAATTTAAATAATGAAACTTAAAAAAAATATACCATTAATCGATCAGCATGACAGACTTGGATTTTGGGGGGGTAAGTTTGGTGGTAGCTTTATTCCTGAAACCCTAAAAAAACCAGTAGAAGATCTGACAAATAAATTTCAAAAATTAAGAAATAATAAAAATTTTATTAAAAAAAGGGACTTTTATTTCAAAAATTACATAGGTTCACCAACATCATTTATAAAGTTAGAAAACTTAACCAACCACTTGGGAGGGGCACAAATCTGGGCAAAAGTTGTTTCGGAAGCCAATGGTGGAGCTCATAAGATATATAACGCAACTGTTCACGCATTAATTTGTAAAGCTATGGGGAAAAAATATATTGTTGGTGACACTGGTGCAGGATATGCCGGAAAAATGCTAAGTATGGCAGCAAAAAAGTTTGGTTTAAAATGTAAGATTTTTATGGGTGCAAAAGATATTAAGAGACAAAAGCCAAATTGTGATGCAATGAAAAAAAATGGTGCTGAAATCGTACCTGTGTATTCAGGAAGCCAAACCTTAGTTGATGCGGTGAGTGAATGTATGAGATATTGGGTTTCAAATTGTGATAATACTCATATGTGTGTGGGCTCTACAGTTGGTCCAAATATCTTTGTAAAAATTTGTGGGTGGTCGACAGCTCAAATTTCAAGGGAGCTTAAAACTCAATTAAAAAAAGAATTCAAAACAATTCCAAAAAAGGTAAAACTAATCAACTGTGTTGGAGGTGGAAGTTCAGCTTATGGTTTTTGGAGTGAGTTTATTGATTATAATAAAAAACAAATTGAATTAATTGGCGTAGAAGCTGGTGGTCCACAGAAATCAAAATTACATGCAGCTCCATTAAGTAGAGGGGCAAAATTAGGAATTCTCCATGGAGCTGCTGCTTATTGTTGTCAAGATAATGAAGGACAAATAAAAGAGACAGAGTCTATTTCAGCAGGACTTGATTACCCATCTGTATCTCCTATACATTGTTTTTTAAAAGACACTAAAAGAGCAAGGTATACTTTTGCTACAGATGAAGCTGCTCTGAACGCATACAAAATAGTTACAAAGTTTGAAAAACTAAACCCAAGCTTAGAACCTAGTCATGCTTTTGCTGAAGCGATAAGGATAGCGCCGAAATTAAGTAAAAATACAATTCTTATAATCAACTCTTGTGGCGACGCTAGAAAAGATAAAGATATTATAAAAGAAAGGTTAGGCAAGTATTAATGAATAATTCTTTAATTAGTCAATCTTTTATAAATGCAAAAAAAGAAAATAGGCCTGCTTTGCTTACCTATACAGTTGCTGGTGACAATACAAAAAAAAAGTCATTAGAAATTTTAAAATCAATTTCAAAGTATGCAGACATTTGTGAGTTAGGATTTCCGCATAATACTCCTATCGCAGATGGTGGCCAAATTCAAACAAGTGCATATCGTGCAATAAAAAATGGGATTAAAATAAATGATGTTTTTTCTATTGTTAGTAAGTTTAAAAAATTAAAAAAAGATAAACCAATAATTTTGATGGGTTATTATAATATGATTTATCAATATAATGAAAATAAATTCATTACAAAATGCAAAAAATCAAAAGTTGATGGTTTAATTGTTGTTGATTTACCTTATCCAGAAAATAAAATTTTTTCATCAAAGTGCAAAAAAAAAAAGATTAATTTTATTCAGCTTATTTCACCAACTACCTCAAAATTAAGATTAAATAAAATCATCAAAGAATCTCATGATATGATTTATTACATTAGTATGCTATCGACTACAGGTGGAAAATTAAAAGTGTCTCCAAAAAAAATAATTCAAAAATACCAAAAAATAAAAAATCTTAATAAGTCAAAGAACGTGGTAATTGGATTCGGTATTACAGAAAAGACTATAAAATCTTTGAAAAAAGCTGACGGATTAGTGGTTGGAAGTGCGATTTGTAAAGCTATAACAAGATCAATTAAAAAAAGACAAAATCCTGTCACAAATGTTACTAATG
>CABXTU010000035.1 GCA_902515205.1 uncultured Pelagibacteraceae bacterium | reverse complement strand
ACTACAAAAAGTAAATTTTTAGAAATGGTAAATAAGGCAAAAAAATATATCAAAATTGGTGATATATTTCAGGTCGTTTTGAGTCAAAGATTTGAGGCAAAACTAACAAAAAAACCTTTAGAAATTTATAAAAAATTAAGATTAACAAACCCATCACCTTTCATGTTTTATTTCAATTTTTCAGACTTTCAAATTATAGGAGCAAGTCCAGAAATACTAGTCAGATTAAGAGATAACAAAATAACCGTAAGACCAATAGCAGGTACTAGGCCCCGAGGTAAAACATTAACTCAAGATAAATTTTATGAAAAGGATTTGCTCAATGATAAAAAAGAACTCTCTGAGCATTTAATGTTGTTAGATTTAGGAAGGAATGATGCAGGTAAAGTATCAAAAATAAATACTGTTAAGGTCACTGAAAGTTTTGTTATTGAAAGATATTCACATGTAATGCATATTGTTTCTAATGTAGTAGGAAAATATAATAGTAAATTTTCTAAATTTAAATCCTTATTAGCTGGTTTCCCAGCAGGTACAGTATCTGGAGCTCCAAAAATTAGAGCAATGGAAATAATTGACGAATTAGAAAAAACAAAAAGAAAAGTTTATGCAGGTGGTATTGGTTACTTTTCAGCTAATGGAGAGTTTGATACATGCATCGCATTAAGAACTGCTATTGCTAAAAGAAATAAATTCTATGTTCAGGCTGGAGCTGGAATAGTTGCGGATAGCAAACCAATTAACGAATATAACGAAACAGTTAATAAAGCTAAAGCATTAATAAATGCATTAAAATAATGAAGATAATATTAATAGATAATTATGATAGTTTTACTTTTAATCTATTTCACTATCTATCATCACTAAAAGTAAATGTTGATGTAGTGAGAAATGATAAAATTAACCATAATGAGATTGCAAAAAAAAAATACGACAAGATAGTAATCTCCCCAGGACCAGGTAATCCTAATCAATCAGGAAATTGTCTTAAAATAGTTGAATCTCTTTATAAAAAAATACCGATATTAGGTGTTTGTTTAGGGCATCAAATAATTGGACAAGTTTTTGGTTCTAAAATAATTCAAGCTAAAAAATTGATGCATGGAAAAACTAGTACAATTATATCAAAAAAAAAGGGAATATTAAAAAATCTTCCTAAAAATTTTGAAGCTACAAGGTATCATAGTTTGATAATTGATAAAAAAACTATTTCTAAAGATATAGAAATTACGGCAGAGACAAAAGATGGTTTAATAATGGGTGTTATGCATAAAAAATATAATGTACATGGAGTGCAATTTCATCCTGAAAGTATTAAAACACAAATAGGAATAAAAATTTTAAGAAATTTTATTAATTTTAGAAACTAATGAAAAAATTTATTGAAAAAATAAGGACCCGAAAAAACTTATCTTTTGAAGAAAGCAAAGCTGTTTTTGAAACATTGATGGAAGGTAAAGCTCAAGATCAAGAGATATTTGATTTTTTAACACTTCTTTCTGCAAAAGGAGAGACCTCTGATGAAATAGCTGGAGGTGTGTATGTTCTCAGAGATAAATCTAAAAGAGTTAATGTAAATGATTGTATTGATACTTGTGGAACTGGGGGAGATGGAATGAATACACTTAATATTTCTACAGCTTCAGCATTATTATTAGCTAGTATTGGTGTTAAGGTAGCAAAACATGGTAACAAAGCTATTTCATCCAAATGTGGATCTGGCGATGTTTTGGAAGCATTAAATATTAAGATAAATTTAGAACCTCAAGATATTCAAAATCAAATAAATCAAAATAATTTTGGTTTTATGTTTGCACCTAATTATCATAGTGCAATGAGATTTGTAGGACCCACTAGAAAAAAAATTGGCAAAAGAACAATATTTAACATGGTTGGACCTTTAAGTAACCCTGCCCTTGTAAAGCGACAAGTTGTAGGCGTATTCGATAAAAAACTGCTTAGAATATTTGCAGAAGCTTTAAATAACTTAGATATTAAATTTGCGTGGATTGTAAATAGTGAAGATGGTTTAGATGAAATATCACCATACACAAAAACCAATATAGTTCAATTAAAAGATAAAAAGATTACAGAAATTACAATCGACCCAAAAAAATTAAATGTGAATGCAAGTAAGTTTGAAAATCTCGTTGGGGATGATGCTAAATTTAATGCAGAAAAGATTTTGAATATTTTTAAAGGTGAAGACAATGATTTTTCTAAAGCAGTATGCCTAAATGCTGCAGCAGGGTTAATCGTAAATGAGTCTCATCAAAATTTTGCTGATGCGTATGATGATGCTAGAAAACATATCTTATCAAATAAAGTTATCAAACATCTAAAAAAAATTCAAAATGGCTGAAAATATTCTTGAAAAAATAATTCAAAAGAAAAGAGAGAAAATTGAAGATTTAAAAAAAACTATTTCAATAGACTCCGTAAATGAATTAATAAATTCAAACAGAACT
>CABXTU010000034.1 GCA_902515205.1 uncultured Pelagibacteraceae bacterium | reverse complement strand
CTATTGTTTGACTTTTTTAATTAAGTTTTCTCTTTTTGAGATGTAGATACCACTTAATACGATAATAAATAATCCTAAGAAAGTCCAATTATCAGGAAAATCACTAAAGAAATAATAGCCTATAATGATGTTTGTAATGATCTCAAAATAACTAAAAGGAGCTAATTTAGAGGCATCAGCATATTTAAGAGACAATATTAAAAATAAATGCCCTATACAGGCAAATATACCGATCGCAGCCATCATAGACAACTGATTTAAAGTTGGTTTAACCCAAACAAATGGCATTAATGTAGAGACAATTACGGCCCCTACTACGCCCGTTAATAACAAAGTTAATAATGGATTGTCTGAAGTGCTCAATTTACGAGTAATTATTAAATAAAAACCATACATAATACCAGTACCAAGCGCAGCGAGACTTGCTAAATTAATTTCTACAAATCCTGGTCTAACAACTACTAAAGAACCTACAAATCCAATGATTACTGCTGCCCATCTTCTAAAACCAACTTTTTCTTTGAGAAATATTGGTGAGAAAGCGGTAACAATTAATGGAGCAATAAAAGCTAAAGTTAGTGCCTTAGCCAAAGATATGACAGATATAGCATAAAAAAAACAAATATTTGCACATAATAAAATTAATCCTCTAATAAACTGCAACTTAGGTTTATTGGTCCAAACTAAATTTTGCCTAAAAAATAAAAACATAATTGGTAAAGTAAAAACAACAGTAAAAAAATATCTTGCCCAGGTAATTTGTAAAACAGGGAGATCAGAACTTAAATATTTGGCAAAGCCATCCATTATTGGAAGCATAACCCATGCTAATAAGTTGAAAATAATGGCCTTCATCAGGCTAAGATATATGTTAATTGAAATACTTTAAAGCAAAGAATACTACAATTGGTATAGTTATAAAAGACATTAAGGTTGATGTAACGATTGTACTTGCAATACTATCAACAATTTTCTTTGGTGAATACATGCTACCAACTAAATAATTTAATATTGCACTTGGCATTGCACTTTGAATAAGTAGTACTCCAGCTGCAAATCCAGATAAATCAAAGTTATATATAATAATAAATGCAATCAAGGGTCCGAATACAACCCTACTTATAGACAATATAATAGACTCTTTTAAAGAAAATTTAAATCTTGTTAAAGCAATTCCTAATGACATAAGTACTAGAAAGATAGTCGCGTAAGTTAAAAGGAATGTTGTGTTTTCTAAGAATAATGGTGGTTTAATTTCAAAAAATAAAAAAAAAACAGATACTATTATTGCATATACTGGAGGACTTTTTATTACAACATCAAGAGAAAATTTTTTTTTTGCTAAAAAAACTCCAAGTGTAAAATGAAATAAGATAATAACTGATGCAATAGCAGAAGCAACACCTAAACCCTGGGTACCGTAAGCAAAAAGACAGATTGGGATACCCATATTACCAGTATTTGGAAGGATTAAAGGTGGTAACTCCATACTGAGATCTTTTTTGAGAAAAAAAAGTAAAATAAGCCCAATTAACGCGAAACCACCTATCATTATTAATGCGTAAATAAAATAATGGGTAAAAATACTAAGTGTAATTCCAGTTGTAGTAACAGTATAAAAAATCATTGATGGTGTTCCAATATTTCCAGCAAAATTTGTTATAAAATTAGTATCAAATCTAGGGTTTTTCTTACCTAAATAATATCCAACACCAATAACAAAAAAAACTGGAAATATAACCTCAAAAATTTTTATATATATTTCCATAAATTAGTAAAAAAACTTTTTAAGTTTTTTAGATTTTTTTTTGTAATAAAATTTAAGAAATAATCTTTCTATTTTATTTAATATTTTAAATTTATAGAGAAATTTGAATTTTTCTCTTAAAAACAAAATAGATGTATCTATAGTGACATCTTTAATATTTAATTTATAACCATTATTTTCAAGTAAGTTATTTTCTACACATAATGATCTGTCAATTTTGAAAGCAACAATACTTTCAAAAAATTCAACAGAATAAATAAATTTATTTAGTGAGTTTTTGAACCTACCAATATTGGGAAATTTATAATTAATATCATCAATTGTTTTTTTTGAGAAATTTATGAAAGAGAATTTATATGGGTTTCCGTAGTGTTTTTGGTAACTTGCATGAACATCTTCAACAACATGTAACCCTCCATCATTTATATAATTAATACTTTCAAGTAACGTAATAATTTGTTGATCATTTGTGTGTCCTCCATCATCTAATATTATATCAACACTACCTACTTTATTATAAAAATTTCTCCAGAAGATTGGATCAGATTGTGATCCTATGAAAATTTCATAGTTGGGAGATTTTAATTTTAAACATTCCAAATTTTTATCTATACCAATTATTCTCGCATTATCTCCAAAATATTTCTTCCAAATCTCTAAACTTCCACCATCTAAAACACCTATTTCTACAAATGTAATATTTTTATTTCTATA
>CABXTU010000033.1 GCA_902515205.1 uncultured Pelagibacteraceae bacterium | reverse complement strand
GAGTTTGTTCCCTTTTGCTATGCAGCAAAAATTCATGAAATGACTGAAAATGAAGATTCAACTTTGATTATTGCTGATTTAACAATTGGCAAAGGTCCGTTTAAAGATACATATAAAAGTAATGTAAATTTTAATAAAAATGATAGTTCAATATTAGTCAAAAATATCGATGGACCATTAAATCATTTAAAAAATATTTGGAATTTTGAAGAAAAAGAAAAAGGAACAGAGATTTCATTTGATATTGATTTTGAAATCGAAAATAAATTTTTGAATATATTAATGACAAAATCTTTTCAGTTTGGTCTTAATAAAATAGCAGATGCTTTTCAAAAAAGAGCAGAAACTTTATATAAATAATTATCTCTTTTTTAGATGAACGACTTTTCTATGTTTGCTTCCTTTATAACTTGCGAGCGGTCTAATAAGTTTATTTGAAGCATATTGTTCAAAAATGTGTGCTGACCAACCTGTAATTCTTGATATTACAAAGATAGGGGTAAAAAAATCTGTGTCAAAACCCATTAAATGATATGTTGGTCCAGTAGGGTAATCAACATTCGGATGAATATTTTTTCTTTCAATCATTACTTTTTCAACAGTATTATAAATTTTTTCAAACTTTTTATCTTTTTTGATTTTTGCAACTTTTCCAAAATATTCTCTCATCGTAGGGACTCTAGAATCTCCACTTTTATAAACTCTATGACCAAACCCCATAACAACACTTTTATTATCTAGAGCTTTATTAATCCATTTATATGCATTCTCTGGTTTTTTGATTTTTCTCATCATGTGCATTACCTCTTCGTTAGCTCCACCATGTAAAGGCCCCTTTAAACTTGCAATTGCTCCTGTTATCGCACCATGAATATCTGACAAACTACTTGTGATTGTTCTAGCTGTAAATGTTGAAACATTAAAGCTATGCTCAGCATACAAGATTAATGAAACATCAAATGCCTTAACAATTTCCTTATTTGGTACTTTGCCAAAACACATATGAAAAAAATTTTCAGAAAATGATAATGTCTTTTTTGGAGGTATTATTTTTTTTCCTTTTCTTGTTCTATAAAAAGCAGCTAAAGCAACTGGAGTTTTTGCAAAAATTCTCATTACTTTTCTCATATTGGCTTTAGAAGAATTATCTTTTGTTTCCTGATCCTCAAGACCCATAATGCTTACAGCAGTTCTTGCTACATCCATTGGATGAGCCTTTTTAGGAATTTTTTTTATTGCATCAATTAGATTTTTAGACAGGTTTCTGTCTTTTTTTTCTTGTTTCTCAAAATCTTTTAATTGTTTTTTGTTTGGCAGTTCACCGTTTAAAATTAAAAAAGCAACTTCTTCAAATTTACAATTAGCACACAAGTCTTGGGCTGCATAACCTCTGTATGTTAAAGAGTTTATTTCAGGCATTACTTTTGAAATTTCTGTTTCATCAACAGTTACACCCATCAAGCCTTTTTTAATATCTTCACTCATTATTCATGCCCCTCTGTGCTGAAATTATAAATTTTTTCGTCTAAGCTATTATATTTTTCATAATCGACAAGCTCGTATAATCTTTTTCTAGTCTGCATTTTATCGATGATATTATTCTGATGTCCATTCACATAAATGTCTCTTAATCCATCTTCGACATTTTTCATTGCTAACCTTTGAGTTGTAACTGGATAAATAACTATATTATAGCCAAATTCCTCTAATTTTTTATAATTAAAAAGTTTTGATTTTCCAAATTCTGTCATATTTGCAAGTAAATAACATGAGAGCTCTTTTCTTACTTTTTCAAAATCTTTTTCATCTTTTAGGGCCTCAGGAAAAATTATCTCAGCTCCAGCATCCACATAAGCTTTACATCTTTCAATCATTTTATCAATTCCTTCGACACTTTTAGCATCTGATCTTGCAATAATTTTAAAATTTTTGTCTTTTCTAGCTGATACACACTCTGTAATTTTTTTAACCATTGCATCAGTTGTAATCAGTTCTTTATTATCTAAATGTCCACATCTTTTTCTCTCAATTTGATCTTCTAAATGAACTGCTGAAATTCCAAATTCCTCAAAAGTTTCAATTGTTTCTTTGCAAGATTTAAAACCAGTATCAATGTCTACTATTGTTGGAAGATTAGTTACTCTTGAAATCAAATAAGATCTTGTGCTTACGTCCTGTAAAGTTGTTAAACCAATATCAGGAAAACCAAGATCATTAGCCATAACGCCACCAGATACATAAACAGCATCATAACCAATTTCTTCGATTAATTTAGCAGTCAATGGATTATAAGCACCAGGAACTCTTAAAATTTTATTTGATTTTAATTTTTCTGTTAAGTCTAATCTTTTTTGAATAGGTTCTTTATCAACAAAATGCATTAAAAGATACCTTTCATTAGATTTCTTTTAAGTTTACTTTTTTTGACTTCAATATTTAATTTATCCAATTGACCAGGTTTTAATTTTTTTAAATTTTGTACAGTTTTAAGAAATCTATCACTTTCTTTTTTATCTAAAATATTTTCAGTCAATGTTAAAAATTTATTTATGTAATTCTGTCTTTT
>CABXTU010000032.1 GCA_902515205.1 uncultured Pelagibacteraceae bacterium | reverse complement strand
AATTTATTGCTGTAATTGTATTAGTGGGTTTTGCGTATTTCTTTAAAAATTAATTGTAATTTTGAAGCCATTCAATAAATTTTTCATCCATGAAATCAATGGAGCCAATTATTCTTGCAAATTCTTTTCCTTCTTTGTTAAAAAAAATTGATGTTGGTAGTCCTCTTAAGCTAAATTTTTTTGCTAAAGTTGTTGGTGGGTCAAAATATATTTCTAAATTTTTTATTTTTAATTCTTCAAAAAATTTTAAAGCTTTTTGATTATTGTCTTTACCAATATTTATAGGAAATATTTTTAAATTATCTAAATCTTTGTGTGATTGTAATGAGTCTAAAGACGGCATTTCTTCTTTACATGGAGCACACCAAGTTGCCCAAAAATTCAGTAAAATCAATTTTCCATGATAATCTCTAAGATCTAATATCGCATTTTTAGTGTCTAAAAACGTTAAACTATCATATTTTTTCAATTCTTTATTAATAATAAGATTTTTTATGTCCGTTCTTTCATTGGCAAAAGAATTGGACATTAAAAAAATAAATATTATTAAAAATCTCATGTTAAATAGGTATAAGTAATTACCATGGCAAAAAATAAAAACAACCAATCAATATGGAATATTAGAATTAAAGATAAACCTTCAGCATTTTTCCAGAAAGTTGGAAGTTCAGTTGATATAGATAAAAAACTTTATAAAGAAGATATAGCAGGATCTATAGCTCACGTGGAGATGCTGTTTAAACAAAAAATAATTTCCTTTAAAGTTAAGAATAAAATTATTTATGGACTTATTAAGATAGAAAAAGAAATATATAATCAAAAATTTAAATTTAACAAAAAATACGAAGATATTCATATGAATATAGAAAAAAGACTTTTTCAAATAATTGGTGAAGAAGCAGGCTTTGTTCACACTGCTAGATCAAGAAATGACCAAGTAATTACAGATTTAAAAATTTGGATTAGATTTGCCACTAAAAGAATTAACACTTCATTAAATAAAGTAATTCAAAGTACTTTAAACTTAGCTAGTAAAAATGTTTACACTATTATGCCTGGTTTCACTCATCTTAAAAATGCTCAAGCAATTTCTTTTGCACATTATTTATTAGCTTATATTGAAATGTTCAAAAGAGATAAAAGAAGATTTAATTATAGTTTAGAAAGTTTATATGAAAACCCCTTAGGTGCGGTTGCCCTAACTGGGACTTCCTTTAATATTGATAGAAATTATACCACAAAAAAACTTGGTTTTAAAAAACCAACAAATAACTCTATTGATACAGTGTCGGATAGGGATTTTGTTTTAGATTTTTTGTATAATATTTCTGTATGCTCAATGCATATTTCAAGAATTGCGGAGGAACTAATAATTTGGAATTCTGAAGGTTTTAGTCTTATAAATTTATCAGATAAAATAGTAACTGGTTCTTCAATAATGCCTCAAAAAAAAAATCCTGATCTTTTAGAATATTTACGAGGTAAATCTGGGAGTGCTTACGGAAATTTATTTTCTATGCTTACTATTTTAAAAGGACTGCCTTTATCATATTTTAAGGATCTTCAGGATGATAAGGAGATTGTCTTTAAATCAAACGATATATTAATGAATTCTTTAAAAATATTTGACGAAGTACTTAAAAATATTAGTCCTAACAAAAAACGAATGATCGAACTAACAAATTCTGGATATATTACAGCTACAGATTTAGCTGACTACCTAGTAAAAAATCAATCAATGTCGTTTAGAAAAGCTTATCAAAAAACAGCAGCAATAGTTAATTTGGCAGAAAAAAAGACGAAAAAACTCAATGAACTGACTTTAGAAGAGTTGAAGACGGTTGAGCCAAAATTAACAAGTGAGGTCTTAAAGGTATTTGAATTATATAATTCCATTAACTCAAAAAAGTCATATGGTGGGACTTCTTTTGGTAATATTAAAAAAATGATAAATAAATATAAAAAACAAAAATGATAAAAAAAACTATATTATTCTTAATTTTTTTTTGCATGGTAGTCGCTTGTGGAAAAAAAGGAGATCCTAAATATGAAGATTTAGAAAAAAAAGCGATGGTGCATAATATCATTATATTTAAAATTTAATGAAATATATAAGTAAAAAACTTGTAATCGAAAAAGTTAAAGTACAAAATATATCTCAAAAATATGGTACACCAACTTATTGTTATTCTTATAGCTTATTAAAAAATAATATTGATAGATTTAAAAAAAGTTTTAAATCATTTTCTCCATTAATTTGCTTTGCAATAAAATCAAATACCAATGTAAAATTAATTAAAGAAATTAGAAAATTAGGTCTTGGAGCTGATGTAGTTTCAATTGGCGAGCTTATGATAGCTATTAAAGCTGGTATTAATCCAAAAAAAATCGTTTTTTCTGGGGTTGGTAAAACCTCAAAAGAAATAAACTATGCTATTGATAAGCGTGTATTGCTTATAAATGCAGAATCTAAAAGCGAAATTGAAGAAATTGAAAGAATAGCAAAATTTAAAAAAAAAAAAATCAAAATTGGTATTAGATTAAATCCAAATACTGATGCAAAAACTCTGAGTAAAATTTCAACTGG
>CABXTU010000031.1 GCA_902515205.1 uncultured Pelagibacteraceae bacterium | reverse complement strand
TTAATTCCATATTTTGGTGGGCGAAGAGAGAATCGAACTCTCACTTCTTGCGAAACACGATTTTGAGTCGTGCGCGTCTACCAGTTCCGCCATTCGCCCTTAATTGTTTAATAATTTTCTTAAATAGTATAAGAACTAAAATTATATTAAAACCAAAAAATGTTTGCTTCTCTTTATAAAAAATGTTTGAATTTAGCAGCTCATAAAAGTTCCAAATATTACTTAGCTGCTGTTTCTTTTGCTGAAAGTTCATTTTTTCCTATTCCACCAGATGTAATGGTAATACCAATGGTAATTGCCAAAAAAACTGACTTCTTTAAAATTTTTCTTATCACTACAATATTCTCTGTTTTAGGAGGCATACTAGGTTACTTCATTGGTGCTTTCTTTTTTGATATAGGAATACAAGTTATGAATTTTTATGGATACGAAAATAAATTAATTCATCTAAAAAATAATCTGGTGAATAATGAAGGATTTTATGCGTGGCTAGGTATACTTTTTTTAGCAGGCTTTACCCCATTGCCTTATAAAGTTTTTACTATTGCCAGTGGTCTAATAGGATTTAATATCTTAATCTTTATTCTAATAAGTTTAATATCAAGAGGATTAAGGTTTTTTATTGTTTCCTATTTATCATACAAATTTGGAAATTTATTTACTCAATTTATGGAAAAATACGGATCAAGATGGTTTACTATTGTTGGAATAGTAATTTTAGTTATAGGAACTATAATTTATTTAACATCGAAATTTTATGGCTAATTTAAAAATAGAATTTTATCTAAAATGTATTCTTATAATAAGTTTTATCTCAATTTTTTCTGCCTATTTTATAGAATATGCTCTTGGGTATCAGCCTTGTAATCTGTGTTTAATAGAAAGAATTCCCTATGGACTAACTATATTCTTAATAACTTTTAATTATTTTTTTAATAAAAATGAAAAATTTATTATTCTGTTACTATTACTTATATTCTTATTTTCTTTAATAATTTCTAGTTATCATTTAGGTATTGAACAAGGTTTTTTTGAGGAATCTTCAGTTTGTGGGGTTAAAAATGCAGCTGAAATTATCTCAAAAGATGAAATATTAAAACAATTACAGGAAATAAATGTTAGTTGTAAGGATGTGACATTTAAAATATTTGGTATTTCTTTAACAAGTTTTAATATAATTATAAATTTAATTATATTAATAACATTAGCAAAAATTTTTATATCGTATGAAAAAAACAAGTAATAGAATTGAGGAATTTATACGAGTTGACCACGCTGGTGAACGAGGAGCTGTAAAGATCTATGAAGGACAATTATTAGCTTTAAATACAATTGTTAAAAACGAAGAACTGAAAAAAAAAATTGAAGAAATGAAAGTTCATGAAACTGAACATTGCCAATTTTTTGAAGCTGAAATTAAAAAAAGAAATATTAAACCTACAAAATTTTTGCCTCTATGGGATTTGTTAGGAGTAGGGTTAGGTTTCGGTTCAACATTGCTTGGAAAAAAAGCTGCAATGTTGTGTACTGCATCTGTTGAAGAAGTAATTGATAAACATTATCTTGATCAAATTAAACAATTAGGACCTGAAGAAAAAGAACTAAAAAAAAAGATCACAAAATTTAGGGATGATGAACTCCATCATAAGGATATCGCATATGAGGAAGGTGCAACAAAAAAAGGGGTTTATTCTATAATGGATAAAATTATTAAGACTGGTTCAAGAATAGCAATAAATATTTCGGAAAAAGTATAAATTTTAAGCCTGTAACTCTACATCCCAATATAGGTAGTCCATCCAACTTTTATGTAAGTAATTTGGTGGAAAGTTTTTTCCATTACGGTGTAAGTCCTCAGTGGACGGTTGATAAGGTAATTGAGTAAGTTTCATTCCAGATGATCTGAGCAACTTTCCACCCTTTTTAACGTTACAAGAAGAACAAGCTGTAACTACGTTATCCCAATGAGTTTCTCCACCTTTTGATCTTGGTAGTAAATGATCAAATGTTAATTCCTCTCTACTTCCACAATACTGGCAAGAAAACTTATCCCTAAGAAAAACATTAAATCTAGTAAAACTTGGTTTTGATTGAGGAATAATATAATCCTTTAAAGCTATAACACTTGGTAACTGCATATTAAATGAAGGGCTTCTTACAATCCTATCATAATTACTTACTATAACAACTCTTTCTAAAAAAACTGACTTAACTGTATCCTGCCACGACCATAAAGAAAGGGGATAGTAGCTTAAGGGCCTATAATCAGCATTCAGAACCAATGCTGGACAATTTTCCAATGATAAATCTTTTTCAATAAAATTATTCATAATCTAATCTTAACTCAAATCAAAAATTTTTACAATATTAAGTAAATATTAAATTTTTTTTAAAATATAATTTAATGCTATACTTGAGGCTTCTACAGGAATATGATGATCGCAATTTTTTATTAAATGCGTCTCTATTGGTACATTATTTCTTATAAAAAAATCTTTTGCCTCTAACAAAAAGTTTGGTGAAACAACTTGATCTGCGTCACCATGAATTAATAATGTATGAGTCGAAATTTTTTTTCTTAATCTTAAATCATCTTGATTAATAATTTTACCAGAAAAACCAATGACGCAATTATACTCTTGCTTAGATGTGAGACCTAAATTAATAGACATCATAGAACCCTGACTAAATCCAACTAAACAAATTTTTTTATTTTCTAAATTAAATTTATCTTTAATTTCCTCAATAAACTTAATCAATTTATTTTCTGCTTTTATAGACTCCTCTAAAATATATTTTGGATCATCTTTTGATAAATCAAACCATTGAAAGCCTGATGGATTTATTAAACATTTTTCATGTCCATTAGGGCAAACAAAAACTGTATTTGGCAAATGTCTTTTCCAACTTAAAGATAACATACTTATATCTTTTCCATCTCCTCCATAACCATGAAGTAAAATGATTGCATTATTTATTTTATTATCATTATCTGGTATAATAATAGTTGAGTTTAGACAAAATGTCATA
>CABXTU010000030.1 GCA_902515205.1 uncultured Pelagibacteraceae bacterium | reverse complement strand
ATTCTTTAATACCATTTTTTAAAGTGATTGGTTGTTCTTCTATTTCTTTTGCCATAAAATGTTTGTAATCACCTTTGTCATATTTCTTTTCTTCAGAAGAAAGTTCTAAAACTTTTTTATTTACCTTTGTTCCTGTTTCATCAAAAAATTCAACATGATCTTTTTTAATTATACAAAACTCACCATCATTTAAATAAGTAATTTTATTAGTCATTGATTTCAAAGCATATGAGTCTGAACCTAAATAATTTTCATTTGGACCATACCCAACGGCTAACGGTGAGCCTCTTCTCGCACCTACAATTAAGTCTGGTTGATCTTTGAATATAATTCCAAGAGCAAAACTACCATGTAAAGCTTTTAAAGTTTTCTTAATTGAATTAACAATATTTCCATTTTTAAGATTTTCTGTTATTAAATGAACAATAACCTCTGTATCTGTTTGAGATTTGAATTTGTGACCTTTGCTAATTAAAAATTTTTTTAACAATGTTGAGTTTTCAATTATACCATTATGTACAACTGATACATTTTGAGATGAATGAGGATGAGCATTAATACTATTTGGAAGCCCATGTGTGGCCCATCTAACATGTCCAATACCGATAGTTCCCTCCATATTTTTGACTAAAGAATTTTTTTCTAAATTATTGACTCTTCCTTCAGATTTTACCTCATTTATTAAACCACCAAAAAGAGTTGCTATACCTGCTGAGTCATAACCTCTGTATTCTAACTTTTTAAGAGAATCAATTATAGTAGATGAAACTGGTTTGTTGCTATTAATTCCTATAATACCACACATAGTTATTTTCTTTTTCTTTTACTTTTTATTTTATAATTTTTAACTTCAGTTTGCATTGATCTGGTTAATGCAAGAGATTTTTTATTTACATTTTTTGTTATGACAGAACCTGCACCAACTATACTATCTTGTTCTATTTTTATTGGTGCTACAAGAGATGAATTAGATCCAATAAAAACATTATCTTTTATAATTGTTTTGTTTTTATTAATACCATCGTAATTACAAGTTATTGTCCCTGCTCCAACATTAACTTGTTTTCCAATATGGCTGTCACCAATATAAGTTAAATGATTAACTTTAGACTTTTTACCTATGATGCTTTTTTTTATTTCAACAAAATTTCCTACCTTAGAACCCTCTTTTAAAATTACACCAGGTCTTATTCTAGCATAAGGACCAATTTTTACTTTATTTTCAATCTTGCAATCTTCAAGATGAGAAAAAGATTTTATAGTTACATTGCTTCCAATTTTGACCTTTGATCCCAAAACAACGTAGGGTTCAATAGTTACATTTTTTCCAATTTTTGTATCTTTAGAAAAATAAATTGTATCTGGTCCAATCATTTTCACTCCTGACCTTAAAAATTTATTTCTAAGTTTATTCTGAAGTTTTTGTAAATTTAATTGTTTCATCTATAAAATTCTTTATATTGAGTATATATATTTTTTTAATTCACAAAATATTTCTTAAAAATACTTTTGATTATGAAACAAAACTTTACAATTCTTTTTGATTTAGACGGTACTTTAGTTGATACAGCACCTGATTTAATGCGTGCACACAATTACGTAATGAAAAAATTTGGTTACCCGACAAAATCAACCGAAGAAATTAGAAATTTAGTTGGTCAAGGTGCTGGGGCTATGCTTGGAAGATCAATTTGGGGACAAGCAAAAAAAGAATTTGGAAAAGTACAAGATGAAAAAGTTAAAAAAGAAATGGTAAAAGATTTTGTTGATTTTTATGGAAAAAATATTGTTAATGAGAGTACACTTGTAAAAGGGGTAAAAGATTTCCTTATATGGGCAAAAAAAAAAGATATTTCAATGGGTGTTTGTACAAATAAACAAGAACATCTTGCGGTAGATCTTTTAAAAAAAATTGGTATTTATAATTTTTTTGAATATGTGGCTGGACATAATACTTTCAACTATTGTAAACCTGATCCAAGACATTTAACATCAGTTATAGAAATTTTAGATGGAGATTTGAAAAAATCTTTAATGATTGGTGATAGCGAAACTGATGCTAATGCAGCAAAAGAAGCTGGTATTCCTGTAATTCTATTGGAGGATGGTTATACTGAAAAAAACACTAACGAAATATATCATAATCACCTGATAAGTGACTTTGAGGGTATTGAAAAAATTGTACTACAATATCTTTAAGATTGATTATTTTTTTTTAACTATTAAAACATTTTCGTAAATTAGGAGTTATTTTGATAGTACATAAAGTTAAAGTTTATCCATCTAAGATATACCTAACAAAAAAAAATCAACTAGCTTGGAAAATTGCAGAGATTGCAAGTGATAATGCAAAATTAGATAAAAATGCAATCGAAATGGCTATTAACAGAATTATTGATAACGCTTCAGTTGCTATTGCATCTTTAAATAGAGGGCCTGTTATTTCCTCTAGAGAAATGGCTTTAAAACATTCAAGAAAAAATGGGGCTTTGTTATTTGGTGTTAGCAATAAATTAAAATTTGATTGTGAATGGGCAGCTTGGTCGAATGGAACTGCAGTGCGAGAACTAGATTTTCACGATACCTTTCTAGCTGCAGATTATAGTCACCCTGGAGATAATATTCCTCCTTTGCTAAGCGTTGCTCAACAAAATAAAAAAAGTGGTTTGGACCTTTTGAGAGGAATTATTACAGCTTATGAAGTTCAAGTAAATTTAGTTAAAGGTATTTGTTTACATAAACATAAAGTTGATCATATAGCTCATTTGGGACCTAGTGTAGCTGCTGGTCTAGGTACAATGTTAAGATTAAATACTCAAACAATTTATCAAGCAGTTCAACAAGCACTACACACAACAATTTCAACTAGACAATCTAGAAAAGGTGAAATTTCAAGCTGGAAGGCTTATGCACCTGCTCATGCTGGTAAACTAGCTATTGAAGCAGTTGATAGAGTCATGAGAGGTGAAGGAGCACCGAGTCCTATATACGAAGGTGAAGATAGTGTAATTGCAAGAATTTTAGATGGAAAGAAAGCTTTATATAAAGTTCCTTTACCTAAAAAAGGTGAAACTAAAAAAGCAATTCTTGAAACTTATACTAAGGAATATTCTGCTGAATATCAATCTCAGGCTTTAATCGATTTAGCTAAAAAACTTAAAAAGAAAGTACCAAATCTAAATCAATTAAAAAAAATTGACATTTATACCAGTCATCATACTCATTATGTAATTGGTACAGGTGCAAATGATCCACAAAAAATGGACCCTAACGCTAGTAGAGAAACCTTAGATCACTCTATTATGTATATATTTGCTGTGGCTTTAGAGGATGGAGATTGGCATCATGTTAAATCTTATACAAAAGCAA
>CABXTU010000029.1 GCA_902515205.1 uncultured Pelagibacteraceae bacterium | reverse complement strand
CTCAACACCTGGCGCTCCACCTAAAAGTAAACCTTCGCCTCCTTGATTTTTTTCTAAACAATGTGCTCCTTCTTGAATTGACATTCTTCCAGCTACAGCACTCATTGGGGCTAAAAGTGGTAGTCCTCCATTTTGATCAGTGACAGTTTCATAGGCTATACAAACACCTTTAGAGTTAATTAATCCTTGTGTTAGTTCTTTTGCTGCAGCAAGATGTAGATAAGTAAATAAAATTTGATTTTCTCTTATCATTTTTACCTCGTTTAAGAGAGGTTCTTTTACTTTTACAATTATTTCAGAGTCGTTGAAAATATCTTCAGCTTTGTCAATTATTTTTGCACCAGCAGAAGTATAATGTGAATTTTCAAATCCAGCTTCATATCCACCATTGTTCTCAACTAAAACTTCATGACCCTCGCTTACCAAAGTTTTTACGCTTTCAGGAGTTAAGCCAATTCTTGTTTCTTGAGGTTTTATTTCTTTAGGTACGCCTATCCGCATTATTTCTCTCTGTGTTAATTATAGATATATAAAATATAAACTAATTAGTTCTTTTGGTTTTTTTGATAGTTAGTGATACCTGTTCTTAATTTATCAATAATCTCGTCGATATGTTTTTTTTCACATATAAATTGTGGTGCAATAATTAAACAATCGCCTGTCGCTTTGAAATTTACACCTGCTTCATAACATGATTTAAAAGTTTCATATCCAGCTTTACCAGGTTTGGTATTTAACTTCATATCTATGCCACCCATCATTCCATAACCTCTTATATTTTCAACCGCCTCTAAATCTTGAAGAGAAAAAAGACCTTTTTGAAAATAAGGGGCCAAATTTTTTGCTCTACTAAATATATCTTCTTTTTCAAAAATATCTTGCACAGCTAATGCAGCTGCAACGGCTACTGGTATTCCAGAATAAGTATATCCATGAAATAATTCTACTGATCCCATAGGAGATGCATCCATAACAGAGTCGTATATTTCATCTCTACAGGCAACTACTCCCATTGGAACTACACCATTTGTAGTAGCCTTAGCCATTGTCATTATATCTGGCGTAACACCATATTCTATACTTGCAAACGAAGATCCTGTTCTTCCCCATCCAGTAATCACTTCATCAAAAATTAAAAGTATTCCATGTTTATCGCATGTGTCTCTTAATTTTTGCAGATAACCTTTTGGTGGTACTAATGTCCCTGTAGACCCAGCTATTGGTTCGACTATACATGCTGCTATATTTTCTGGTCCGAAATTCATTGCTATTCTTTCCAAATCATCTGCACGATCTGCACCTGTATCAGGTTGTCCACTAATAAATTTATGTTCTGGTAAATGAGTGTGTCTCATATGCTGAACACCTGGCATAAGAACACTGGCAAATGTTTTAACATTATTAATCATACCACCAACTGAAATACAACCTATGTTCATTCCATGATAACCACGCTCTCTTCCAACAAATCTAAATCTTTCGGCTTTTCCCTTTGACCTATGATAAGCTATTGCAATTTTAAGAGCTGTCTCAACAGCTGTTGATCCACAAATAGTATAAAAAATTTTATTTAAATCACCTGGAGTATGTTTTGAAATTTTTGTAGCTAATTCAAATGACCCACCAAAACCTTGTTGAAACGGTTGAGCATAATCTAAAGTTTCTAATTGTTTTGTCACTGCTTCTGTTATTTCTTTTCTACCGTGACCAAGTGGATTACAAAACAGACCTGAGCTTGCATCAATTTGCGTTTTACCATGATGGGTTTTTAAATATACTCCTTTTGCTTCTGTAATTAATCTAGGGTTTTTTTTAAAATCTTTGTTGGATGTAAAAGGCATCCAGTGTTCATTCAAAGAATTTGGAATATTTGTTCTGTTTTCTGAGCTCATATATTTAATTTAATTTTAAGTTTATTAAATTCATAGACTAAATTTGTCTGTTTACTAGAAATTTTTCAAACCCAAATTGGACTTATAGTATAGTACAACTATGAATTGTACAAATGAAATCTCTGCAACTCTGCATCCTAAGATAATTTGTTTTACTTCTATTCAAAATTGAATTTAAATATATGTAATTTAATTAAATTAAACAAAGAGGAATAAATGAAAAAAATAATTAGTTTTCTTTTAGGATGTTTTGTAGCTCTAAACTTAAGTATTTCAGTGGCTAATTCAGCTGCTAATGAAGTTAGAGTAGCTTACTTCTTAGAATGGCCAAGTCCAAATTTAGAGGATATGCAAAAGAAAAATTTTGCTAAAGCTCTTGGTGTGCCAGTTAAATGGACAAACTTTACAAATGGTGGTGCGATGACTGATGCTATGTTAGCTGGAGATATTGATATCTCTTACTCTCAAGGGCTAGTACCTTTCATAAATGCGGTTAAATCAAAAGCGCCTATTAAATTAGTTGATATTGCTATGGAGTATGGAATGGGAGGAACAACTTGTGTTACTTCAAATGCTTCAGGAATCACAAAAGCAAACGCTACTGAATTAGAGGGTAAAAAAGTTGCTGTTCCTTTAGGGACAATGGCTGAATACGTTTTTGATGAAAGTATGAAAGTTGTTGGTGCAGACAGAGGTAAAATGGATATTATTCAAATGGATCCTGAAGAAGGAGCCGCTGCTTTAGTTAGTGGTGATGTGGTAATGGCATGTCTATTTGGAGGTAACTCTATTAAAGCTGCTACAGCTATTGGATCTAGATTACTTACAGTTCAAGAAGCTAGAGATGCTGGTATCTTAGGTATAGATATTACTTCAGTAACTACAAAGTTTATGAAGGAAAATCCTGGAATGCTTAGAACTTTTATAGAAGTAACTCATGAAGCTAACGCAAGATATAAAGCTGGTAAAGCTGATATGAACTCTATGTCAAAAGCTTCAGAAATGAAAGTTGCTGATATGAAAGAAACTTTAAGTGGCTTTAAATTTCTTTCACCAGAAGAAACTAAACAGTCTATGGAAAGTGGAAATCTTAAAGGGTTCCTAGATGGTATGGGAACACCAAAAGGAAATGTAGATACTAGTTTCTTACCTTTATAATATAAAGGTATTTAAATTTTAAGTAGGCGCCAATTTTATTTAATTGGTGCCTATTTTTTTACTATAAATTCAAATATAAAGTTTTTATATGAGTGATTTAGTCTCTGAAAATCTCAATATGATTTTTAAAACCCCAAAAGGGGAAACTGTTCATGCTTTGAAAGATTTAAATTTTACTCTAAAAAAAGGAGAACTTCTTACAGTACTTGGTCCATCTGGATGTGGAAAAACAACTTTACTTAATATTACTGCTGGTTTTATTAGACCAACTTCTGGTGTTATTACTTTAAACAATAAAGAGATTGATGGTCCTGGTGTTGAAAGAGGTATGGTTTTTCAACAAGGAGCGCTGTTTGAATGGTTAACTGTAGCAGAAAATGTGAACTTTGGATTAAGAATGAAAAAAGAAGATCCTAACCAAACTGCAAAAAAAGTAGATGAATGGTTAGAGATTGTTGGTTTACAAGGATTTGGTAATACCCCTACATATCAGTTGTCTGGAGGAATGCAGCAAAGAGTAGCGCTAGCAAGATGTCTAATAAACGATCCAGATTTAATTTTAATGGATGAGCCATTAGGCGCTCTTGATGCATTAACTAGAGAAAAAATGCAGTCTCTAGTATTGAAAATTTGGAAAGAAACTGGAAAAACAATTATTCTTATTACTCACTCAGTTGAGGAAGCTTTATTACTTGGTG
>CABXTU010000028.1 GCA_902515205.1 uncultured Pelagibacteraceae bacterium | reverse complement strand
TAACGGTCCTGCATTTTTAGAAAAGACAGGGTCAGTTATAATTGTAGTATTTCCTAATTTGATAATAAATGTAGCATGCCCAATCCATGCAATATAATCTTTATTTTGTAATCTTGATAAATTTGATAGTACTTTTTCTTTTTTAATAACATGCTCTTCTGGAACTGTCATATCAAGTTTCTTTTTTTCTTTATTAAAAACTTTATATGACCATTTAAAATTTGTATTTCTTTCAGGAGATCCCTCTGGATTTCTAAATGTCCCGTCTGGCAGATGATGAAAAAGTGTTCTTTTCATTTCGATTAATATTATTTATAGATTTTCTAAAATCATTTCTTTTAAAGTATTACTAATAATTATTGTACCTTTCTCATTTGGATGTATGCCATCACTTAAATTAAATTCAGGCCTCATTGCTACACCATCAAGTAAAAAGGGAATAAATTTTAATTCGAATTTCGATGCTAAATCTGGAAAAATTTTGTCAAATTTTTTTTTATATTTATAACCATGTGAAGTAGGAGCAATTATTCCAGCCAAAATAACTTCAATATTCTTATCATGAGCAATTTTGATTATTTTTTCTAAATTATTTTTAGTTTCGTTTGGTTTGATGCCTCTTAACATGTCGTTAGCGCCAAGACATAAAACTATCAAATCTATACCTGGATCTGATAAAGTCCAATTCGCTCTACTAAATCCACCAGATGAAGTACTGCCAGATACACTACCATTAACAACCTCAATATTATAACCCTTAGACTCCAAACTTTCTTGTAAAACAACTGACAAATGATGTTTATTTGATAAGCCATAACCAGCCATTAAACTGTCACCAAATAATACAATTTTTTCAATTGCATATGCATTTATGGTTAGTAGACATATAGCAATTATTTTAATAATAAAAATTTTATTCATGAGTATTCTTCTTAAATTAAAAAAGGTAAATCTTAAATACCAAACTGGAAAAGATAATGTAAATGTTTTAAAAAACATAAATTTGACTATAAAAAAAAAGGAAACTATTTCAATTGTAGGCGAAAGTGGCTCGGGAAAAACTAGTTTGATCATGTTAATTGGTGGATTGGAGAGCGCAACTTCAGGCAAAATATTCTTTCAAAATCAAGAAATTACAAATCTAAGTGAAGATCAGGTATCAAAAATTAGAAGGAAGAATATTGGTATAATTTTTCAATCTTTTTACTTAATTCCAAATTACACAGCTGTTGAAAATGTTGCATTAACGCTTGAACTAAACAAATTAAAAAATTCTGAAAAGGAGGCAAAACTACTCTTAGAAAGATTTGGTTTAAAAAATCGATTTAATAATTTACCTAGTCAATTATCAGGAGGTGAACAACAACGTGTTGCCATTGCAAGAGCAATTGCTATGAAACCTGAGTTAATTTTAGCCGATGAACCCACCGGAAATCTAGATACAGAAAATTCTATCATGATTTCAAAAATTTTATTTCAATATGTTAAAGAGGAGGGTTCATCTTTAATTATGGTAACTCATGATCCAAAACTTGCCAATAAAGCAAAAAGAAAAGTTAGAATCAAAGATGGAAAAATTAAATAATTCTTATCAGTTTATATTAGTTTTAAAATACGCCTTAAAAGACTTAAGCAGAAATTATAAAAAAATATCAAGCATTATTATTACATTATTTATTAGTCTTTTTATATTAAGTGCAATTTTTACTATTGAGGACGGCCTTAAAAAAGAATTAAAAAATAATGCCAAGGCATTGTTGGGAGGAGATTTAGAAATTGATTATAATAGAAATCCTGGAAATCTAGACCTAATAAATCAAGTTGAGGAATTTACAACAGTTTCACATATGCTCGAGTTTAGCACAATGTTATCAACAACAAATCGAGAAAAAAATGTAACTTTGTTTACTAGAATAAAAATGGTTGATGAAAAATATCCTTTGTATGGAAAAATAGTTTATGAGCCCGTGGGTTCTTACGAGCGTATGCAAAAGGAACCCTTCACAATTTTAATTAACGAAAGTTTATCAAAAACACTTAATGTCAAAATAAATGATATAGTAAAAATTCAAGATCAAAAATTTACTGTTATTGGAAAAATAAAAGCTGTTCCTGATGTCAGTGGGTTTGTAACTTTTGGTGATTGGATACTTACAGGAAAACAAACCTTGGAAATATTAAAACTTAATGGAATTGGAAGTTTTTTAAATTATGAGTACAAAGTAAAGTTTAAAAATAGTGATGACTCAGAAATACTAATAAAAAAGGTTGAAAATATTTTTAAGGAGGATCAAAAAGTAAAACTTAGATATCCAGAAAATGCGGCGAGTGGGATAAAACGAGTTATAAATAATTTTTCTCAGTTTTTGTCTCTCGTATCGATTAGTGCAATGCTGATCGCAGGCATAGGAATAGCCAATACTTTGTTATCTTTTATTAGTCAAAATAATATGTCTATAGCAGTGAGAAAATCTCTTGGGTTTTTTTCGGGCAACATTAAAAAACTTTATTATCTGCAGTTATTTTTCTTACTTTTTATTATCACTGTTTTTGCATACTGTTGTAGTTTTTTAATCGTCCCTATTGTGGATAAATATATATCTACTGGTCTTGGACTAAATATTTACCCAGTTTTTTCTTTTTTAAATTTTTCTAAGATATTTTTAGTAGGCTTATTAGTGTTGATAATTTTTTCAATACCAACAATAAGTTCGATAGATCAGGTTAAAGCTTCAAGTTTATTAAGAAATGTATTTCAAAATTTACAATTTTATTACTCAAAAAAATTAATCGTTATAAGTTTATTAATGTTATTGATTTTGATTTCATTATTTACCTATGGATCAGAAAACCCAGTTTATAGTCTTGGATATTTTAGTGCTTTTTTTGTTTGCTTAATTATATTCTTTTTAATTTCGAAATTAATAATATTATTTCTTAAAAAATTTAAATATTACAAAAATATTTCATTTAAGGTATCTATAAAAAACATCACTCAAACAAAAAGTATCACACCTATTACAATCATGTCTTTGGGATTGGGTGTCACTTTACTTCTAACCTTGGCATTAGTTGGAACAAATTTTAAAAGAGAAATAGCAAAATCTATACCTGACATTGCTCCCGACTATTTTTTTGTTGGCATTCAAAAAGGGGAGCGAGAAAAGTTCGAGGAAGGTATTTTGTCCATGGACTCTGGTGCAAATATTGAGATTGTACCTATGGTTTCTTCAGGTATTGTAAAAATTAATGGTATAAACCCTAATACATATATAACACCCGATAATGATAGCTACTGGGTTATTGCAAGTGAACGAAGGTCATCTTGGTCTAAAAAAGTACCAAAGGACAATCTTATAACCGAAGGAAATTGGTGGGATTTATCTAAACCTAATCTACTTCAAATATCTTTAGATGCAAAGGTTGCTAAAGATTTCAATATAAATCTTGGAGATGTGTTTACCTTAAATATTTATGGTAGGGAAATTGATGGCGAAATAGTAAATTTTAGAGAAGTTGATTATAGAGATCTTAGTATAAATTTTGCTATGCTATTTAACCCTGAATTTGCAATAAATATTCCTTATGAATATTTAGCCACTACAAAGTTTGATAGTTTAGATAAATTTGATGAAACACGAATGCTAGAAATTTTCCCTAGTTTATCAATTATTAAGATTGCAGATTATTTAAATAAAGTAACAGTTGTTTTAAATAAAGTTTTTTTGGCTGTAACGTTAATTTCAGCAGTAACAATTGTTGTTGGATTAATAGTTATTTCGAGCGCGATCATGGTTCAAGGAAAAGTGAGAGAATACCAAAATTTAGTATTCAAAATTCTAGGTTTTTCGAGAAAAGAAGTTATTTTTTCATCTCTGATTGAATTTTTGATTATTTTCAAATCTGTAATATTAATTGCTATATTTTTTGCAGTAATTGGTTCAAAGTTTATTATTGAAAATATTTTTGAGCTATTTTGGAAGTTTGATTTTAAGGTCCTTATCTACCTTGGGCTTTCTGTTGGATTAGTCACTTTAATACTAATTTTGCTAACAAATTTAAAATACTTAAACCCGAAAGTTTATCCACTTATAAGAAATGAATAACAATCTATACTTAAAAAGTTTTCTCCATTAGCCATAAATTATCTCCGGCTAAAAAATAAATTTTTCCATTATTAGGATGAACTTGTATATCTCTTATTCTTCCTATTTTGTCTTTAAAAATAATCTCTTCTTTAATATTTGATTTATCATCAAATATTAATTTTCTTAATGATTTATCTTTGAGAGATGTAATTAGTGCGTGGCTATTCCATTCCTTAAACTCTTCACCTTTGTAAATTGTGATTGCACTAGTAGCGATAGAAGGTACCCAATATCGAATTGCTTTTGTAAAGCCCGGCTTCCATTTAGGTCCAATTTTAGTCCCAGTATAATTTTTTCCTCCCCAACCTAAAATTTTCCAACCATAGTTTTCTCCTTTTTTTACTTCTCCAAACCAGTCGCCCCCTTTTGCACCGTGGTTGCTCATATAAACTTTTCCATCAAAAGCAGATAAGGATAAACCTTGAGGGTTTCGAATTCCAATTTGATAAATTTCAGGGAGCCAACCAGAATTACCTTCAAATTTAGGATTATCAACAGGAATACTTCCGTCGAGGTGAATTCTTATGATACTTCCAGGATGATTTGTGGGGTCTTGTGCAATCATACCCTGTCCTCTTTCTCCAGCTGATGCAAAAAGGTAATTATCTTTAATTACTAGTCTTGAACCAAAATGATAACCTGAGTCTATAG
>CABXTU010000027.1 GCA_902515205.1 uncultured Pelagibacteraceae bacterium | reverse complement strand
GTGATTGAAGAAGAGTGGGTTAAAAATAATTTTGAACTTTCAGACAAACAGCTTGATAATATAATTAATAATTAAATATATTTTACATCTTTAATTTCAAAATTTTTAATTCCTGCAGGTGTTTTAATTTCAACTAAGTCATTTTTATTTTTTCCAATCAATCCTTTTCCTATAGGAGACATAAAATAGATTAACTTTTGTTTTAAGTCGGCCTCATCCTTGCCAACAATTTTATAATTAATTTTTTCTCCATTATCTAAATTTTCTAAAAATACTGTTGAGCCAAAAATTATTTTACCCTCATTGTTTATCTTAGTGACATCAATTACATTTGCCCTTGCAATAATATCATTTATTTCAGTTATACGACCTTCATTATGAGATTGCTCTTCTTTAGCTGCATGATATTCAGCATTTTCCTTTAGATCACCGTGGGATCTTGCTTCGGCAATGGCTGATACAATTTGTGGCCTTTTTTTTTCTTTTAAAAAAATCAATTCATTCTTAAGTTTCTCAAGTCCGTTTAGAGTAATTGGTTCTTTATCCATTTTATTTCCACTTTGCTATTGGTGGCAATGACATAAGTATTCCTTCAACATTACCACCAGTTTGTAATCCAAACTTTGTTCCTCTATCATATAATAAGTTAAACTCAGTATATCTTCCTCTTTTTATATATTGTATTTCTTTATCTTTTACAGACCATTTTTTTTTTAATTTATTTGATATTATTTTGTTAAATAATAATTGGAATGTCACACCGACATCTCTTACAAATTTGAAATCTTTCTCAAAATTTTTTCTTTTATAATCGAAAAAAATACCACCAATACCCCTTGGTTCATTCCTGTGAGGCAAATAAAAATAATCATCACACCATTTCTTATACTTTTTATAATAATTTTTATTATGTCGATTACACATTTTTCTTAAAATTTTATGAAATTCCTTTTTTTCATCTTTATCAATTTTTGAAGGAGTCACATCCATTCCGCCACCAAACCAACTTTTTGTAGTACAAATATACCTTGTATTAAAGTGCATTGCAGGAATTAGCGGGTTTTTCATGTGCATTACTACTGAGATTCCAGATGCCCAAAATCTTGGATCTCTCTGCGCTCCTGGTATTTTTTTTTGAAATTGTTTTGGAAATTTTCCATAAACTTTAGAAAAGTTTACTCCGACCTTTTCGAAAACTTTGCCATTTTGTAAAATTCTATATTCTCCACCACCTTCATCTTTTTTTGTATTCCTTTTCCATGACGTTGATTTAAATTTGATTTTATTTTTTTCAAGTTTACAAATATCATCACAAAATACTTCCTGGAGTGTTTTAAACCAATTACTGGTTAAATCCTTCTTAATTTCTAAATCCATATTAAATAAATTTCGTTTGTTTTAAGCTCTCAGCTAAAATAATTGCCACAGATGAGGCAATGTTGAGTGAACGTTTTTCATTTTTCATAGGTATTTTTAAACGGTTTTTAATTAATTTATGCATACCTTCGGGTACTCCAGCACTTTCTCTTCCAAATAAAATTGTATCATTTTGATCAAATTTAAATTTTGTATAGGATATAGATGCTTTAGTAGTCATCAATACAATTCTTTGACTTTCTTTATATTTAATAAAATCATTTGAACTTTTGTAGAATTTGATGTCTTTCTCCTCCATATAATCCATTACAACTCTTTTAAATCTTTTATCACTTAATAAAAATCCACAAGGCTCTATAATTTCTAATTTTGCTCCTAGACAAGCGCATGTTCTAATTATTGCTGCAGTATTCTGAGGAATATCCGGTTCGTAAAGAGCAATTTTTAAACCTCCATTAGAATTAATATTTTTCATATTTTTACTGTAAATATAAATTCTATTAGGTTAAACATTCAAACGATAAAATGTCTATTTCTAAAAAAAAGTCCAATCTAAAAAGAAAAAGATCTAATCATAAGAGAAAAAAATCTAATCAAAAAAGAGTAAAAACCAATTCTATCGGGATATTATTTGCCTTTATTGCCTTCATATCCTTATTTGTAGAGATAACAAAATCTGTTCCAGTATCGTCAGAAGAAGAAAAGCTGATCACTCAAAATCAAATTTTAGAAAACCCGAACGATATAAAGTTAAATTATAAGTATGCTAGGCAACAGTTTGCTGCAAAAAATATAGATGAAGGCATTAATACAATAGAAAAATTAGCTCAAATTTATCCTAATAATATACAGATTAAATTAGACCTCCTCGCAATTTATAAAGAAGCAAGTTTAGAGGAGAAGGCTTTAGCAATAATTGATGAAATTAAAAAAAATAAAAATACTACAGAAAACAATCTAAAATTCGTTGAGAAATTTGAGTCGACATTTAAGAACGAAGAAGAGAGCAAAACTCTTCTTTCCTATATGACAGGTATATTTAAACATCAAGTAAAATCCTCACCTAGTCTTCTTGCTAATATGGAGGAAATTGGCAAAATTTCAGAAAGTATTCTTAAAAATAGGAGTATTAAGAATGAATATGTTGCAAAAAAAAATGTGACTTGGAGTCAGATTTTACAAAATCCAAAAGATATGAAGCTTAATTATCAATTTGCAAGACAACAATTTAAAGCAGGACATGTAAAAGAGGGCATATCTGCAATAAAGAGAATGAGTAAAATTTATCCAGATAATATAAAGATTAAATTAGATTTACTTGGTGTTTATAAACAAACCGACATGAAAAACGAAGCATTTGCTTTGATTAAAGAGATAAAGCAAAATCAAAACACAACTGATATACAACTTGATTTTGTAAAACAAATAGAATCCTCTTTTAATTTTATTCATAGCGAACCAGTAACACCTCCGGAATGGATGATATCTGCTTTGATATCCTACGGATACAATCAAGACAACAATGTTAGCAGTGTGACCAAGGACAATAAACAGATTAGTAACAATGAAGTTATTTCTTTCGCAGATCCAAAATTTGACAATACCTCAACCAAAAATATAGGAGTCACAGCTTTTAAATTCTTTGGGGAAAAATCATCTTTTATGATAAATGCTAATTTAGGTAATTCAGATCAACATCAAGGTACTTCGGGTGATTATGATAATTATGGGATGGTTTTTTCGATGGATACGTATTTAGGAGATTTCAATTTTGCTCCATTCTTAATGATGAGTAAATATGAAAATAAATATAGTGCAGAAATGTTATCGAATCTTGTTGGAATAAATGGATCATTTTTAAAAGGAGAAAGACATAAATTTAGTTATGGATATTCATTGACTGACACCAAGTATAATCAAAATTCATCTTATGATGCTATTAGAGACTTTAACTCAACAACAAATAGTTTTTCTTTAGGGTATAATTTTTATAAAAATGATAAAATCTCTTTTACTACTGGATTAACTTATGCAGACTCAGATGTACTAGTTGATGCTGGAAATGATTATTCATCTTATGATATAGATTTGAGAGCTAATTTTTCTCTCCCTTGGGCTTACTTTTCAATTGGAGAAAGTTTAACTTTTACAGATTACAAAAATGCTGACACTTCTTTAAGTACAAATAAAAGATCTGATACTGTAAATACTGTTGATTTATCAATTAGTAAAGCCCTAGGTGACTTTATAACATCGCTTGATCCAAACAAAAATTTAGTTATGAATTTAGCTTTTGAAAGAACATTTTCTGAGTCCAATATAATGAATTATGACTATATTTCTGACGCAGTCTCATTTGGACTTTCAAAGTCTTTCGATTTAAGCAAGATGTTCGCAAAATAATAGAAAGTTTTTATTTCAATTAAAGGTTGAAGATATTTTTACGACCTTTAAAAATTCAGAAGTATATTTTCATATAAAAGTATGGAATAAGAAAAATACTTATATGAAAAACTTTATAATCTTTATCTCTAGTTTCATCTTTTTAATCAACACTGATGTTAAAGCATTTGTAATTCCAGCTCTTGAAGCTGATAAAATGATCGATTTTTCAACTTCAAGTGAAACAAAAGTTGGAGACCAAACAAGTCAATCAATCTCTGTGATAATTGAAACGAACTCAGAGGCGAGTACAGAAGTAGAAACATCAACATCAGTAGAAATTGATAACTCAAATGTTTCAGCAGAAGCTCGTGCCTCAGTTGGAGCGGATGCAGGAGCAAGTACTGAGATAGGTGGAGTGACTGCCGAAGCAGAGGCCTCAGTTGGAGCAGAAGCTGGTGCATCAGCAGAAGCAGAGGTAACGGACACAGCTGTAGTCGCTGAAGGAGGTGTAGGTGCCTCAGTTAGTGCAGAAGCATCAATAGGAGTTTCAGGAAATTTAGACGGTAATACAGAGGGAAGTGCAACTGGTGGAGTTTCAGCAACAGCCGGAGTTGGAGCAGAAGCATCAGGATTTGTAGGATACAACGATGATCAAGTTGGTGCTGAGGGAGGCGCCTCAGCCTACGCAGGTGCCGCTGTGGAAGCTACTGGTGAAGCTGGTGTTGAAGGAGCATATGGAGGAGCCTCTACAAGCGCAGGAGTTTCTGCAGGTACATCAGTTGGTGGTGAAGTAGGTGGAGGAGCTTCTGTTGGAACTGATGGAACATTATCAGCTTCTGTAGACATAGGCGCAAGACTAGGGTTAGGTGCTGAAGTAAGTTTAGATCTTGAAATTGATACATTCGCTATTGCAAAAGACGTTTATGCTGCAAAACCATCAGATGAGGCAAAAGCTGTTAAAAGTGTAATTGATGATCAAGCAAAACTTGTTAGTTCTAACGTCAATGTTAATAATGTTAAGGGATTAGCAAAAGAGGCATCTGCTAAAGCTCAAAGACAAACAGAAATCGCAACCCAGACGGCAAAGGAAGCTCAATTAAAAGCTGAAAGAATAGCAAAAAAAACTGCAGCAGCAGCTGAACAAAAAGCAAAACAAGCTCAAAGAGCAGCAACAAAAGCAGCTGAAGATGCTCAAAGAATAGCTGCAGAAAAAGCTAGGGCAGCAGCTAAAGCAGCAAAAGAGGCTCAACAAAAAGCAGAAGCAGCGGCAGCCGAGGCAAAAAGAAAAG
>CABXTU010000026.1 GCA_902515205.1 uncultured Pelagibacteraceae bacterium | reverse complement strand
GAGTTTCAAAATTTAATTAATCTTAAAATAACTGAAATTGAAAATGCAGAAATTAACGAAAAATTAAAAAAAGAAAAAATTGATGTTACTTTACCTGAGAGACCATTTGTTAGAGGTAAAATCCATCCAGTATCTCAAACTATAGATGAAATATCGTCTATTTTTTCTGAAATAGGTTTTTGTGTAGAAGAGGGTCCAGATGTTGAAAATGAGTACAATAATTTTACAGCGTTAAATACTCCTGACAACCATCCTGCAAGGGATATGCATGATACATTTTATCTTGACGAGAAAAAGGAAAAATTACTACGTACCCATACTTCTCCAGTTCAGATAAGAACTATGTTAAAAGATAAACCACCTTTTAAAATAATTGCACCAGGAAGAACTTATAGATCAGATAGTGATCAAACACATGCACCAATGTTTCATCAAGTCGAAGGTCTTCATATAGATAAAAATATAAACATGGGCCATTTAAAGGGTTGCTTAAATTATTTTATTAAAGAGTTTTTTGAGGTTGAAAAAATTAAAATGAGATTTAGACCAAGTCATTTTCCTTTTACAGAACCATCTGCTGAAGTTGACATAGGTTATGAGATTAAAGATGGAAAAATAATAATAGGTGAAGGTGATAAATGGCTAGAGATTTTAGGATGTGGAATGGTTCATCCAAATGTTTTAAAAAATGTAAAAATTGATTCAACAAAATTTCAGGGTTATGCATTTGGTATAGGAATTGATAGATTAGCAATGTTAAAATACGGTATTAATGACCTAAGAGCTTTTTTTGAGTGTGATTATAGATGGTTAAACCACTTTGGATTTGATCCATTAGATGTACCAACAAATTACAGAGGTTTAAGTAGATGAAAATCACATTTGATTGGCTGAAAGACCATTTAAAGACTAACTTCCAAGAGAAAAATCTTTTAGAACAATTAACTAACATTGGCTTAGAAGTAGAAAGTGTCGAAAATTTATCTGCTAGTAATAATTTATTTAAGGTTGCAAAAATTACAAAAATTGAAAAACATCCTAACGCAGACCGGCTTAAAATTTGTGACGTTAACATTGGAGAAAAGGAATTAAAAAAAGTTGTATGTGGTGCAATTAATGCTAAAGAAGGATTAATCACCATATATGCCCCCCCAGGAGCGATCATCCCTAAAACTAAAACAAAACTAGTAATAGCAAAGATTAGAGGCATTACTTCTTACGGGATGCTTTGTTCTGAGTCCGAACTGAACCTATCTGATGAAAGTAGTGGAATTGTAGAATTATCAAAATCTAAATATGAAAAAAAAATTGGTAGTAGTTTTTTTTCAAAATCAAATTCAAACGTTATTGATATTTCAGTAACTCCTAATAGACCTGACTGCTTAGGTGTTAGAGGAATAGCCAGAGACCTTGCTGCCTCTGGTTTTGGAAAATTAAAGGATTATAAAGAGAAAAAAATTAAGTCAAAAAAAAAACAAACTTTAAAAGTAAAAATAATTAAAGAAAAAGGCCAGAGTTGTAATATTTTTGGAAGTTGTTTAATAACTAATGTAAAAAATACTGAAAGTCCCCAATGGTTAAAAGATAAATTGATTTCAGTTGGTCAAAAACCAATTTCAGCAATAGTTGATATTACTAACTATGTTATGCTAGATATAAATCGTCCATTACACGCGTATGATGCGGATAAGATTGAAAAAAGTATTATAGTTCGAAATTCCAGGTCTGGAGAGGAGTTTACAGCACTCGATAATAAACTTTATAAGTTAGAAAATGGCATGTGCGTAATAAGTGATAACAAAGGTATTTTAGGATTAGGTGGAATTATTGGAGGAACAAGATCTGGCACAGAATTTGATACAAAAAATATATTATTAGAGTCAGCTTTTTTTGAACCAAGATCGATAAGAAAGACAGCAAAAAAATTAAGTCTTGATACAGATGCAAAATTTAGATTTGAAAGAGGTATAGATCCCTTATCTATTGAAAACGGTTTAAATAGAGCAACATCATTGATTAAAGAAATCTGTGGTGGTGAAATTAGCAAAGTAGATATTCAAAAAATTGAAACCTATAAAGATAAAACACTCTTATTTGATACAAATTCATTTGAAAAAATATCTGGTTCAAAAATTTCTACAAAAGTAATGATTAAAATTTTGGAAGATCTCGGTATTAAATCTAAAAAAGAAAAAAAATATTTAAAGTTAACTATTCCATCTTGGAGACCTGATATTTCACAAGAAGCTGATATTGTTGAAGAATTAGTGAGAATAAGTGGTTATGATAAGATTAAAACTATAGAACCAGTAAAAGAAAGAACTAAATCTACTTTAAATCTATCTCAAAAGCTATTTCACTTTTTACAAAGATCAATCGCCTCTAAAGGCTATTTAGAGGCAATCACTTGGTCTTTTACTGACTCAAATTACAATAATTACTTTAAAGGAACAAATAAAGAAATTAAAATTGTGAATCCTATAAGTTCTGAATTGGGCGTTCTAAGAAACTCATTATTCTCAAATTTGATAATGTATATGAATAAGAATCTCGATAGAGGTTTTAAAGATTTATCTTTATTTGAGATAGGTCCTATTTTTAATGGTTATAATCCTGGTGATCAAAATATAGTAGTTTGCGGTTTGTTGGCAGGCAAAAAATTTAGATTAAACTGGATTGAAAAAGAAAGAAATGTAGATGTATTTGATGTTAAAAGAGATGTAGTTAAAACTTTAGTTGAAGCGGGCTATAATTCTGATAAATTTTTTATAGATAACGAAACTCCTAATTATTATCATCCTGGTAAATCAGGCAGATTATTTTTAAATAAAGGAAAAGATCAGGTGGCTGCATATTTTGGCGAAATTCATCCTATTATTTTGAAAAAGATTGATATGAAAACAGAATCTTTAGTAGGCTTTGAAATTTTCATAGATAACTTAAACTTACCAAAAAAAACATTAAATGATCAAAAAACAAAATTTATAGTTTCAAACTACCAAAAATCTGACAGAGATTTTGCATTTATAATGAACAAAGATGTAAATGTGCAAGAGTTGATTAATGCTGTTACCAGTGTGGATAAAAGTTTAATTAAAGATATACAAGTTTTTGATGTTTATCAGGGAGATAACATCCCCGAAAATCAAAAATCAGTAGCAATCAGTGTTACAATTCAGTCATTTGAAAAAACATTAAATGATAATGATTTAGAAAAAATAAATAAATTAATTATTGAAACAGTAGAAAATAAAACTGGTGCTAAAATTAGATCTTGAAAAATTAAATGAGCACTATTGATAATATAAGAAATTTTGCAATTATTGCACATATTGACCATGGTAAATCAACAATAGCAGATAGAATTATTCATAAGTGTGGAGGTTTATCAGAGAGGGAAATGAAAGCACAAGTCCTTGACTCAATGGATATTGAAAGAGAAAGAGGAATAACTATCAAAGCTCAAACAGTAAAATTAAATTATAAAGCCAAAAATGGAAAAAATTATATTTTAAATATAATTGATACACCAGGACACGTAGACTTCAGCTATGAAGTTAGCAGATCTCTTTATGCGTGTGAGGGTTCGATATTAATAGTAGATAGCACACAGGGAGTAGAAGCCCAAACGTTAGCAAACGTTTATCAGGCATTAGATATTAATCATGAAATTATTCCGGTATTAAATAAGATAGATTTACCAGCGTCAGATTTAGATAGAACAAATAAACAAATTGAAGATGTTATTGGTATAAGTACAGAAAATGCAGTTCCGTGCTCAGGGAAAACAGGAGAAGGAATTGAAGAAATTTTAGAGCAAATTATTGATCAATTACCCGGTCCTAAAGGAAGTCCAAATGAGGATTTAAAATGTTTATTGGTAGATAGTTGGTATGATTCTTATCTAGGGGTAGTTATTTTAGTAAGAGTGATAAATGGTAAATTAATTAAAAACATGAAGATAAAAATGCTTTCAACAGATCAAGACTATATGGTCGAAAAAGTAGGAGTTTTTACACCTAAAGCAAAAGATATTGATAATTTAAATGCTGGTGAGATTGGATTTATTACTACGGGTATTAAAGTTTTGTCAGAGACAAAAGTGGGTGATACGATTTGTGATGCCTCAAAATCGAAATTACAACCTTTACCTGGTTTTAAACCAAGTAAACCAGTAGTATTTTGTGGTTTATTTCCAGTAGATAGCTCTGAATATCAAAAACTAAAAGATGGATTAGCTAAATTACAATTAAACGATGCAAGTTTTTCATATGAAGCAGAGTCGTCATCTGCTTTAGGATTAGGATTTAGATGTGGATTTTTAGGATTACTACATCTAGAGATAATAACTGAAAGATTAGAAAGAGAATTTGATGTAAATTTATTAACTACAACTCCAGGAGTTGTTTATAAAGTAAACTTGAATAATGGAGATATTATTGATTTGCAAAATCCCACAAGTCTGCCGGACCCCACTTTTATAAAATTTATTGAAGAACCATGGATTAAAGCAACTTTAATAACACCAGATGAATATTTGGGACCAATTATCAAATTATGTCAGGATAAAAGAGGTGTTCAAACAAATCTTAGTTATTCTGGAAATAGGGCTGTTTTGAGTTACGAACTCCCTTTGAACGAAGTAGTTTTTGATTTCAATGATCGTATTAAGTCAATGACTAGTGGCTATGCAAGTTTTGACTATGAAATAATTGGTTATAGAGAAGGTGATTTAGTAAAACTTGGAATCTTAGTAAACAGCGAGCCTGTTGATGCTCTTGCAATGATGATACATAAAAATTTTGCTCAAAAAACTGGAAGAGAAGTTTGTGAAAAATTGAAAGATTTAATTCCAAGACATAACTTTATGATTCCAGTTCAAGCATCAATTGGTGGAAAAATTATAGCAAGAGAAACAATTAAAGGTTTTAAAAAAGATGTTTTGACAAAAATTCACGGCGGTGGGGCAACAGATAGAAAAAGAAAGCTTTTAGAAAAACAGAAAAAAGGTAAAGCGAGGTCAAAACAATTTGGTAGAGTTGAAATACCACAAGAAGCTTTTATTGGAGTTTTAAAAATTAGTAAGGAAAAATAATGAAAATATACGATTGTTTTTCTTATCTCGATGAGGATTTTTTATTAGATTTAAGATTGAATATATTAAATGATTTTGTGGATTATTTTGTAATTGTAGAGGGAAATAAAACTTGGCAAAACAATTTAAAGCCCTTAAAATTTAAAATAGAAAGATATAACAAATTTAAAAAAAAAATTATCTATATTCCTGTAGAAGATTTACCCGATGGAGAGAATCCATATATTAGAGAAAACTTTCAAAGAAATGCAATTAAAAGAGGGATTACTAGGGCGGATGAAGAAGATTTAATTATTATTTCTGATTTAGATGAAATACCTAATCCAAAAAAACTAATAAACTTTAAAAAGGAGATGAAATTTGCTGCATTTAGACAGCTTCACTTTTACTATAAGCTTAATCTTCAAAGTCAAACTAACCCTCATTGGATGGGAAGTAGGATATGTGTAAAAAAATATTTAAAATCACCACAATGGTTAAGGAACCTTAAGTTTAAAAAAAGACCATTCTGGAGAATAGATAAGGTAAGATTAAATAATATAATAGAAGATGGTGGATGGCATTTTTGTAATTTAAAAGAACCAGAAAAATTATTATAT
>CABXTU010000025.1 GCA_902515205.1 uncultured Pelagibacteraceae bacterium | reverse complement strand
TAAAAAGTCATTACATATGTTGCTTTTTCTCCAGCTTTTAGTTCTTGTTTCTCAAAACAAAAACAACCTAGTTTACTATAATACTTACCAAAACTAGATGGAGAAACATTAAATGTTGCTACTCCAGCAGTAGGCTCATTGCTATAATTTTCTACTTCAAATTCTATTTTGTTTACTTGACCAACTTTCACATCAATAACATTTGACTTAGCCTTAAAATCCCATGGTAAATTATTAACATTGGTATCAAACCTCACACTTACTATTTTGTTTAATACTATTTTTGGAGCATCTTTAGACACCTGAGTGGTTCCACCAAAACCTGTCACTCTACAGAATAAGTCATACAGAGGAACTGCTGCGTATGACAACCCTAACATTAAAACAAAAATTCCAGCCAATATTAAAGGTGTTAAGTTTTTTTTTTGTATCATAATGCTCTATCAAACACTCCTGTGTTATATAAGGTAAAAAAGAAAAGAAAAATCATAAAAGCGATGATTGTTAAAGCTGTTAAAATATTTTTTTTTTTAGTTTTTTTATTAGGTGTTATCATAAAATCTTATCTATCAGAAAAAGAACAAAAACCAAAAATAAATATAAGATAGAATACCCAAATATTCCTTTTGCTTTTTTAGAGTTAAACTTATTTTTCTTAAAATTGTAAAGTTCAAAACATAAAAAATTATAGTAAAGAGTTAATAACAATGAAGGTATCAAGAATGCTAATCCAGCAAAATCTATAGAATATGGAAAAATAATTACAGGAAGCATTAATAGTGAATAAATAAAAATATTAATTTTTGTACTTTCCACACCATTAGTTAATGGAAGCATAGGTATTTTGGCTTTTTTATAATCATCAGATTTATATAAACTTAAAGCCCAAAAATGAGATGGGGTCCAAAAAAATATTATTAAAAAAAAACTTAATGGTTCAATTGATAAAGAGCCTGTAGCAATAGTCCATCCAATAACTGGAGGAAAAGCTCCTGCTGCTCCGCCTATCACGATATTTTGAGGCGTTCTTCTTTTTAACCAAATTGTATATACAAAAACATAAAATAAAATTGTTAAAAGCAATATTGCAGCTGAAATTCTATTTGTAAAATAATCTAGCGCCAAAACAGAAATTACAGATAGAGTAACACCTAAAATAAGCGCTTGATTTCTATTTACCTTGCCAGTTGGTATTGGTCTTAGACAGGTTCTTGACATTAAAGCATCTAGGTCTGATTCGTACCACATGTTTAATGCACCAGCAGCTCCTGCTCCTAAAGAAACTAACAAAATTCCAATTATAGCATCTTTAGTAGAAACAAGATTTGGTGATGTCAATAAACCAACTGCACAAGTAAAGATTACCAATGACATCACTCTTGGTTTCATTAATTTAAATAATTCAGAAAAATTAAATAAATCTTCCTGACTTAAATTTTTTTTTTTCGCCTTAGAACTATTCATTTATTTTTTTAGCTATTATATTAGCTATGTGATTTTTGTGTTTCTTGATCATCCTCAAATTTTGGTAACTCCTCAAAAGTATGAAAATTTGGTGGAGATGGTACGGTCCATTCTAAAGTAGTAGCCCCTTCTCCCCAAGGGTTTTGGGTAGCTGCTTTTTTTTTGGCAAAAGAGTAAATTAGATTTACAAAAAATACTGCTAATCCTGCAACGGCTACATATGAGCCTACTGAAGAGATGTAATTCCATCCTGCAAAAGCATCTGGATAGTCTGCATATCTTCTTGGCATTCCTGCTAATCCTAAGAAATGTTGAGGAAAGAAAATTAGATTAACACCTACGAATGTTAACCAAAAATGTAAATGACCTAACCACTCAGAATATTCATAACCTGACATCTTTGAAAACCAATAATAGAAACCTGCGAAAATTGCAAAAACTGCGCCTAAAGATAAAACATAATGAAAATGTGCTACCACGTAATAAGTGTCGTGCATTGCAGTATCTACTCCAGCATTTGCCAATACCACACCTGTTACTCCACCAACTGTGAACATAAATATAAATCCAAGTGCCCACATCATAGGTGTTTTAAATGATATTGATCCACCCCACATTGTTGCAATCCATGAAAAAATTTTTATACCAGTAGGTACTGCTATAATCATCGTAGCAGCTAAGAAATATGCTTTTGTATCAGTGCCTAAACCTACAGTGTACATGTGGTGGGCCCATACAACAAATCCTACAATTCCAATTGCTACCATCGCATATGCCATACCTAAATAACCAAAAACTGGTTTTCTAGAAAATGTTGAAACAATATGACTAATCATTCCAAAACCTGGAAGAATTAAAATATAAACTTCTGGGTGACCAAAGAACCAAAATAAATGTTGGAATAAAACCGGGTCACCTCCTGTTTGTGCCTCAAAGAATGCAGTTCCAAAATTTCTATCAGTTAACAACATAGTAATTGCTCCAGCAAGTACTGGTAAAGATAATAATAATAAAAATGCTGTTACTAGAATTGACCAAGCAAATAGAGGCATTTTATGTAATGTCATACCTGGGGTTCTCATATTTAGAATCGTAGTGATAAAATTCACAGCTCCTAGAATTGAAGAAGCTCCTGCTAAGTGTAAACTTAAAATTGCTAAATCCATAGCTGGACCTGGTTGACCTGCTTTAGATGACAATGGAGGATAAATAGTCCATCCACCACCTACACCTGTTTGACCTGGAGGGCCATCAACAAAAATTGATAAAATTAATAGTGTTAACGAAACTGGTAACAACCAAAAAGAAATATTATTCATTCTTGGAAATGCCATGTCTGGGGCACCAATCATAATTGGAACAAACCAATTACCAAAGCCACCTATCATTGCTGGCATTACCATAAAGAAAATCATGATTAAACCATGACCAGTTACTAACACATTGTATAAATGATAATTTCCACCTAAGATGCCATCACCAGGATGCATCAATTCCATTCTCATCAAAACTGAAAATGCCGTTCCAATTACCCCTGCAACAATCGCAAAGATTAAATACATTGTACCTATATCTTTGTGATTAGTTGAATAAGCCCAACGTTTCCAACCTGTTGGTGTATGATGATCGTCGTTTGATGCTGTTTGTGTATACATATTTATTTACTCGCTATTTTTAATTTATCATTTCCAATTTCTTCTTTTGCAAATTTTACTCGTGCTTCTGATAACCATTCTTGGTAATCTTCATCACTTACTACTTTAACTGTAATTGGCATAAAAGCATGCTTAATTCCACATAGTTCAGAACACTGACCGTAATAAGTTCCTTCTTTTTCTGCTTTAAACCATGTCTCGTTAATTCTTCCCGGGACTGCATCTCTTTTAACACCAAATGCTGGTAATGCCCATGCGTGTAGAACATCATTAGCTGTTATTAAAACTTTTACAACTTTATTTACTGGAACAACAACTTCATTATCTACTGATAGTAGTCTAGGTTGATCTGATCTTAAATCTTTTTCTTCAATCATATAAGAGTCGAATATTATATTTTCGTCAGGATATTCGTATCCCCAATACCACTGATATCCAACAGCTTTAATAGTTAAATCAGCTTTTGGAATTGTGTCTTGTTTATATAAAATCTTAAATGATGGAACTGCCATTACTATTAAAATTAAACATGGAATTAAAGTCCATAAAATTTCTACAGTAACGTTGTGAGTTCTTTTTGAAGGGTTTGGATTTGCTGAAGCTCTAAATCTTACACATGCATATAACATCAAAAATAAAACAAAAACACTAATTGCAATTATAATTGGAAGTAAAAGATTGTTGTGAAAATTAACAATATCTCTCATTCCATCTGATGCGGGATTTTGAAAACCTAATTGCCAGTCTTTAGGTTGATCAGCAAATGTATTTCCTGAAATAAAAATGCTTGAAATTATTAATAAAATTTTTTTCATTTACTTAGCTATATAAAGCTCTTTTATAAAAATTACACTTTAGTTTTCGCGACAATTTATCAATTAATCACATAATTTATGATCGAAATTGCAGATATGACTGCTGTTTCTGACCTTAAAATATTTTCATTAATCTTTATTGGCTGAACACCTTTAAATGAAAGAATCTTCTGTCTTTCAGCTTCTGAAAAATCACCCTCTGGACCTACAATAATGCAAACTGGTTTATCTGTAAGCTTAGATTTATCAATTTTATTATTATTCGAATTTAAATCTGTAAAAATTAAATCTATTGAAATGGTTTTTAAAAAATTATCTAAGTTTTGAGATTCTTCAATTACAGGTACACTTATGCGGTTTGATTGTTCACTTGCTTCAATTACAATTTTTTCTAAACGTTCTTTATTTATTTTTCTAACTACTGTCCGGTCAAAAATAATTGGTAAAAATCTTGTAACTCCTAACTCTGTTGCTTTTTGAATCATAAAATTTTGAAAATTTGATTTAATAGGAGAAAAAGCTAACCATAATTCTTTAAAATTTTCTTTTTGTCTTAATTGTTTAGTTGTTTTAAATTCAACAATATTTTTTGATATTCCTAAAACTTTTGCTTCCCATTCTCCATTTTTATTAAATAAAGAAAAAACCTCATTTTCTTTTATTCTCATCACTTTAGTTAAATAATGAGATTGAGACTTATCCAATTTGTCAGTCATGTCAGCAGATAATATCGCTGAAAAAAATAATCTAATAATGCTCATTTATGTTAAGTTAGTTTATGAAAAATATTAAAGCAATAATTTTTGATGCCTACGGGACATTGTTTGATGTCAATTCAGCTGCTGAGAAATGTAAAGATAAAATTGGAGATAAGTGGGAAGGTTTTGCAAATTATTGGAGAACTACTCAATTAGAATATACTTGGTTAAGAAGTTTAATGAAAAGACACAAAGACTTTTGGCAGATTACAGAAGACAGTTTAAATAAATCAATGAAAGCCTTTAATATTGATCATTCAATGAAAAATGAATTGTTAAATTTATATAAAGTTCTCTCTACCTTTAAAGAAGTTCCAGAAACTCTAAAAACATTAAAAGAAAAAAATTTTAAATTAGCTATACTTTCAAATGGGACTCCTTCTCTCTTAAATGAGTTGGTTAAGAGTAATGACTTAGATGATTTATTTGATGATTTATTTTCTATTGAGAAAGTAGGAATTTATAAGCCAGACTCAAAAGTCTACGACTTACCTATTAAAAAATATAAAATTGAAAAAAATGAAGTTGCTTTCTTGAGCGCAAACACATGGGATGTCTCCGGTGGAGGAAATTACGGCTTTAACTCGATTTGGGTAAATAGGAATAATAGTATTTTTGACAATTTGGATTATAAGCCTCAAAATGAAATTAAAAATTTAAGCGATTTAACAAAATTAATTTAAGGGGGAACATGATTAAAGGTCAAAGAGCGGGAGAAGGAGCAATTGCAATAGACGTTGAACAAGGAAAGTCTTATTATTGGTGTAGTTGTGGTATGAGCATTAAACAACCCTTCTGTGATGGTTCACACAAAGGAAGTGAATTTAATCCTTTGGTATATAAAGCTGAATTAACCAAAAAAATGTTTTTTTGTGCTTGCAAACAGACTAACAACCAACCCTTTTGTGACGGTTCACATAACAAAAAGTAACATTGAAAATTTAAATTTAACAATTACTCTGATAAAATATGATAGTTGAAATAGATAAAATTATAGACCCAATTCCAGCATCTGATGGAGCGGGAGTTAAGTTAAAAAGAAGTATTGGTGTTGAACCTAATTATTTTGATCCTTTTTTAATGTTAGACGAATTTGGTTCTGAAAATAGTGAAGATTATATTGCCGGTTTTCCTCCTCATCCCCATAGAGGGATTGAAACAGTTACCTATATGCTTGCAGGTGACTTTGAACATAAAGACAGTGCTGGAGGCAAAGGAAAAATGTCTGCTGGTGATGTGCAGTGGATGAAAACTGGAAGTGGAATTATTCACTCTGAAATGCCTGCGATGAAAGAAGGTAAACTACACGGATTTCAATTATGGATAAATATGCCAGCTAAGTTAAAAATGAGTAAACCAGAGTACATTTATATTGATGCAGATAAAATGAGTATTCACAAAGATGATGAAAAGCAGGTTAAGGTTATCGCAGGTAAATTTGAAAATGCTAAAGGTCCTGTTAAGGAACATAATGTAAATCCTACTTATTTTGATGTTGAGTTGAAAAAAGAAAAAGAATTTAATTACAATCTACCTTCTGCTCACAATACATTTATATACTTAATTAAAGGGGAAATAAAAATTGGTGAAAAAAAACATGATAAAGTAAAAGATAGTACTTTAATTTTACTGTCAAAAGGCAAAACTTTAAAAGTCACAGCACAAACTAGTGCAAAATTCTTACTTATCTCAGGAAAACCAATTAATGAGGAAATTGCTAGGGGCGGCCCATTTGTAATGAACACTAAAGCTGAAATCTTGCAAGCTGTCCAAGATTATCATAATGGTACCTTTGTAAAATAAATAATGAAATTAATAAGAATAGAAAAATTTGGTGAACCTGAAGTTCTTAAAATTCAAGATATTGAGGTTGGAAAGCCTGGCCCAAAAGAAGTTTTAATAAAAAATAATTCTATTGGATTAAACTTTATTGATATCTATCATCGTACTGGACTTTATCCTATTCCACTTCCAAGTGGTATTGGTCTTGAGGCTTGTGGACAAATTGAAGAGGTTGGTTCAGAAGTAAGTCTATTTAATGTGGGTGATAGAGTTACACATGCATCAATGCCTATTGGTGCCTACTCGGAAAAACAAGTTATGCCTGAAGAAAAATTAGTTTTAGTTCCAGATGGTATTTCAGATGAAGTAGCATCATGTATTACTTTAAAGGGAATTACCGCAGAATATTTATTACATAGAGCCTATCCTTTAAAAAAAGGTGATAAAGTTTTATACCATGCTGCAGCGGGTGCTTTAGGTCAAATTTTATGTCCATGGGCTAATGCTTTAGGTGCTGAAGTTATTGGAACCGTTGGATCAAAAGCAAAAGAAGAAATTGCTAAAAAAAATGGTTGTCATCACGTTATTAATTATTCAGAAAAAGATTTTGTTGAAGAAGTGGAAAAAATAGTTGGAAAAAATGGTATTGATGTTGTTTATGATGGTGTTGGTGTAAAAACTTTCAAAGGTTCAATAGAGACATTAAAGATAAGAGGGATGATGGTAGCT
>CABXTU010000024.1 GCA_902515205.1 uncultured Pelagibacteraceae bacterium | reverse complement strand
ACACGTTTTTTTTATAATTAATTGAAAAGTAGGGTGGTAAAAAATCGTTGATAGTCTTAAATAGTAGAGTGATGCACTAATTGAATATACCATTTAAACAGCCGTAGAGGGGTCAATTTTTGCTGTGTGCTTATATATGGTACAACTGAAGGGCGAATTATAATATTTAGGGTAAAATAGTGTAAAAAGAAAAAAAACGTTGATTTTACTAACTTTTTTAACCTAGAAATGCCTTAAAATAGGGCTAAATTGCTACCTTCTCAGATCTTAGTAATCTAAGCTTTTGCTTAATTCCTCCTCTTCCAGAGTAGCCTCCAAGCCCTCCATCGGTCTTTATAACTCTATGACAAGGTATTATAGGGGCATATGGGTTTTTAGCACAAGCATTAGCCACAGCTCTAGCTGATTTGGGGCTTTTTATGCCGATAGCTACTTGTTTATAGGTTTTTATCTTACCTTTTTTAATGGTTTTAAGGTATCTCCAAACCTTTAATTGAAATTTCGTGCCTTTGAGTATCATTGTGGTTGAAAACCCCTGTTCCCTTGCACTTTTAAGGGTGCAAAGAACAGTTGTTTTGGCACGTCGTTGATGCGCTACCGCCATGCCTCCCGCTCCACATGTTCAGCGATGCTTTGTGAAGCTTTCTGCCCCCTGGAATTGTACCTCTCGGTTTTTCTCCAATCGGCCAGTTAAGAGTTGCCTCTTAATTAACAATTAATTTATCAAAATAATGGAAAATAGGGTATCACTAAATAGTTGTTTTTTTAAAAATTAGATATTTTCTGTGAATTATGGTGATAACTTTTATTTCGTCAATAATATAAAGTAACTAGCTAAAAATATAATTGCCATTGTAAACAAAAATATTGTGTTGAAGCTCTTACCCGTAGTTCGATATTGAATTGTACTTAAAATAATAAAACCAAATGAGCTAATTAAAAACCATACTGCAGGAATTTCTCCATCAATTGAACCCATAACTATTTATATTTAAACTATTGACAATAAAAATCATCTAATATATATTTCCGATAATTAATGATTATCGGAAATATATAAGTACATGAGCTTAAAAAAACCATTTGAGATAATAACTCAAAAACCAACTATCAATAATCTTACTAAAGATTTGCAAAAATTAGAGGAAGAAACTTTAAATAATCTCAAAATGTCCAAAGCACACAACACTTTGAGAGCCTATAAAGCAGATTTTAAGCATTTTTCATCTTTTTGTATTGATAATAATGTTAAATATCTTCCTACAGATCCAAGAATTGTCTCATTATATTTAACTAAAATGGCTAAAACTGCTAAATTTAGTACTCTAAAAAGAAGATTGGTATCAATAGGAGTAGTTCATAAAATAAAGGGTCAGTATTTAGATACAAAACACCCAATGATTATGGAAAATTTACATGGTATTAAAAGGACCTTAGGTTCAAGACAAAAAGCAAAAAAACCTATATTAATCAATGATTTAAAATTAATAATTAAAGCAATATCTGAAGAAAAATTTATTGCAAAAGATAAAAATCAAGAACGTAATAAATTAAGGGAAAAATTACGAAATAAAGCACTAATTCTTATAGGGTTTTCTGGGGGTTTCAGAAGATCTGAGTTAGTCAATATACATAAAGATGATGTTGAATTTGTACCCGAGGGAGTTAAAATTCTTATCAGAAGGTCAAAAACTGATCAAACCGGTGAAGGTAATGTTAAAGCAATCCCCTACTTTGAAAATCGAGAATTTTGTCCAGTTTTAGCACTTAATGAATACATAAATCAAAAATTTGAAAATATTAATGATGGAAAAATATTTAAAATTTCAGATAAGTCTGTAGCTCTTATAATTAAAAAATATACTAATTTAGCAGGACTGGACTCATCAAAATATTCAGGACATAGTTTAAGATCAGGTTTTGCAACTACTGCAGCAGAGTTTGGAGCTGAAGAAAGAAATATAATGGCAATGACAGGTCATAAAACTTCTCAAATGGTAAGAAGATACATTCAAGAGGCAAATCTATTTAAAAATAATGCTTTAAATAAAATAAAAATATGATTTCTAATTTTGATGATATAACAATTGTCATTATTACATACAAAAGTAAAAAAATTATTCACAAATTTGTAAAAAAAATTCCAATAAATATTAAAACTATCATAATAGAAAATTCAGAAGATTATGAATTAAAGGAAAAAATTGAAAGAGATTATAAAAATATTTCTTTTTTTTTAAAAAAAAATGATGGTGTTAGTTCTTCTCTAAACTATGCTGCCAGCAAGATATCGACAAAATATTTTTTACAAATAAGTCCAGACATAAATTTCACGTATAAAGATCTAAGTTTATTTAAAAAATTAGCTAAAGAATTAAACGATAAGTTTGCAGCGATAGGACCAAGATTTGTTAATGTGAATAATAAAAGTCATAAACAAATTAAAGAAATTAAAGAATATGACGCTATCGACTCAATACATGGATCATGTATGTTTATTAATAAGAAATGCTTTGAGGAGATTGGTAAGTTTGACGATAATTTTTTCTTATATTTTGAGGAAACTGATTATTGTTATAGAGCGAAAAAAAAAGGATATAATTCTTATCAAATTAATACATCAAAAGTTAAATCTTTTGGTAGATCGATTGATATAGACAGAAGAGATAAGAAAATATCAAATATCTTAATTTGGCATTTTATATGGTCAAAATATTATTTTAATAAAAAAAAATACGGTGATATTTTAACATTCATAATCTTTATACCTACCTTAATAAGAACAATATTTAAGATATGTTTATATAAAATAAGTGGAAACGAAAAATTCTTAAAATATAAATATAGATTAGATGGCCTATTAAAATCAATTACTAACAAGAAATCTAATTTGAGACCATAAAAATTAATTTCCCCAAACAACTTTTACAATCTTCTTCCTTTCTTTGTTATTCATTTTTTCGAATTTTCGAGTATGTTTATCTGATATTAGTATTTTTGAGGTTTCTTTGAAACAATAAGTATTACTAGTATGCCAATCAACAAATTTAAAAGATTTCCCATCAGAATTAATTAATAAAATATTAAAATTAAGACTTAGAAAAAAATTAGTTAGACTCGATTTGCCGCTTTCAATTTTCCAAGCATCATACTTATTTTTACAAGATTTATTTTTATAGAACCTTATATAATCTCTAGCATAAATTAAAAAACCAGTTGTTCTTAAATGTGGGTTAGGGAATGAATTGAAATATATTGAATTTATCATTTTTTTTATAATGAAGGAAATTATTTTGTAAGATTTTTTAAGCTTTATATTACTTGAATGACTTTCATATGATGCGGTTGTACCGATTATAGTGTTAGATGTATAATTATTAACTACTAATTTTAACCAGTTATTAATCACTGGTCTTGATGAAGCGTTTAGAAAAAAAATTAGATAATCTTTATATTTATCCGCAATTCTTGAATAACTTCCAAAATCAAAATCATTATCTTTGTTGATATCTTTAAATATTTCAAATTTAACTTTTTTCTCTACCAAGAAATTATTGACATAATTAAACTTATCATTGTCTAATAGTTTAAGACAAATTATTAATTTATGATTATAACCTGATGAAAAAGACTTATAATTATCTATAAATTTACTTAAATCATTATAATTATCAAATTTAGTGAAAAGATAACAGACTAAAACTTTATTATTAATAATCACACCAAATTTTTAATCATCAGTCAAACAACCTTATTAAAACAGGTGTCTTAATGACATCTTTATTTTTTTTAAATATTGATAAACATTTTAGTGAGTTGGCCTCATTTGCCTCATGAGTAATAATAATAATTGATGCAGTTTTTTTCTTATTATCAGGAATCTGTATCAATCTTTGAATTGAAATTTTATAATTTGCAAAAAGTTTTGTTATAGAAGAAAGAACACCAGGCTTGTCTTTAACTTCTAATCTAAAATATAATGAATTTGAAGAAAGATCTTTATTGAAAACTTTAGGTTTAATTCTTTTTTTTTGAGAAATACCAAATGGATATTTAATATTCCCACGTAAAATGGATAATAAATCGGACATTAACGCAGAAGATGTTGGACCTGGACCAGCACCTTCACCTTGTAAAACACTCTCACCTATTGGGGTTCCATTTAATATTACTGCATTCATTACACCATTTACATTACCTATATAAGAGTCTTTTTTGACTAAACATGGATGTACTCTTTCAAAAATTTTATTATCAATAATTTCTGTAATACCTAGTAACTTTATTCTGAAATTCAATTGATCTGCAATTTTGATATCTGCATAATCTATATTTTCTATACCCTCCATCAAACATTTTGATTTTGAAATTTTTTTATTGAAGGCCAATGATGATAAAATTTTTATTTTTGCAAGTGCATCATAACCATTAAGGTCTAACTTTGGATTACTCAGTTCTGCATAACCAAGATTTTGTGCTTTTTTAAGCACATTCCTAAATGAATCTTTGGTTCTTTCCATTTCGGTCATAATATAATTACAAGTTCCATTTAATATTCCGTATATTTTTGTAATTTTATTTGTTGCAAAACTTTCTTTTATTGTTCTTATAATTGGTATACCACCAGCAACAGACGCCTCAAATTCAAGATTAACTCTGTTTATTTCTGCTAATTGACTAAGTTTGTCACCATGTTTTGAAATAAGCGCTTTATTTGGTGTAATTACATGAATTTTATTTCTTAAAGCAGTTTCAATTATTTTTTTAGAAATTCCATCAGATAAACCAATTGATTCGATCAAAATATCAATCTTTTTTTCTTTAAAAATATTAAAAGGATTTGAGAAAAAAATATTTTTATTAATCTTAAATTTTCTTTTTTTATTTTTATTCTTAGCTGAGATCGCTACAATTTTGATTTTTTTACCTGTTTTTTTTTCAATCTCACTTTTTTTTATATATATTTCATTATATAGGTAGATGCCGATTTGACCCAAACCTACCAAAGCTATGTTTATGTTTTTTTTCATATTAATCTTTTATATCAGGATAAGGACTAATTATTGCATATTGATCTAATTTCAACTTAAATTCTTTGAAACTCATTTTTTTTGTAAATATTATATCTTTACTTAAATCATCTTTGGTTGATTTGATTGCACAACAATTTAGAAGCAGAATGATTGTTAATAAACTCAATTTCATTTTAAACCTTCATCAATATTAAAATCAAATTTCAAATTCATATTTTGTATAGCTTGACCTGCCCCACCTTTAATTAAATTATCAATGGCAGATAAGATTATAATCTTATTTTGATGCTGTGTTTTACAAACTGAAATAAAACAATTATTTGTATTTATTACATCATTGGTACTTAATGGTTTATTATTTTCTAAAATCTTAATAAATTTTTTTTTCATATAAAAAAATCTAAGTGTATTTTTTAATTTTGTTAATGATATACCAGACTTTAAGTCTACATAGATAGTACTCAAAATTCCTTTAAACATTGGTGATAAATGTGGAGTGAAAAGTAAATTGAAATTTTTTTTAGTATGATTATTAAGTTCTTGATTAATTTCTGGAATATGTCTGTGGTAACCAACACTGTATGCACTTAAAGAATTATATAAATTTTTCTGTTTAAATTTTTTGTGTACATTTTTTCCTGCACCGGAGTAGCCTGATTTAGAGTCAACAACAATATTTTTTAGATTGATTAAATTCTTCTCAACTAACGGAATTAGGGGTAATAAAATTGAAGTAGGATAGCAACCTGGGCAACTTATTATTTTATACTTTTTTAAATTTTTTAAGCAAATTTCAGGTAAACTATAAATACTTTTTTTGATATTTTTTACTGCTTTATGTTTTTGTTTATACCATTTTAAATAATCTGAACTTTTTTTAAGTCTGAAATCAGCAGATAAATCGATTAGTGTATTATGATTTAGAAGAGAATTTGAAATTTCTTGAGCTTCACCGTTCGGCAAAGCAGTAAAAATTACATCTACTTCCTTTAGTAATATTTTATTAAATTTAATAATTTTTGGCAGTTTTCTATTTTGAAGAGAACGATCATAAAAAGAAATATTTTTTCCAACAGAATTATTTCCACATAAAAATTTTATGTTTATATTTTTATGCTTAACTAATAATTTTATTAGTTGAATTCCAATATATCCAGTGGACCCTGCAATTAAAGCGTTAAGCTTGTACATTTCCTATTATAACAGTTTAAATTAAAAAAAGAATTATCTTTTAGAGAATTGGAAGCTTCTTCTAGCTTTTTTTCTTCCTGGTTTTTTTCTCTCAACCGCTCTAGAGTCTCTGGTGGTTAATTTATGAGATTTTAAGGCTGATTTAAAATTTTCATCAAACATAACTAATGCTTTTGAAATTCCATGAACCATTGCACCAGCTTGGCCAGTTGGTCCTCCACCCTTTACATTACATCTAACATCATATTCTGTAGCTTGATTAATTACTTCAAAAGGTCTAACAATTAACATTTTATGATTATCATTTGAAAAGTAATCACTAAAAAGTTTTCCATTTACAAAAATTTTTCCAGATCCTTTTTTTAACCAAACTTTAGCTATTGATGTTTTTCTTCTACCAGTAGCGTATTTACTGTCTTTAAAGTCTAGTTTTAATTTTGGTTTTTTCCCTGTCAACTCTAAATTATCCATATTAATTTCTAATAATATTTTTGTTATTTAATTTATCTAATTTAATTAATATTGGGTTTTGTGAAGAATGAGGATGTTCATTTCCAGAGTATATTTTTAATTTTGTTAATTGTTTTTTTCCCAAAACTCCTCCAGGCAACATTCTTTTAACAGCAAGTTTTAAAGTTTCTCCTGGCTTTTTTATATGAAGTTTTTCTGGAGTTGTTTCCTTGATACCACCAGGATATCCAGTATGTCTATAGTATTTTTTATTTTGAAATTTTTTGCCAGTAAATTTAATTTGTTCAATATTCTTAACTATAACAAAATCACCATCATCCATGTGAGGTGTATAAGTAGTTTTGTTTTTTCCTCTAATAATTTTTGATATGACTGAAGCTAATCTTCCAACTACAGCTTTAGGGTCATTATTTTCTGCTAGTGACAATAACTCAGGATTCATTGGAATTGCACCAGCTCCACCCATTAAACTTAATGTTCTTATCTTTTCTGGATTTCTTGATGTGCATTCAACTGTTACTAAACAGCCTTGAGAATGGCCAACTAATGATGCCTCTTTATAACCTACTGAGTCAATTACATCACCCACCCAATCAGCCATTTCTTCTATTGATTTCAAGCTCTTTCCACTTGAAAGTCCATGACCTGGCATGTCTAAAGCTAAGACGCTATAACCATGGAAAGCAAAGTATCTAGTTTGAAGAACCCATGTCATGTGGGTTAAACCACTACCATGCACGAATATTATTAATGGTTTTTCTTTATCAAAAGGTCTTCCTCCAGTTGAGGCGAAAACTTCTTCTCCATTTACCTTAAACTTCATTGATTTGAAACAAGTCTAGGTTTTCTAGCTGCCCTAAAGCCTGCTTCAAAATCATTTTTAATATCATCAATATCTTCAATACCTACTGATAATCTTATCATGTCTTGTGATAATCCAGCAAATTTTAGTGTTGCCTCATCCATTTGTGAATGCGTTGCAGAAGCTGGGTGGATTACTAATGTTCTAGTATCGCCAACATTAGCAAGATGTGAAGCGAGCATGACATTATTAATAAAAGCTTCGCCTGCTTCTTTACCACCTTTGATACCAAAAGCTATCATAGAACCTTTTCCATTAGGTAAAAGTTTTTGTGCAAGTTTGTGGTCAGGATGATCAGGTACACTTGGATGTGAAACCCATGCAACACTTTCATGGTTTGACAGGTATTCAACCATTTTTTCTGCATTAGAACAGTGTTTCTGCATTCTTACAGATAAAGTTTCAATACCTTGTAAAACATTCCAGGCATTTTGTGGACTCAAACATGGCCCAAAGTCTCGCATACCTTCCGCTCTTGCTTTCATTGTGAATGCAGTTGGACCAAACTCTTCCGCAAAAGAAAGTCCGTGATAACCTTCATAAGGAGCTGTCATAGTAGGAAATTTGTCATTTTGCATCCAATCAAAATTTCCACCTTCGACTAAAATACCAGCCATCGATGAACCATGCCCTGCCATCCACTTTGTGAGTGAATGAACGACAATATCAGCACCATGTTCAATTGGTTTGCAAAGATAAGGTGTTTGATATGTTGCATCTATCATTAAAGGAATGCCTGCATCGTGTGCAATTTTAGCAATCTCAGGCATATTCATTAACTCATTACCAGGATTTCCAACTAACTCTCCAAATATACCTTTAGTATTTTTTTGAATTGCTTTTTTAAAACCCTCTGTATCTCTTGGTTTTACAAATGTGCATTTAATTCCAAATTTTGGTAAAGTAAGTCTAAATAAATTTACAGTTCCCCCATAAAGTTGAGATGAAACTACTAGGTGATCTCCTGCTTGGCATAATGTCATTACAGTTAAAAAAATTGCACTCATTCCTGATGAAGTTGCGAGAGCAGCAGTTCCACCTTCAAGAGCAGCTACTCTTTCTTCTAAGACTGCGACTGTTGGATTTGATATTCGGCTATAGATATGCCCACCTCTTTCTAAGTTAAAAAGAGCAGCAGCATGGTCAACATCATCAAATAAATAAGAAGTGGTCTGATAAATTGGTACTTGTCTTGAACCGGCGTTTTTGTGGGGTTGATAACCAGCATGAAGACTAAGTGTATC
>CABXTU010000023.1 GCA_902515205.1 uncultured Pelagibacteraceae bacterium | reverse complement strand
TATATGACAGAAAATGGAAGAAAGCTAAATTGCCAAAGAAAAACAAATTTAAAAAAGAGATTTATAATGAATTAAAAATACAAGATGTTTTAAAAAAAGTTTTGTCGAATCCAAATATATGTAGCAAAGAATGGATATGGCAACAATATGATCATACAGTCATGGGAGATACCATCCAAAAACCAGGAGGAGACTCTGGTGTGGTGAGGGTACATGGAACAGATAAAGCAGTTGCAGCATCAGTTGACTCATCAGCAATTTATTGTTGGGCACATCCATTAACTGGTGGTAAACAAGTAGTAGCTGAGAGTTGGAGAAATTTAATTTCTGTAGGTGCAAAACCAATAGCAATAACTAATTGTTTAAACTTTGGTAGCCCTGAAAATGAACAAAATATGGGTGAGTTTGTTGAATGTGTTCAAGGAATTGGAGAAGCAAGTAAATATCTTAATTTTCCTGTTGTTTCTGGAAATGTATCTTTTTATAATCAGACTAAAGAGGTAGGTATTAAACCAACCCCTTCTATAGGTGGTGTAGGTCTTATAAAAGATTATAAAAAAATGGTCACTATGGGTTTTAAAGAAATTAATAATATTGTTTTGATTATTGGTAAAACAGAGGGTCATATCGATCAGAGTCTATTTGCTAGATTAATATTAAATGAAAAAAATGGTCCACCACCAGAGGTCAACTTATTTAACGAGAAAAATAATGGTGAGTCATTACTCGATTTAATCGAAGAAGACTATATTAAAAGTGCTCATGACGTATCTTTGGGAGGGATTATAACAGCTGCAAGTAAAATGTGTTTAAAAGGTCAAAAAGGAATTAAGTTTAAAAAATCTAAGAATTTGATTAATGAAATTGTATATTTTTTTTCAGAAGATCAGGGCAGATATATTATTGAGCTAGATCCAAAAAACTTAAAGGAAGTGACTAAAATTTTAGAAAAAAATTCTGTACATCATGAAGAATTGGGGACAATCGTGGAAAAAGATATGATTATAAATGAAAAGACAAAACTTACAATTGACGAATTAAAATCATATAATACAAGTTGGTTAAAAAGTTATATGAGCACATAATGGCAATGAATTTGAAAGAAATTGAAAAATATATCAAAGAAGCTTTACCTGATGCTTTAATAGAAATTCAGGATTTGGCTGGTGATGGTAATCATTATTCAGCAATAATAACCTCATCTGAATTTGTTGGAAAAAGTAAAATCGAACAACACAAAATGGTATATAATTCTTTAAAAGGTAAAATGGGCAACGAATTACATGCTCTAGCAATTAAAACAAAGGAACAATAATGGACGATCAGACAAAAAATGCAATACAAGATCAAATAAATAATAATGAAGTATGTTTATTTATGAAGGGTACTCCAGAAGCTCCTCAATGTGGTTTTTCAATGGCAGTTACTAATATGCTTAAAATTTTAGAAGTGAATTATAAAAGTGTAAATGTTTTAGAAAATCAATCAATTAGAGAAGGTATTAAAATTTTTAGTGATTGGCCAACTATCCCTCAATTATATGTCAAAAAAGAATTTATTGGTGGGTGTGATATTGTTAAAGAAATGTTTGAAAATGGTGAACTTAAAAAGGTTTTTGAGGATAAAGGAATAGAATATAAAAAGTAATATTATCTAGAGTAGTATTCAATTACCAAGTTTGGTTCCATTAATATTGGATAAGGAACTTCTTCTAATTTAGGAATTCTTACAAATTTAAATTTTTTATTTTTTTCATCCATTTGTATATATTCTGGAGTCTCTCTCTCTTTGTTAGCAAGAGCAATATCAATAATTGCTAATTGTTTTGATTTATCTCTGATTTCTATAGAGTCTTCTTCTTTTACAGAATAGCTAGCTATATTTACTTTTTTGCCATTAACTTTAACATGACAGTGATTAATCAATTGTCTTGCTGAAAATATAGTTGTCGCAAATTTTGCCCTATAAATCACAGCATCTAATCTTCTTTCAAGAAGACCTATTAAGTTTTCACTAGTATCTCCTTTTAGCATACTTGCTTTCTTATAAATGTTTCTAAACTGTCTTTCATTAATATTGCCATAGTAAGATTTAAGTTTTTGCTTAGCTTGTAACTGGATACCATAGTCCGAAGGTTTTGAACTTTTAGTTTGACCATGTTGGCCTGGTCCATATGCTCTAGTGTTAAAAGGGCTTTTAGGTCTACCCCAAAGATTTGCTTTTAATCTTCTATCAACTTTATGTTTAGAGTTTAATCTTTTTGTCATGTAAGTGGCTTTATAGACTTACCTTTAATTTTGTCAATCAACGTTTTTTACTTAAACTTGCAAATACACTTGATAAAATACGAGTTTCTTTATCAGATAAGTCCATCTTATAAAAAATGTTTCTTAAATTTTCCAACATAATAGGTTTCTTTTCAATAGGTTTAAAAAAATTTATTTGATCTAAATTTTTAACGCAAAGCGCAATCATTGAATGAATTTCATTTTTTGATGCTGGCTTTATTTTTTTAGACTTTTTAAAAGGCAAAGTTTTTATTTTAAGAATACTTGCCACGTATTGAGCAATAATAATTAAGCTATGTGAGAGGTTAAGAGATTTAAAAGTAGGATTTGTAGGTATTTGTAAAGTATAATTTGCATAACTTATTTCATAATTTGAAAGTCCTGACGCTTCAGAACCAAATAAAAAAGCTATTTTTTTATTAAAATTAATTTTTTTAAGATCAACTAATTCAATATGTTTGATATTTTTGTTTCTAAAACGTGCAGATGTTGCAATAACATAATCCACATTTTTAAGTGATGGATCGATTGAATTAAAAACTTTACTTTTTTTGATTATATCTTTTGCACCTACAGAAGTTGCTAGAATTTTATCATTTGGGTAAATTGGTTTAGGATTAATTACTGACAATTTATTAAAATTGAAATTTTTCATCGCTCTTGCACACGCCCCAATATTTTCTGATAATTGTGGTTTATTTAAAATGAATGTAATATTTTTGAATGACATTAAAGACTAGCCGGAGCATTATCTTTAAATAATTTATAATCCAAACTATCTACTAAAGCTTTAAATGAGGCATCTATAATGTTTGTGGATACACCAATAGTAAACCAATTTTTTCCTTTAGAGTCTGTGCTTTCTATTGAAACTCTAGTAACTGCTTCTGTTCCAGTATTTAGTATTCTCACTTTATAGTCTACTAGTTTTAAATCTTTTAAATATTTAGAATATTTTGCAAGTTTATCTACGTTTTGTCTTATTGCATTATCTAAAGCATTTACTGGACCATTTCCTTCTCCTTCACAAAGAATCTTTTCTCCATCAACTTGTAATTGTGCTTTAGCAGATGAAACAATATTACCAGAAGAATTTTTTTTTACAGAAACATCATATTCAGTAATTGAAATATAAATTGGTATCTTACCAATTATTCTTCTGGCTAAAAGTTCAAATGAAGCGTCTGCTCCATCATAACTATAACCAATAAACTCTCTATCTTTAACTTCATTTAATAGTTTTTTTATATTAGGATCATTTTCATCGATATTAATATCTATACTTTTTAACCTTGATATTATATTTGATTTACCAGATTGATCTGAAATAACTATGTTTCTAGTATTTCCTACTTCTTCAGGATTTATATGTTCATATGTTTTGGGATCTTTTTGAACTGCTGAAACATGTAATCCACCTTTATGTGAAAAAGCTGCAGCCCCAACATATGGTAAATGCATATTTGGTTTTCTGTTTAAAACTTCATCTAAAAGTCTAGAACATTGAGTTAAATTTTTTATATTTTTTTCATTTATTCCAATTTCAAACTTTGATGAAAAATCTTTTTTTAAAATGAAAGTTGGAATTAAAGACATTAAATTTGCATTTCCACATCTTTCTCCTAACCCATTAATAGTACCTTGAACTTGTCTTACACCAGACAAAACAGCGGTTAAAGTATTTGCAACTGCATTCCCAGTATCATTATGTGCATGAATACCTAAATTTTTTCCAGGAACTATTTTAGTAACTTCTGAAACTATTCGTGAAACTTCGTGGGGAAGAGTTCCACCATTTGTGTCACATAATACTATCCATCTTGCACCTTGATCATATGCTGCTTTGATGCACTCAATTGCATATTTAGGATTAGATTTATATCCATCAAAAAAATGTTCTGCATCAAACATGAACTCTTTTTTTGCTTTCACAAAATGTTTTGCACTTTCGCTAATATTTTCTAAATTTTCTTTATTTGTTATTCCCAGAGCAACATCTACATGAAAATCCCAAGACTTTCCGACCAAACAAACTGCAGGGGTATTTGAGTTTAGTATTGCAGATAAACCATTATCATTATCTGCACTATGTCCAGTTTTTTTAGTCATCCCAAAGGATGTAAGTATTGAATTTTTGAAATTGTGTTTCTTTTGAAAAAATTCTGTATCAGATGGATTAGCACCCGGCCAACCACCTTCTATATAGTCAATACCAAGATTATCTAAAGATAAAGCAATTTTTTCTTTATCTTCTATTGAAAAATCTACACCTTGAGTTTGAGCTCCATCTCTCAATGTTGTATCAAATATATATAATCTTTCTTTAGTCATTTAAATTTCCAAATTGTTTTACCATTTTTGTCCTCTATTAAAACACCTTTATCAAGCAATTCATCTCTAATTTTATCAGCCTTATTAAAATCTTTCTCTTCTCTTGCATTATTTCTTAATTTAATTTTTTCTTTTATTTCATTTTCCGATATTAAAGCTTTATTTTTTTTGTATTCTTCCCATTGATCTAAATTTTCATTTAATAAGCCTACAAATTTACAAGCTGATATAAATAATTCCTTATTTTCTCCCTTGTTAGCATCTTCATAAAGCTGGTGTAAATTAGTTATATATCCAGGGGTATTTAAATCCTCATATAATGGTTTCAAGATTTCCTGAGGTACTTTAATTGGATTGATTTTTGGAGAATAAAGTCGATACCATTTATCTAATGTATTTTGACATTCGACTAGTAACTTATCATTCCAATCTAATGGTTGCTTATAATGAGTACTCATCAATGCTAGTCTTAAAACTTGACCGCTAATTTTATTTCTAAATTCTTTAATTTTTAAAATGTTACCTTGCGACTTAGCCATTTTTTCATTTGACATAGTAATAAAGGCATTATGTACCCAATATTTTGCAAAAAATTTTGAGTCATTCGCGCATCTTGATTGAGCAATTTCATTTTCATGATGAGGAAAAATCAAATCCATCCCTCCTCCATGAATATCAAATTCATCTCCTAAAAATTTTTTGGACATAGCCGAACATTCTAAGTGCCATCCTGGTCTACCCTTTCCCCAAGGAGAGTCCCACGACGGTTCATCGCCAACAGAGGGTTTCCATAATACGAAATCTTCAGGATTTTTTTTATTTTCACTAATTTCTACTCTTGAACCAGCAATTAATTCATCTAATTTTTTATTAGAAAGTTTTCCATAGTCAGAAAACTTTTTAACCTCGAAATAAACATGTTCTCCATTTTTATATGCAAATCCTTTATCTATTAATTTATTAATCATCTTGATCATCAAATCGATATGTTCTGTAGCCTTAGGTTGATAAGTTGGATCGTCACAAAATAAATATCTACAATCATTTAAAAAACTATCTGTAATTTTATTAGTTAAGTCTTTTATAGATATATTTTGATCTTTAGAAGCTACGATGATTTTATCATCTATATCAGTTATATTACGTACATATTTTACTGAAACAAATTTATCTTTTAATATTTTAAATAAAATATCAAAAATAACTAATGGTCTTGCATTGCCAATATGAGGGTCATCATAAACGGTTGGACCACAAACATACATTCCAATTTTTTTTTCATCTCGTGGAACAAACTTTTCTTTTTTATTTGTTAAATTATTTGTTAAAAAAATATCCATTTTAATTGACTAAGAAATATACCTTATTTTATGATTTGTTAATCTAATTGATTAACTAGGAATTTTGCATACTGGAATTGGGTCCATTTTATGCAAGTTTTGTTTTCTAATATTTTCGTATTTTTCCCTATGAGGTGAATTTTGATTCATCATTGCATCTTCTAGTTCTTGGTAGTTAAAACCAAGTTGACCTTCATCTGTTCTACCATCATCCCAAAGACCATCTGTCGGTGCAGCGCTAATAATTTCTTTTAATATTCCTAATTCTTTTCCTAATTCCCAAACTTCAGTTTTATTACAATCAGCTATTGGAGATATATCTACACCTCCATCACCATATTTCGTGTAAAATCCAACACCAAAATCTTCAACTTTGTTTCCAGTTCCAACAACAATTCCTTTATTAGCTGCTGCCACTTGGTAAAGAGTTGTCATTCTTAATCTTGCTCTTGAGTTTGCAAATCCATGTTCATTATCGAATTTATTTAATGTGGCAGAAAATGACTCAAATAATTTATCTAAATTAATTGTATGAGCTTCAACATTTTTAAAATTTTTAACTAACCATTCCTGATGTTTCAAACTTAAGTCGTGTTGGTTCTCAATTTGCTTAATCGGCATCGTCAAAACTATTGTCTTTAAACCTGTCATAGCACTTAAAGTGCTTGAAACAGAAGAGTCTATTCCCCCAGATATACCAATTACCAAAGATTGAGCCTTTGAAGGCATCTGATCAACATAATTTTTGATCCAATTAGATATATATTTTACTTTCTCCGAAAGATTCATAAGCATTTATTTAATAATTTTATTACTGAAAACAATAGACTAAGATGCCGCTTGAATAGCATTTTTAGAATAGCTGCTATTCTTTTTAATCTCATCTGAAATTAAAAATGCCAATTCTAAAGCCTGGTCTGAATTTAGTCTTGGATCACAGTGGGTATGATACCTGCTTGATAAATCTGCATCAGATATTTTTCTTGCTCCACCTGTACATTCAGTCACATCTTGTCCAGTCATTTCAACATGTAATCCTCCAGCATATGATCCTTCTGATTGATGAACTCCAAACACATTTTTAACTTCACTCACCACATCATTGAAGGGTCTAGTTTTAAAACCAGTAGTTGATTGCATAGTATTTCCATGCATAGGGTCACATGACCAAACAACATTTAATCCTTCTTTTTTAATTACCCTAATTAATTTAGGCAAAAATTTCTCAACATTCTTATGACCAAATCTTGATATCAAAGTTATTTTACCTTTTTCATTTTTAGGATTTAAAACCTCACAAATTTTCGCAATTTCATCTGGTTTGGAAGTTGGTCCACATTTTATCCCAAGTGGATTTTCGATACCTTTACAAAATTCAACATGACCACCATCTAGCTGCCTTGTTCTATCTCCAATCCAAACAAAATGAGCAGATGTGTCATGGTACTCCCCAGTTGTTGAGTCTACTCTTGTCATACTTTCTTCAAATGGTAAATGTAAAGCTTCGTGAGAAGTCCAAAAATTTACAGTGTATAATCTATTATTAAAATCTGAAGTTATTCCACAAGCTTCCATAAATGCTAATGCATCAGCAATTTTATCTTCTAGATCCTTAAATTTTTTAGCTTGAGGACTTTTTTTAATATAATCTAAATTCCATAAATGAACTTTATTAAGATCGGCAAATCCACCTTTTGAGAATGCTCTCAATAAATTAAGTGTTGAGGCTGATTGTGAATATGCTTTAAACAGCCTTTTTGGATCAGGTCTTCTTGCTTTTTCTGTAAAATCTATAGCATTAATGTTATCACCTAAATAACTTGGTAATTCTATATCACCTTGTTTTTCTGATGGCGCACTTCTAGGTTTAGAAAATTGACCAGCTATTCTTCCAAGCTTAACAACTGGTAATGATGCTGAGTAAGTTAATATTAAGGACATTTGAAGAATGACTTTAAAAGTATCTCTTATATTGTCTGGATGAAATTCAGCAAAACTTTCTGCACAGTCTCCCCCTTGAAGAAGAAAAGCTCTACCGTCTACAACTTTTGCCAGTTGATCTTTTAAATGTCTAGTTTCACCAGCAAATACTAAAGGAGGAAATGTTTTTAATTTATTTAAAACATTATTTAATTCTTTCTCATCATCGTACATAGGTACGTGTTTGACAGGATATTTTTTCCAACTATTTACTTTCCAATTTTTCATATTCAACTCACGATTGTTGTAGCAGAGTTTTAATATTATTCAACGGTAACTGATTTAGCTAAATTCCGCGGTTTATCTATATCATAGCCTTTTTTTAATGCAGAGTAATAGGCTAGTTTTTGAAGTGGTATAGTTAAAAGAAAAGGTAAAAGGTCCTCGTTTGTAGTTTCAACATCTATTGTTTCCCAAACATTTTCAGAAACTATCTCATCATTACTTTTGTTAGTAATTAATAAAACTTTTGCTCCTCGAGCAATTACTTCCTGCATATTTGAAATAGTCTTTTTATAATAATTATCTCTTGGTGCTAAAACAACAACTGGCATCCCTTCTTCTATTAAAGCTAATGGCCCGTGTTTCATTTCACCAGCAGGATAACCTTCTGCATGGATATATGACAATTCTTTTAATTTTAAAGCACCCTCTAGTGCAATAGGATATGAAAATCCTCTTCCCAAGAACATAGATCCTTTAGCTTCATTAAAAGTATTAGAGATAACTTGAATTTTATTGTCTGTTAATAAAGTTTTCTCAGCTAACTTTGGTAATTTTTTAAGATCATCAAGTTTTTTTATAAATATTTCTCTTTTGATATTTTTTTTCCACAGTCCGAATTTTAAAGCTAAAATATAAAGTATGAGAATTTGACCCATAAAAGCCTTAGTGGAAGCAACGCCTATTTCAGTTCCACAATGGATAGGCAAAACAAATTCAGCGTCCCTTGCTATTGAGCTCTCAATAACATTTACCACTGAACATGTTTTCATTTCATTTTTTTTACATAAATCTAAAGCAGCATAAGTATCTGCAGTTTCTCCAGATTGAGAAACAAAAACGTATAAGTTGTCTTT
>CABXTU010000022.1 GCA_902515205.1 uncultured Pelagibacteraceae bacterium | reverse complement strand
CCGTGTTCAATGGAATGGCGACAGCAGCAGACTGGATGTCTGGTGCATCATTCGTTGCAATGGCCGGTGGGATTTACTTCAAAGGCTATGGATACATGGCACTACTTGTAGGTTGGACTGGTGGATATGTTTTAGTTGCATCACTATTAGCACCATACTTAAGAAAATTCGGCTGTTACACAGTTCCAGATTTTATAGGTACCAGATACGGTGGTAATTTAACAAGGTTTCTTGCGGTGGTAGTTTTAACCGTTGCATCGTTTACCTATGTGACTGCACAAATAAACGCTACAGGTACTATTGCATCTGTTGCACTAGATATTCCATTTCAATATGCTGTATACGTTGGATTAGTAAGTATTTTACTATGTTCAATGTTAGGTGGTATGAGAGGAGTAACATGGACACAGGTTGCGCAATACATTGTACTAATCATAGCTTACTTACTTCCAGTATTCTGGATCAGTAACAAAATGGGTGCAGGTTTCTTTCCTCACTTTATGTTAGCTGATGAAGTAGCTAGAATTGGAGAATTAGAACAACAGTTTGGTTTTGTGAAAAACTCTGCTGCTGATCTTGCAAATGTACCAAAAGGATTAGCTGGAATAACTAAGGCTCACTCAGCGGTAAACGCTACGCCTTGGGCATTTATTTCATTAGCACTGGCGATGATGATGGGAACAGCATCATTACCTCATGTGATGATGAGATATTTCACTACTCCAAGTGTAAAAGCAGCTAGAAAATCAGTAGGTTGGTCTTTATTCTTTATCTTCCTACTTTATTCTTCTGCGCCAATGTTAGCGACTTTATCTAAATTGTCATTGATTGACCCAACATTATCAACAGGTATTATTGGTAAATCAATTGCAGAAGTTCAAGCGATAGATTGGTATCAAAACTGGAACCAAGCAAACTTGATGTTTGTAAGCGACTTTAACGGAAATGGAACTCTTGAGTTGAATGAGTTTTTCATGGGTGGTAAAGCCGTTGTGTTAGCAACTCCAGAAATAGCTGGGTTACCATATGTAATCTCAGGTCTAGTTGCTGCTGGGGGTATGGCTGCTGCCATGTCAACAGCTGATGGTTTGATTTTAGCAATTGCTAATGCGATCTCACATGATGTTTACTATAAGATCATTGATCCAAAAGCAGAAACTGCAAAACGACTAGTTGTTGCAAGGGTACTACTTGTAGTAATTGGTTTTGCTGGAGCAACTATTGCGGCAATGGAGATCCAGGGTATCTTAGGTTCAGTAATCTGGGCTTTTGACTTTGCGATGTCTGGATTGTTCTTCCCACTTGTACTTGGTGTATGGTGGAAGAGAGCTAACAAAGAGGGTGCTATAGCTGGTATGGCTTTAGGTCTTGCTTCTGGTATGGGTTACCTAATTTGGGTAAGAAGTGGTGGAAGTGGATTCTTGGGTATTACACAGTTAACGTTTGGTATCTTTGGTTCAGCAGTTAGTTTAGTATCTATGGTTGTTGTAAGTTTAATGACTTCAGCTCCAAATGCTGCTACACAAAAAATGGTTGATGAGGTTCGTGTACCTTCAGGTAAATCGATCCTTGGTAAACAACACTAAATAATCTTTATAAGGGGCGATTAATTTCGCCCCTTTTGATCTTATAACTAATCCAATAAAGATTTTATATGTCAGCTAATTTTCATCCTCTAGTTTATATAATTGATTACATTCTTGGAGTGATTATGTGGACATTAATTGGAAGAGTGGCAATGAATATATTTCAAAGAGAAGATTCTCAATTTTTTTTTATGAAAGTTTTCGTTAAGTTCACTAATCCGCTAATGAATATTTTCAAACCTTTAACCCCCTCTTTTATAATCCAACCGTTAATTCCATTGTATGTGGCCTGGTTTTTTTTCATGATTAGATTTTACTTAATGCCTTGGATTTTGGGTTATTCAGTGATGGGTATGTTATCTTTTCCTCTTGAAAGTGAAATTTCGAGACAAATTTACCAATTTTTTAATTAAATTAATTTTAAAAATTGATACTAATAAATCTAGTATCAATGAAAAAAATACAAATATCACCATCAATATTATCAGCTGATTTTAGTCAATTGGGTAATGAGATAAAAAGATTAGAAGAGAGTGGAGCAGACATGATCCATGTGGATGTAATGGATGGACATTTTGTTCCAAATTTAACAATTGGTCCTCCAGTAATTGAGGCTTTAAAGAAACAATCGTCAATTCCTTTTGATGTTCATTTAATGATTTCTCCAGTGCACAAATATATACAAGATTATGCTTCGGCGGGAGCGGATATAATAACAATTCATCCTGAAGCTACTGAGGATTTAAATTCATCAATTACAAAAATAAAAAAATTAAATAAAAAAGTTGGTGTTTCATTAAATCCTCAAACTAAAATAGATGCTATAACAGAATATTTAGACAAAATCGATTTAGTTTTAATTATGAGTGTTAATCCTGGTTTTGGAGGTCAAAAATTTATGCCAGAAGTTTTAGATAAGATAAAAGATTTAAATAAAATTAAAGAAAAAAAAAATTTTAATTTCGATATAGAAATTGATGGAGGAATAAATTTTGATAATTCCAAAAAAGCAATACAAGCTGGAGCGAATATACTAGTTTCAGGAACAACAATATTTAAAAGTAATAATGGAGACATCAAAAAGAATATTGAATTACTAAAATCGAAATAATTTAATGATTTATATAAATCGATTTTTTTTTGGTATTTCTAATCAATTAAGAAAATTCTATCTTAAATCAAATATCTACGATAAAAGAATTTCTCAAATAAATAATACCAACTTAATATATAAACCTAGTCCTCACTTACTGTCATCTTTAATTAAGTATAAAAAGAAAAAGTTTAGAATTGAAGATTTTATTATGGATAATGTTTGGGACAATAAAAATACTAATAATAGAGAATATAAAACTCTTAATAGTTTCTATTGGTGCTTTAGTCTAGATTTAAAATCATCAAAGCAAACAACTCAAAATGTAATAGCCAAATGGATAAATAAAAATTTTAAATACAATTCTAAAAGTTGGAATTTTAATCTAACAGCAAAAAGAATTATTGCTTGGCTATCTTGCCATAATCTTACTTATGAGGAAAGCGATCAAAAATATAAAGATAACTTTAATGAAATTGTTCAAAAACAGACAAATCATTTGATAAACGAGATAAATAGATCTGACCAAATTGATGATAAATTAATTGGTTGTGCAGCAATTATATTGGTTGGTCTTTGTTATGAAAATAAAAAAAATTATTCATCATATGGATGTTTGCTTCTAAAGAAGATATCGAAAATAGCTTTAGATAATTACGGTATTCCGAAATCAAGAAATGTGAGACAACTAACTTTGTATCTAAAATACTTCATTTTAATAAGAGAATGGTATAAAGAGTCTCAAGAGGTTATTCCTGAGCACGTAGACGAAACTATATATTACCTTGGACTAGGATATGCTTTTTTTTGTAAAAATTTAGAAACTGGCTTTTTATTTAATGGAAACAATCTATCAAACAATGATGAATTTGAAAATTATTTAAGAACATTAGGATATAAATTTAAAAATGAAAACCAAGAATTAGGTGGTTATATAATATTTAGAAATAAAAAAATCAGCATAACAATGGATGTTGGACCAACTCCAAGTTTTGATTATACAAAAGATTATCAATCTGGGGCCTTATCTTTTGAAATTGTATCTAATGGAAAAAAACTAATTAGCAATTGTGGATATTATAAAAAAAAAAATGAACTTAATCGTTTATCAAAATCATCAGCAGCACAAAGTACCTTGATTTTAGATGATAATTCCTCCTGTAAATTTATTAATATTAATAAGTCATGGTTTATAAAAAAGGGTTTAAAAATAATCAATAAAAATTCTATTTTCAAAAAAAATTACTGGAAAATAAATGCCTCACATGATGGGTATTTAAAAAAATATAATTCTATACATGAAAGAGAGATTGAATTTTACCCTGATCAAATGACTTTTGTTGGAATTGATAAAATAATAAAAAAAAAAATAAATAATAATTATAAATTTGACATACGTTTCCATGTTGAGCCAAATGTAAAATTAATGAAAACCCAGGATAATAAATCAATCTTAATCAAATTAAATGATGAGGGATGGAAGTTTACTTGTGATAATTATGATATAAATATTGATAATGGTTTATATTTCGGCAATAAAAATTTGTACATTGAAAACCAAAATATTTTTATTTCAGGTGTTACAAATAAACTGACTGAGAATATTAGGTGGGAAATAAAGAAAATATAATGAAAAAAATAAAATCAGCTTTAATATCGGTGTCAAACAAATCAAATTTAATACCTCTTTTAAAAATCCTAAAAAAAAATAATATAAACTTAATTAGTTCAGGTGGTACGTATAAGACAATAAAGAAACTAAAATTCAAATGTCAAGATGTTTCAGAATATACTGGATCAAAAGAAATACTTGATGGAAGAGTTAAAACCTTACATCCTAAGATTTATGCAGGAATTTTAAACAAAAGAAACCATATATCTCATCAAAAGGATTTAAAGAATAATAATTTTGAAAATATAGATCTTGTAATTGTTAACTTTTATCCCTTTGAACAAAATTTGAAACAAACTAAAGATAATAATAAGATTATCGAAAACATAGATATTGGTGGACCAGGAATGGTTAGGGCTGCTGCAAAAAATTATAATGATGTAACTGTAATAACATCGCCAAATCAATATTCAGAACTTATTAATCAATTGAACATTAATAAAGGTTCTACGACTTTAGATTTTAGAAAAAAAATGTCTCAAATAGCTTTTTCTGAGACAGCCTATTACGATTCTGTAATATCTAATTATTTTAATAAAATTTCAAATATTCATTTTCCTCAAAAAAAAATTATTCATGGAAACTTATTTGAAATATTAAGATATGGTGAAAATCCTCATCAACAAAGCGCGATTTACTCAATTGGTGAGGATATAAAAATAAAAAAAATTCAAGGAAAACATTTAAGCTATAATAACTATAATGATATTTTCTCTGCTCTTACTATTTCTAAGTCTCTCCCAAAAAATACTGGCACGGTTATCGTAAAACATTCAAACCCTAGCGGTGTATCTGTACAGAAAAATAAACTCAACAGTTTCAAATCTGCTTTAGCATGTGATCCAACAAGTGCTTTTGGGGGTGTTGTCTCATGCAATTTTAGAATTTCAAAACCTATAGCAATTGAACTTAACAAAATATTTCTTGAAATAATTATAGCTAATGGATTTGAAAAAAGTGCATTAGAAATATTAAAAAAAAAAAAAAATGTTAGATTGATTGATGCATCGAGCTATTTATTAAATGATATACTAAAATTTAATTCTGTTAATAAATCTATTTTAGTTCAGACAGGAGATAATCTGACCTTTTCTAAAAATCATTTTAAAATTGTTTCCAAAAAAAAACCAAACAAATTACAATTTGAAAATTTGATTTTTGCTTTTAATATATGTCGCTATGTAAAATCTAATGCTATAGTTCTTGTAAAAGATAAATCTACAGTTGGCATCGGATCTGGACAACCGAGTAGACTTGATAGTTGCAAAATAGCTATAAATAAGATGAATCAATTTTTAAAAACAAAGAATGAAATTGTAGCGGCATCAGATGCATTTTTTCCATTTGTAGATGGAGTGGAAAAATTAATTCAATCAGGTGTTTCGGCCATCATTCAACCTGCTGGCTCAATAAGAGATAAAAAGATTATTGAGTTTGCGAACTCGACTGAGACAGTACTTGTCTTTGCTAAAACTAGACATTTTATGCATTAGTATTTTTATCAATTTTTGCTGCTAAAATAAAATCGTTCTCAGACAAACCTTCTATTGCGTGAGTAGTTATTATTACTTTTGCGTAACCCCACCCAAATGAAATATCTGGATGATGTCCTTCTTCTTCAGATATTTTTCCAACTCGATTAACAAAATCTTGGCTTTCTAAAAAATTTTTAAAAATAAATTTTTTTTCTAAAAAAAAAATATTTTTATCATTTTTAACAAGATCCCAGCCATCAACTTTTTTTTGATATTTATGTATTTCTGATAAATCAAAAGGAACAACACCACCTTCGCAAGGAACACATTTTTTATTTAAAAGATCTGTCATAATTATTGGAGCGGGCAAAGGGGGTCGAACCCTCGACCTTCTCGTTGGCAACGAGACGCTCTACCACTGAGCTATGCCCGCACAATTAAAATATTATAGATATCGGCTTTCTGAAATGCAAGTATTTTAAATTGATTATTTAATCTTTAACCATGAATACTTATCCTCAAATTCTAAAATATATTTTTGATAAACTTTATATTTAGAATTATCGTATTTAAAGATTTTTTCTCTTATTTGAACGTTACTAGCTGTTTTTGAAAGTAAGTCTTTTCTCTTATAAAACTCAAGACTACCTTCACTCCATTCTAAATTACAAAAATTATATATTTCTTTTGAAAGCTGAATATTATTTTTAGTAAATTCTTCAATATTAATTGAGTAAATTTTGTTTTTGTGTTTTTTTTTAAAATATTTCATTACTTTTAAATAATTATCCATGTAAATTAAAATATTTTTCAAAGAGTGCGTCCATGTCATTTTTGTTAAAAAATTTTGATATATTGCAAATATATTATCTAAATAATTTCTCTCACAATGTATAAATTTTGCATTAGGAAATAATTGTAAAATTAAATCTACGTAAAAAAAATTTTCTAATGATTTGTCTATAAAAAAAAAGTTTTTTTCTTTTTTTAACAAATTAAGTTCCTTGTATTTATTGAAAATATGGTCGTAAATTTTCTCTATATCTAAGACTATCTCTTTTTTTTCAATATCTTGAATTGAGTAATTCTCCCTTATTATTTTTAGAAAAGCCCAATTAATAACTGCAGTTTCTCCTCCATTAGGAATGGTTATTTTTCCTGAAGAAATAATACTTTCTATTAAAGTTGAACCAGATCTAGGCATACCAATTATAAAAATAGGATTAATTTGCTTATTTTCATCTTTAACGGATGAAGAATTTACAAATTTAATATCATTAAACTTTTTTGGAATAACATTTAACCAATAGGTTAAGCTTTGATTGAAAACATTTTGATTTATACTCCTACAAAAAAAATTATGTCCTTTATGAAGGTATTCAATTTCATCGTGAAAAAGTTTTTTTTTATTTTTGTATTTTGCTAAAATAAAATAACCAGAGGCTAAGTTATAGTTGTTTAAAGTATTCTTATCCAGTGCTTCTCTAATGTTATTGATGATATCATCATTAATATGACTAAAATTAATTGTAGATAAATTAAATAATATTGAAAAATTTGTTTTATTTAGTTTAATGAGATTTTTGTATAATATTTCTGCTTCTTTTAAATTTCCAAGTTCATGATAAAGCACTGCTAAGTTTGATTTTGGAATTTCGTAACTTTGGTCAATTGATATTGACTTTAAATAAAATTTAATAGCTTTATCATAATTACCAAGCTCTTTGTATATGTTACCCAGATTATTTAATGCTCTTTTATTTTCTTTATCAATTTTGAGAATTTGCTCAAGTAAAAGACTAGCTTCCTTTAAATTACCCTGATCCTTTTTAAATTGGGCATTTTCCATTAGATTGTCTATTTCTTTGTTTGAGACTTTAATCATAAATATTTTTTAAATCTTATAACTTAATTTAATATTGGTTAATCAAAATATTTTTGGTAGAATAAAATATGATTAAAATTAAAGATTTACCAAATAAAATTTCTGTTTTTCCTTTAAGTAATTTTATCATATTTCCAAAGACTTCCGTCCCCCTTAATATATTTGAACCAAGGTATATTGACATGATTAATAATAGTATCAAATCTGACAAACTAATAGGAATGATACAGCCAAGGCAATCAGATATGAGTGCTGAAAATCCTAAACTGTATAATATTGGATGCATGGGTAAAATAATTTCTTTTAAAGAGTCAGACAATGGAAGATTATTGATTGAACTTAGAGGACTTATTAGATTTAAAATTATTAAAGAAATTCAAACAAATAAAAAATATCGTGAATGCCACATTTCATTTAGTGACTATCACGATGACATCAACAGTAGAAAAGAGGATCTAAAATTCTCTGATTTAGAATTAATTTTTAAAGATTTAAAAAATCTTTTTGAAAAAAGAGGATTTATGATTAATTGGGATGCTCTAAAAAAACAAGATTTAGACGAAACAATCAATGCTCTTGCTATGGCTTCCCCTTTTACAGCCGAAGAAAAACAAGTTTTATTAGAATCAAAAGACTTAGAAATTAGGAAAAAAAAAATTTCCCAAATTTTAACAACTTACAATTTTGATGAATTTAATAATACAACTATTCAATAGCTTCAATTCAAATTCCGTTATCGGCTAAATTCATAAAAGCTTTTTTTACTATCTTACTTTTTCCCAGAAACTGAACTGATTTACTCATTATTCTATTTTTAACTTTACTTTCAAAATTAAAAAACTCATAAATGAAATCAATACCATTTGAAAATAAATAGTTTTTGGATCTCATTTTTTTTTCAAATTCTAAAAAAATAGAATTATCTAGTTGGATGCCAACATTATTCCTTAAATTTATTAATTCTGATAATACCTTTATATCTCTAATTACCATATTAAAGCCTTGTCCTGCATGAGGATGTAATCTATGCAACAAATCTCCAAAAGCTAAAACATTATTATGAAAATATTTTCTTAGATTTGAAGATTTAAGTTCAAAACTTTTAATATCTTTAATTTTTTTAATTTTGTATCCCTTTGAAAATTTTTTAATTATTCTTTTTATTTCATCTTTGGAAATATTTTTTATACCTCTGGCAGAATAAACTACTGAACTTTCAGTCTTTGAGATTGGTAAAAAAGCAATAGGTCCGTTTTTAGTGAAAATTTGTTTAGCTATATTATTTCTAAAACTCACATGCTTGATAACTGTTACATACCCATAACTGTGATAATTCTTCTTTAAACTCTTATAAAAAAGTTTTTTAGTAATTGAATGATATGGATCGCAATTAATTACCAATTCATA
>CABXTU010000021.1 GCA_902515205.1 uncultured Pelagibacteraceae bacterium | reverse complement strand
TGGTTTGATCCACTTGTTATTTTAACTATATTCTTAAAGTTATTTTTTTTATCACCAGGATTAATTCTTTCAGGAGAATATCCACAATAAAAATCTTTATTTAATTTGAGTTTTGAAATTCTTTCCAAAATTGGAATACAAATTTTTTCTGTACATCCGGGAAAAACTGTTGATTCTAAAATAAATATTGAGTTTTTCTTAATATATTTTCCAACAATATTGCAAGCTTTCTTTACTAATTTCAAATCAGGAGAATTATTATTATTTACAGGTGTTGGTACAGTAATGATAAAAATATTACAATCATATAGTTTATTCTCAAGATGAGTAAACTCGATGTTATTTTTTTTTTTGGTTTTAAAATTAATTACTTCATTATTTCTATCTTTTCCCTCAGATAGTTCCGATATTCTTCTTTTATCGAGATCAAAACCCAAAACTTTATTTTTTTTACTAAACTCAAGAGCTAGTGGTAATCCAACATAACCTAGACCTATAATACCAATTTTATCTTTATTTTTTTTCATTAAACATTATTTGATTATTTATAATAACTTTTAAACCAACTGAGAAATCTCTTTATTCCTATCTTGTAATTAGTTTGTGGTTTGTATCCAGTTATTTGTTTTAGTAAATTTGTATCTGATAAAGTAACTTTTACATCACCTTTTTGTAATGGCATATAGTTTCTTTTTGCTTTTACTTTCAACTCTTTTTCTAAAACTTGGATGAAGTCTAAAAGATAAACTTTTTTTGTGTTTCCAATATTTAAAATTCTAAATGGAGCAATTGGAGATAAACTATCATTTCTATATTTATTAAGTTGTTTTAAGTTTGGTGGTTTATTTAATAAAGACGTTATTCCCTTAACTACATCATCAATATAAGTAAAATCACGGTACATTTTTCCTTTATTATAAATATCTATTTTTTTTTTGTTAATAATGCCATTTGTAAATTTAAATAAAGCCATATCAGGTCTTCCCCAGGGACCATAAACTGTAAAAAATCTTAACATTGTAATTGGTAATTTCCAAATATTTGAGTAAGAATGCGCTATACTTTCAGTAGCTTTTTTTGTTGATGCATAAATACTTAATTGAGTATCAGACTTATCATTTTCCTTAAATGGAATTTTTTTATTTGCTCCATATACTGACGAACTAGAGGCAATGATTAAATGATTGACATTTAATTTTTTTGCAGATTCTATAATATTATATGTTCCTGTTATATTGGACTCTAGATAAACTCTAGGATTTTTAATACTATATCTTACTCCTGCCTGGGCTGCTAAATGGATTATTATTTTAGGTTTAAATTTACTAATAGAAGTAGATATTTTTTTTTTATTTTCAATTCTACCCTTTATAAAAAAAAATTTTTTGTATTTATTTAAAATTTTAAGTCTAGATTTTTTTAAGTTAACATCATAATAAGAGTTCATTGAGTCAAAACCACAAATAGTATGGCCTTTTTCTAAAAGATATTTTGATAAATGAAACCCTATAAATCCCGAAGAGCCAGTTAAAAAAATTTTCATATAATCAGTATACTACCATTAAGACTAAAAAAATAATGATCGAAGAATATATTCCTGCAAGTAAATCGTCAAACATGATTCCAAAGCTATTTTTGTAGTTTTTATCAAAATAATTAATTGGAAACGGTTTTAAAATGTCAAAAAACCTAAATAAAAAAAAAGAAATAATATACAGTTCTAAATCTGCTCCAAAGAATTGAAATTTAATAAAACTTAAATATTCAATAAAGAAAATAGGAATTGCTTGTCCAAATACCTCGTCAATTACAATTTCTTTAGCATCTATTTCTTTAAATTCATTTTTTAATTTTTGTATTGCATAAAATGAATATATGGAAATTAAAAAGATAACTAAACAACAAATAAAAAAATAATTGATTGAATTAATAGATTTAAATAAATAAAATAAAATAATTGATGTAAATAAAGACGCAAATGTACCAGGAATAATTTTAAAGTACCCAGTTCCAAAAAAGGTAATTATGGCTAAATTAATTTTTCTCATTATTTAACCCAATTAGATGATGTTAATTGGATTTAATTAAAATTTATAAATGTGCTTGCAAGTATTACTCCCCAGTAAGCTGATAATCCTAAGTAAATACTTGTCTTTATCTTATTTTTTTTAATTTCTGAGGGAAGTTTTTTAAACAATTCAGGCATCAATACTTTTCAATAACACGACATGAATATTTGTCAAACATAAATTGAATTTCTAAAAAATTTTTAGATTACTTTAATCTTACTTAATAGATGGTAGCTCCAAACACTTTGACCACATTATCTTCGACTCCCAAAACTAATCTTCCCAGAAACTCTCCTGAAATCTCTTTATTAGTCTGTTTAATAAGCACTGTAATGTGATCACCTCTTCGCAAAGTTCCAAAAGGTTCATAAGTTTCATTTAAATTGGTTATAAGCTTATTATTTGCCCATTGTTTTCCAAGTTCTACCTCATTCGCACCAAAAAGCATTTGAGTAGAGAAATCCCTTGTAAAACCTCCATAATCTTTAAGATTTGAAGATCTAACTAAATTTTCCCATAGCGGCCGACCAAGCTCAAAAATCTCTTCGTCAGATTTTGATAAAAGATCCATAATTATTAAGTTCTGAGATTTTTTTTAAGAAGCTTTTTTCTTCTCGTTTTCATCTACCATATGATAAACTGGTACTTTTTCCATAGTGAACTTGCCGGTCTTAGGATCTCTTCTTGAAACAGTAAGACAATGCCAATTTTCATCATCTAATTTCATATGATCACCCCTATAATAATATCCTGGCCAACGAGTTTCTTCCCTGAATAAAGTATGTTCTGTTACACATTGAGATGTCAAGGCTCTATGTTTTAATTCCCAAGCTCTCATCAGTTGATGATAATCTTCAGCACCTACTTTTTCTAAATCTTCTTCTAACCAAGCAAGTAATTCCAAACCCCTTTTAAGCATATTGTCATTAGTCATATAATTAGTTGCTATTCCCCCAACATATTCATCCATTATTCTCTGTAATCTTTGAAGTCCTTGGATCGGAGAAATATAACTTGGTGAAACAGTCCCTCCAGTTATTTCGTTTTGAGCAACTGTGTAGGTTTCTAAAGGCTTATAAACTTTGGTTTTAAAGTCCTCGCATTGTTTATCGGATACATTAATTCCTTCTGCTTTTTTATCTTCTATGTATTTAACTGCTGCCTTTGCAGCTAAACGACCTTCTGTGAATGATCCCGATGAAAATTTATGTGCACTCCCTCCAACTGTATCTCCAGCACCAAATAGACCATCGATAGTTAGCATTCTGTTATAACCCCAGAAATATTCTGGAGGTGATAAATCTTCAGGACCACTAACCCACGCTCCTGAGCAAGTTGCATGTGAACCCATCACATAAGGTTCTGAAGTTGTTAATTCTGGATTAGTATATTTAGGGTCAATATTTTGAGATGCCCAAACGACTGCTTGTCCAACAGTCATTCCTAAAAAGTTTTCCCAACCTACAGTTTCTAAATGAGGGTCTTGAAAAGCCTCAGTTGTAACCATCTGAATGGGGCCTCCACCTGCCATAGTCTCTTGGATAAAAGCATGATTTCTTAAACAGGTTGGTGTTGGGTGATGATCAATATATTCACCAACTAATTCTTTAGTTTGGTCGTACCATTTCTTTTCGTAGTTCTCGCCATTTGCATTTTGAGTGTAAGTTTTTAGATGAAGAAAGTATGCACCAACTGGACCATAACCATCTTTAAATCTACATAAAACAATTCTATTTTCCATTTGTGTCATTTTAGCACCTGCAGCAATAGGCAGTGCGTAAGCAGATCCATTGCTCCAAGGAGCATACCAAGTTCTACCCATACCTTCCCCGACTGCTCTAGGTTTAAATATATGAGATGCACCTCCAGCAGCAACAATTACTGTTTTTGCTCTAAAAACATGAAAATCTCCAGTTCTCATATTGAAACCAACTGCTCCACCTACTCTATTTTCTTTAGCCTCATCCATTAAAAGATGAGTGACCATTATTCTATTATAAATTTTATCTGCTGATTTTTTTGCCGCCTCGGCAACAATAGGTTTGTAGCTTTCACCATGAATCATTATTTGCCATTTACCTTCTCTTAAATACCTTCCAGTTTTTTCATTTTTCATCATTGGCAAACCCCACTCATCAAACATATGAACTGTTGAGTCTACATGGCGAGCCATATCATAACCTAAATCTTCTCTAACCATTCCCATTAAATCATTACGAGCATATCTCACGTGGTCCTCAGGTTGATTTTCACCCCACTGCATTCCCATATAACAATTGATTGCATAAAGGCCTTGAGCAACCGCTCCACTTCTATCAATATTTGCTTTTTCAACACAAACTATTTTCAAATCTCTTCCCCAGTGCCTAGCTTCAAAAGTAGCTCCAGTTCCAGCCATACCTCCACCAACTACTAATACATCACAGTCTTCGAAGTGTGTCTTGTGTTTTGCCATTAATAGTAAACTCCTTTTTTAAATAACTCTTTTGGAACTGATGGTAACTCTTGATTTGTATTCAAGCCTTCTGGCTCACTATAAAGTCTTTGAGAATTTATTTCTCCTTGATTAGGTTTGTCACCTTCAGCAAGTTTTGGAATAAATTTCCCCCAAGGTTTTGTTGTTATTGGAGATACAAAATTTTTTTCTGTTCCGTTTCTAAATTTAATTTTCCAAGAGATTGTTCCTTTTTCTTCTTCTCTTCTTACTCTAACGCTATGACCCATTGGTGCAAAGTCAGCATAACCTCTAACATCAATAGCATGATTAGGACAAGCTTTAACGCAGGAATAACATTCCCAACAAAAATTTGGTTCTATATTTTTTGCTCGTCTAATATTTTCATCTATGTGCATTATATCAGATGGGCAAATATCTACACAGTGACCACAACCATCACATCTAGTCATGTATACAAAAGTTGACATAATTTAATTTTTTCCTTTCTTTAATAACATATTAATAGTGTTTTGGCTCTTCTCTTTTTATACCTAGGCCAAATTGCTCCGGCGCATCAGCTGGGGGTGGAAGATTATCTCTTGAACCATCAGCCTCTGCTAAATTTTTTTGAATTGCTGCTCCAGGTTTATAAAACATATGTGCAAATTTTGACCAATATACCCCACCAAATAGAATCAAATTTGCAGAAACAAATAAAGTAAAAAATAAATATGAAAAACCTATTTGTCCATTAAATTGAGTGTATGACCATGCTAAACCAAAAGTTGCACATGCTAAAAGTGCTAACACAAATAAATCAGCTTTAATGACTCTATACCAAGGGTGTGCTTCCGCCGAAACATCAACTCTTAAAAAAAACCAAAACCAATAACCACCTAAACAAGTTAAGATTGCTCCAGTATGCCAGAGTATAGACCATAATTCGGAATTAGATTTACCTACTCCAGTATAACAAAAAACTAAAACACCAGAAGAAACCCAAAATAAAATTGTTCCATACATTCCTAGAACATGTGCTAGCCTTCTTTTACCAAAACCAAGTTCTGAAGTGGTCCCAATATCAACAACTGTTGTTTTTGCAATAATAGAGGTCTTTTCTCCTAAACCTAATTCTTTAGTAGCTGATAATTTTGCCTTTTTTGCATTGTTAAAAAAATATGTAAGATTTTTATGATGTATCATCTGGATAATAGTTCCAAGAGCAATTAAAATTACCATAGCCACTATAAATCCTTGCATAGCTATTGGAGAAATTATTTCTGCTAACACAGCAAATGGGTTTGTATTATACATATCCGCCTTATGTTAAATTATTTTAAACTAATTTAAAAGAGGTCTAATCTACTTAAAAAAATAGTTCAACTGCAAACTCATCGCAATTAACCTTTAATAACAGGCTATTTTTTTCTTATCTTATATAGTGTTGCTTATTTGGAATAACTGATCTTACTCCACCCTGAGGATTGTCGACATCACCTGACCTTCTCGGAATCAGATGAAGGTGGCAATGTAAGATAGATTGTCCTGAAACCTCACCTATATTTGTCCCAAGATTAAAACCATCTACAGTAGGATCTCGCTTAATGATCTCATCTTTAACTCTTTTAATAAGTTCATTACAAGCTAAGAGTTCTTCATCAGTTAATTCAAAAAAGTTTTTTATATGTCTCTTGGGTATTACTAAACAATGGTATTTAGATACTGGATAAGTATCATAACTAGCATATGAAAGTCGGTTTTCAAAAATAAAATTACTTTCGTTACTATTACAAAATAAGCATGGATTGTTTGGATCCTTCATCATTTAAACTTATATAAATTACAATTATTTATAGCTGAGCGGTAATATTTAGAAAATACTTTATATTGTTTCAATTTTTTTCTTCTCCAACCAATTTGTTTGATAGATTTGACTGAAGTTACACCTTTACCAGAACCAATTAATAATATTTCATCAAATTTTTTCAATTCGTTTACAAAAATCTCTTCCTTTAAAATATTCTTAACTTTAGATTTAAAAAATTTATAAGTAATACCCTCATAATAATCTTTTTTTGGGGTGTAAATTTTATCATTTCTTATAAACAAAAGATTAGATGTTCCAGTTTCATAAAGTTTGTCTTTAAAAACAAGACCAATATCTGATTTAGAATTATCCATTTTGGATAAATAAGATAAGATTTTTTTATACTTTAAATTTTTATATTGTGGTTTTTCTCTTCTAAGATTTACAAGTTTTAAATTGAAATTTAATTTTGGGACTAAACGCTTCCTTAAGGATATGGATATCGTATTTTTATTAAGCGCAATTCTTAGTAAATGATTATAATTTTTTTTTTTTGATAAGTTTTTATTTAATATATTTAAAATATCTCTCTTAATAAATTTTTTGCTGATCTTATATTTTCTTAAAGATTTAAGAAGATTAGATAAATGATTTTTAAAAAAAAGAATTTTAGGAGATTTACCAAAAATCCACATAGTTGTGAAAATTCCATGATCTCCCCACAAATCTTTAAAATCTATTTCTTTTAGATCCTTAAGACGATAAGACTTTTTTAATAAGAAGGTTACCATTATTAGTTAAAAATGACTCTGGGTGAAATTGAAATCCATAAATTTTATCCTTATTATTTTCAAAAGCCATTGCTACTTTTGATTCTAAACATCTCATAGTTATCTTAAAATCTTTAACATTAAAAGGTTCTTTTAATTTTAATGAATGATAACGACCTACCTTAAATATTCTATTTTTTTTAAAGAGTGAGTTTCTATTAATAACCTTTATTCTTGATTGATAGCCATGATAAATTTTATTTTGTTCAATTATTTTTGCACCCTCGCAAAAAAGGATTTGCTGAAATCCTAAACAAATACCTATGATTTTTTTTTTACCTTTATACTGATTGTAAATCCTCGAAGTTAGGGGATAATTTTTTGGATTTCCTGGACCAGGTGAGAAAACAATCACTTTTGCTTTTTTAAGATGAATTCTACTAATATTGTTATAAGTATCACATTTTACTTCATCAAATAATGAAAATTGATGAACAACATTATGAGTAAAAGAGTCATTATGGTCTATTACGTAAATCATTTAAAAAGATCTATTAACGCTTTAGCCTTAATAAAATTTTCCTCAAATTCGTGATGTGCATTGCTATCAACGACAACACCTGATGCTACAGAAATTTCAGAAATATTTTTATAATTTAAAATTGACCTAATAATAATATTGAATTTCATATCTCCGTTAAACTTTATATATCCAAAACTTCCTGTATAAATATTTCTATTTTCTTTTTCTTGATTATTTAGAAGATTAAGTGTGCTTATTTTTGGACAACCTATAACTGATCCTCCTGGCATCATGGCTTTTATAACATCTATATTCTTAATATCTTTTTTAAGTTTACCTTTAATTAAACTTACGTAATGAAAAAGATCCTTATATTCTTCAACTGCTTTTTCTTTTGATAATTTAACAGAGCCAACCTCGCATATCCGAGACATATCACTTCTTTCCATATCTACTATCATGTTATGCTCTTTTGTTTCTTTAAGATTATTCCTAAAATAGCTCAAAGCATGAGCCTTATTCATCTTCTTATTTTTTTTAACTGTCCCAGCTATTGGTTTTGTAGTTATTGAAGATCCTTTTTTACAGATTAAATTCTCTGGAGAGCAGCTTATAATTGAATAATCTTTATCTTTAATCATAAAAGCTTCTGGGGCTAAATTTGTTTTTGATAACCTACAAAAAAAATCTAAAGGGTCAATTTTAGATTTCATCTTATATTTTGTACAAATTTTAATCTGATAAGTTTCACCACTTTTTATTTTTTTTTTAAATTCATTAAATATCTTAGTGTAAGACTTTTTGTTAATATTGATTTTAAATTTTTTTTTAAATCTATCTTTAGTATTTTTTTGATAATCTAAATTATTATTAAAACTAATTGTTTTTTCGGGTTTGTAAAATATTCCTTTCGGGAAATTAATTTTTTTTTGTTTAGGTACCTTTATTCCAATTAAATTATTTAATAATTCATAACCAAAAAAACCTATAAATAAATCTGTCTTTTTTGGTTTTTTAATAGCTATTTTTTTGTTTAAAAATTTATAAATATTTTTATTGTTTAGTGTAATTTTTTTAGAAAAATCAGTGTATAAATCAAAACCCTTGATTGATTTATAAATAGCGTAGGATTTTCCAGAATTATGAATATCTTTAAGTTGATTAAGTTTAGTCAATTTATTCTGTTTTTAGTCTCAAAACTGGTTGTTCTTTAATTGGTAAATGAATTATTGCTGCAAAAACAGATAAGGCAATTGCTAAATACCATGCGTAATCATATGACCCATATAGATCATGGAATAAACCCCCAAGAAATGCTCCAAAAAATGAACCTATTTGATGACTTAAGAATACAATGCCATATAAAAGTCCTAAATATTTTGTGCCAAACATATGCGCAACTATTCCACTTGTTGCAGGAACTGTTGACAACCATAGAAAACCAAAACTTGCCCCAAAAATAAAGGAGTTAATGTTACTAGCTGGAAGAAATATAAATAAAATAATTGATACACCTCTTAGGCTATAAATTGCACTTAATATTATTTTCTTACTCATTTTCGTTGATAGATAGCCACTACAAAGTGAACCAAAAATATTAAATAAGCCAATTAAAGATAAAATTGCTGCAGCAGTCCAACTTTCTAATCCGCGATCAATCACATAAGTAGGAACGTGTGTGCCTACTAAAGTAATATGAAAACCACATACAAAAAAACCTGACACTAATAAAATATAACTTTTTGTTCCTAATGCCTCCTTAATAGCATCTGAAAAACTTTGAGTATTAGGTTTTTCAATAGTTTGTTCAAGGGAAGGTGATCTCACAAAAAATGAAATACATAATCCAATAACTAAAGCTACCAAAAATGATAATAAGGTCATTTGCCA
>CABXTU010000020.1 GCA_902515205.1 uncultured Pelagibacteraceae bacterium | reverse complement strand
CTAGTTCTAATTCTAAATTACTTACTTTTACCGAAAATTTATAATTATTATAGGAATTAAATAACGTTGGAAATTTTAAAGATACATTTCCACCTAAAAATGATTCATTATATTTAATACAATACGAGTCAGCTAAATTTTCATCATTAATTCTCTGCGAAATTACTAAGGCTTGCCTATATGCCTCGCTTTCAGATGGTGATATTTTGATAGCTATATCAAGATGTTTAAGGGCTAGTTTATAGTCATCATCACTTATAGCAATAGCATACCAAACATGAAAATTATAAACTCTATCATCGAATACTAAAAGCTCTTTCAAAATTTTTTCAATTTTATTATAATCATCCTGACTAACTGCTCTTGAAATAACTAATTCAGTTGCCTCATATATTCCAGGCAACATATAAGTTCTTCCACTAGAAAATTTTTTAGAAAAATTAACATAATTATCCAATTTATTAGATAATAAATCAAAATCTCTTGTTTGAAGTCCATACGTTAAGGATTGTATTCTATAAAAGTCATGTAAAACTAAAATTCTGTGAATAATTTTTCTTCTGTTTTCGTTATCAAAAGCAAAGAATGTAACTGAAATAAATAATATAAAGAGGATAAAAAATAACAAATATTTAAACTTCTTTAAGTAATACATTTTTTATTTGGATGTTAAACTAATAATCAACATCATTTTTAGCTGCAACAGCTACCACTTCACTAAGGCCAGATATTTTTGATAATTCTTTAATAAAATCTTCATATGATTTGTCTTCTTTCAAAACTATATCAAAACTTAATTTTAAAGATAAATTATCAGCTGAAGCCTCAGCATTTAATAAAGTTGAAGTTTTACAATATTTAGAAAAAATATTTTGATATTCTTTTTTATCTTGAGACTTATCATTAACATTTCTACTTCTAAACTGAATAATAAATTCACTTTTAAAAATGGATCCATAATTAGTGTAATTCAAAACTAAAGCTATCATCGATATTATTGCTGTTCCACTTAAAGCTAAAAAATAACTTCCAGTTCCCGCAGCCATACCGACAGCCAGAGACCAAAAAATATAAGCTGTATCTTTTGTGTCTTTTACAACAGTTCTAAATCTTATTATCGAAAGTGCTCCCACTAGAGCAAATGCTCTGGCTAAATTATTGCCAATTACCATAATAACCATTGCAACTATAACTGCGACAAAAATATTTGTTAAAACAAATGATTGTGAATAACTAAGACCTTTGTGTGTTTTTTTATAAATTAAACTAATCACAAGACCTAAGAAAAATGCAATAATTAAATTTAATATTACTTCTTCTGGGTTATAAATTTCTGCAAATTTAATTGAGTCAATGATCTTGTTTTCCATCATTTCTTATACCACTAAAAAATTAAATTTTAGTGTTTTTTAATTTGATAATAAACTACTAAAAACCTGAATTTTTTAGTATTTAATAAGATTGTTACTGTATGCTTGCTTGAGATTTGTCCTCACCTTTAGACATATCTACCTCAACCCACTCTGTCTTTTTAAGTTCTTTAGTTAAAGCTATTTTTAAAACTTCATCTGCAAATTCGACAGGAGTTATTTTGATTTCATCAATTATTTTTTTTGGTAAATCAACTAAGTCTTTTTCATTCTCTTTAGGAATTAAGACTTCTTTAATACCTGCTCTGTGAGCTGCTAACAATTTTTCTTTTAATCCACCAATCGGTAACACTTGACCAGTAATTGTCACCTCCCCAGTCATAGCCAAATCTCTTCTCACAGCAATATTTGTTATAGATGAAACGATAGATGTAACCATGCCTATTCCAGCAGAAGGTCCATCTTTTGGGGTAGCTCCTTCTGGCACATGAATATGAAAATCCTTCTTTTCAAATAACGGAGGTATAATTCCATATTCTAAACATTTTGATCTAACAAATGATTTTGCTGCTTTTACTGACTCCTGCATCACATCACCTAACTTACCAGTAATCTGCATTCTACCTTTACCTGGCATTGTAACTGTTTCTATCTTTAAGATTTCACCACCATATTCAGTCCAAGCTAAACCTGTAGTTATTCCAACTCTATTTTCAGATTCTAATTCTCCTGACTTATATTTTGGAACCCCCAAAAAATCAGGTAAATTTTTATTATTAACAATAACCTCTTTTTCTTCTCCTGAAACAACCTTTTTAACAACTTTTCTAGCTACTTTCGAAATTTCTCTTTCCAGATTTCTTACACCAGACTCTTTTGTATAACTTCTAATTATTTCTTTAATAATATCATTTTCTAACTTCATCTCTTTTTCTTTCACACCATTATCTTTAATTTGTTTTGGTAGTAGAAATTTATTAGCAATATTAATTTTTTCGTCTTCAGTGTAGCCGGCTAATCTGATTACTTCCATTCTATCTAGAAGTGGAGGAAGTATATTTAATGTATTAGCTGTAGTCACAAACATTACATCTGACAGATCATAATCTACTTCTAGATAATGATCGTTAAATGTTTGATTTTGTTCTGGATCTAAAGCTTCAAGAAGAGCAGAGGAAGGATCTCCTCTATAATCATTTCCAATTTTATCAATTTCATCTAATAAAATAAGCGGGTTTTTAGTACCAGCTTTTTTCATCATTTGGATAATCTTACCCGGTAATGAACCAATATATGTTCTTCTATGACCTCTTATTTCAGCTTCATCTCTCATTCCTCCAACAGACATTCTAACGAATTCTCTATTAGTTGATTTAGCGATAGATTTACCTAAAGAAGTTTTACCTACTCCAGGTGGTCCTACTAAACATAAAATTGGTCCTTTTAATTTTTCCATTCTTTTTTGAACAGCCAAAAACTCTATTATTCTCTCTTTAACTTTTTCTAATCCGAAATGATCTTTATCAAGAATATTCAATGCTTTAGCTAAATCTATATCAACATCACTTTTTTTTTGCCAAGGCAAATCAATCATCCAGTCAAGATAATTTCTAACTACAGTTGCTTCTGCTGACATAGGACTCATGTTTTTTAATTTTTTTAACTCTTGAAAACATTTTTTTTCTACTTCTTTTGGCATCTTAGCTTTAATTATAACCTTATTGTTATTAAATTTACCCCGACTTAACTTGATATCTTTGGATATAACTGGTGCCAATATCATAACCGACCAATATATTAAGAGTATAAAAATTGAAATCGTCTTCATAATTATGATATAGAACCAAATATTGATTTTTGAATGTTTAAATTTTGTCAAAATAATGTATTAACAATCTTTTTTAAAAGTTAATTTATGAATTTTTTTATTAGAATTTTTATTGTTTATTTCATAATAAATACTCTTAGTTTTGCAAATGAAGTAAAGGTATTTAATTTTACAGAAAATGAACTTTCTATATTAGAAGTAAGAAAGGTCAGAGGAGCAGATAATAAAACAGTTTATACGCTTGGATCAAATAATAATGGGAATTTTTTAAAAGCAGTAGCAGACAATGCTGCATCAGGACTAGGCAAAGAAGTCAAAATCAATCTAAATAAAACTCCATTTATAAATATCACGTGGAAAATTGAAGAAGATTTAGCTGGAATTAAAGAAGATACTAAAAAGGGACATGATTTTTCAGCTAGGGTTTTCGCAGTGAAAAAGACTGGAGCTACACCTCTTTCAAATAGAGCTATTAATTATGTTTTTTCAAGTAATAGTGATATTGGATCCAATTGGCCAAGTCCATATACAAAAAAATCAATGGATAATGTTTTATCTACTACAAAAAATAACTTTAATGAATGGGTAACAGTTAAAGCTAATGTAAAAGAGGATTTTAAAAGATTTCATAATTTAGATGTAAATGAATTAGATGGTTTAGCAATCATGTCTGATACTGATAATTCCAAAAAAAAAGCAGTTGCTTATTATCAAAATATTTATTTTTCAGCAGAATAACTAAATCTTAAGATATTTTTTTAAGATAATACTTAAAAAAGATAAGATTACCGCTACAATTACGTCCTCTAATGGACTTGCTTTTGGGTAACCAAAATTCCAAGCAATTACTAACACAAGCCAAATTATAAAAATTTTCATTTAAATACTTATACCCTAGTTTCTGTAAAATAATTAATTATTTGATATAATTATTGTATGCATGAAAACTTTTTTCATAAATTAAAAATTTATTATGAAGATACGGACTCTGGAGGAGTCGTTTATTATGCTAATTATTTAAAGTTTTTAGAGAGAGCTAGAACAGAGGCTTTATTTACAATTGGATTTAGTAATAAAAAAATAAAAGATACTTTTAATTCATTAATAATTGTTAAATCGTGTAATATTGAATATAAAAAATCTGCTTATTTAGAAGATGAGTTATCCATAAGAACATTTGTTAAATCAATAACTAAAACTTCTTTTTTCATGAATCAAATAATTACGAAAGATAATGAAGTTATTGCTGATGCTCAAGTTCAATTAGTTTTTGTCAATATAGATGGTAAGCCAGTAAAAATACCAGATGAAATTTACTTAAAATTTAAGCCATATTTTTGTGATACAATCAAAACTTAGCAATTTTTTTTGCTTTTAAAAACAATCTATTAATCATTGAAAAAGTTATAACTTTGGTATTTACGTTTCTAGGACTTGGATGATAACAAGCTATTAATATCCTACCATCAGGTAACAAATAATCTTTATTATGTTTAAATATAATTTTTTTATTAATTTTAAATTTTTTTTTATATATTTTTAAACAGTTATCAAAAGCAACTTTACCAAGTGCTACAATAACTCTCAAATTTTTTAAATAATCAAGTTCTTTAACAAAATAATTTGAGCATGACTTAAGCTCACCATTCTTAGGTTTATCACCTGGTGGTACACATTTTAAAATATTAGTTATATATGTAGACTTTAAATTTAACCCATCATTGATATTTTTGGAAAAATTTTGATTTGATATCTTAGTTGAATGAAGACTTTTAAACAAAAAATCTCCAGATTTATCTCCTGTAAAAGCTCTACCAGTTCTATTACCGCCATGGGCAGCAGGTGCTAAACCAATAATCATGAGTTTTGCTTTTGTATCTCCAAAACCAGTAACAGGCTTTCCCCAATATTTTTCATTTATATTTTGTTTCCTTTTTTCATAAGAAATTTTATTAATAAAATTAGTTAGTCGAGGGCATTTTTTGCATTTAACTATTGTCTTATTTAAATTTTTAAATTTAATATTCATTAATGAAATTTTTAAATATTATAATAATTATATTTTTATCTTCAATAAGTGTAATCAAAGCAGAAATAAAACAAATTCAAACTTTAGATTCTCTTCAAAAGGGGGGTAATCTTATTTTTATAAGACATGCTTATGCACCTGGAGGTGGTGATCCTAATAATTTTAATATCAATGATTGTTCAACACAAAGAAACTTAAGTGAATTAGGTAGAGAGCAATCTAAAAAAATTGGAACTTTTTTTGTTAGTAATAAGATTCCAATAGATTTAGTAATCTCCAGTGAGTGGTGCAGATGTAAGGAAACTGCCATGATAGCATTCAATGAATTTAAAACAAAAAATTTTCTTAATTCTTTTTTTAGTAATAAATTCGCAAAAAATAAAGCTAAACAAATAAAAAGTCTGAAAACTTTTGTCAATAATTGGAATAGTGATAAAAATTTAGTCCTAGTTACCCATTATGTTGTAATATCAACCTTGTTAGATTATGCACCAGACTCTGGTGAAATAGTTATTTCTGATAAAAACTTTAAAATAATAGGGAATGTAGAAATTAATTATTAAAGAATTATGTCCTCAAAAAAAGCTATGAAGCAAGCACAAAAACAAGCCTATGCTAAACATAGAAGCAATATTACTAATAACAAGTTTAACTTAAAAAGAAGAATTTCTTTGAAAAAGAAGAAAAAAAATTAACTTTCTTTTTTAAATTTTTCTATGGTCGCACATGTTGAGATCTTCGAAATGCCTTCCTCATCGTTAAGGACAGTTTTCATAAAAATTTCTTGCTTTCCTTTTTCAAAAAAAATTTGGGTATAGAATTGCGGATATCCGTGCTTGTAAGTCAATATCTTTCCATCTTCCTCATAAATATTTTTTACATATGAATTAGTTTTTTTTACGCTTAAATCTGTTATTTTATGTTTTTTATATGTTTTTTCTTTATATACATAATTCCTTGTCATAATTAATTCATCTAAGTTCAGTATGTATTCATTTTTTAAAAATTCATCTTGTTTATCATCACAAGCACTCATAATTATTGTCTCTGACTTTAGACCTTGTAGAGGAAGAAATATCAAAAAAGGAAAAATTAAAAACTTAATTTTGTTCATTTTTTTTCTGCAAAAAATAAACCTATTAAAAGTAAAGCTGTCCAACCGAGACCCATCAAACCTTTCAAAACACTTGTATCTGCACTCCAAATATTAAGAACTAATGCTCCAAAAATTAATCCTATTATATAGATTATTATGACTATTGAGGTTTTACTCATTTTTTAAATTTTTTTTGAATAGAGAAATACCATTTTCAATTTTATATGTATAGGATTTTTCAAAGCTTTCTAGTTGCCATCCTACCAATCTTTTTTTAATTGTTTCAATATTTTCTGTTTTCCATTTTTCAGTTGTATCCTTAAGTTTCCAAATTTTTTTTTCTTCATTATTTCTTCCACAACCGTAGCAATATCCAGTGATTGGATCAGTTTTACAAATACTTATACAAGGTGAAATAATCATATTACACATTATAAAGGAAAATACATATATTTCATAATAATTGTCGTTGGACAAATAACTTGTATCATATATAAAACCATTAAATTTGTGGGGCGATGGCGGAATTGGTAGACGCGTCGGTCTTAGGAACCGATAGAGCAATCTGTGAAGGTTCGAGTCCTTTTCGCCCTACCATTTATTAAATAATGAAAGTTACAATAGAAAATAAAAAAGGTTTAAATAAAGATCTTAAGGTGTTTATAGATAAAAAAACTATGAATACCTATATTGATGAGAAATATGAAGAAATCAAAGGAACAGTCAATTTAAAAGGTTTTAGACCTGGAAAAGTACCAAGAGAAATTTTAAAAAGACAGTTTGGAAAAGCCGTTTTTAATGAAGTTCTGGATAAAGTTCTAAAAGATACATCAACAAAAGCTCTTACAGAAAATAAAATTAAACCAGCTGGTCAGCCTAAGTTAGATCTCAAAACATATGGAGAAGATAAAGATTTAGAATATATAATTTCAGTAACTGAACTCCCAAAAGTAGAGATAAAATCAATAGAGAATATAAAATTTGATGACTACTCTGTTAAGATAGATGATAGTGAAACTGATAAAAGATTAGAGGAGATTGCAAAAAATCAACCTAATTTTAAAGATGCATCAGAAGCTTATAAAGCTAAAGACGGAGATCTGATAGCTTTTGATTATTCAGCCACAGTAGATGAAAAACCTTTTAAGGGTGGAGAAGGAAAAAATACCCAATTAACACTTGGAAAGGATTTATTCCTTAAAGGTTTTGATAAACAATTATTGGGTGCGAAAAAAGGAGATGAAAAAATAGTTGAGGCTATATTACCAGAAAATTTTCCTGAAAAAGAATTAATTAATAAAAAAGCAAAATTTAATTGTAAAATCACAACAATTAAAAATCCTGAAAAAGTTAAAATTGATGATGAGTTTGCAAAAAGTCTAGGTGCCAAAGATCTTAAAGATCTTAAATTATTAATATCCAAACAAATTAATGATGAATATAAAAATTCCTTAGATCGTTTTTCAAAAAATCAAATATTAAAAGAAATTGAAAAATTTAAAGTATCAGAAATTCCAGAAAATCTCATAGAGGATGAAGTAAAAATTCTTTCTCAGGGCATGTCAGATGACGATGCCAAAAAAAGTAGAAAAAATTTCGAAGAGATTGCAAAAAAAAGAATTAAAGTCGGTTTAGTTTTAAATGAGTTTGGAGATCAAAATCAAATAAAAGTAAGTGAACAGGAATTACAGACTGAAGTTCAAAAACAAATAAAGATGATGCCTGGACAAGAGAAAATGGTGATGGATTTTTATCAAAAAAATCCCTCAGCTCTTTCAAGTTTAAGAGGGACAGTTTACGAAGAAAAAATTCTAAAGATGATTAAGGAAAAAGCCAAACCTAATAAAAAAGAATTATCAAAAGATGAGGCAGAGAAAATTTTAAAACAATCTCAACTTCAAGAATATAGTCATGACAATAATGACGAAAAAAAACCTGAAAAAAAGGTAGATGTTAAAAAAACTGATGTAAAAAAGATTAAGCCAAAGTCAACAAAAACTAAATCATCAATCAAAAAATCAAAAAAAGTTAGCAAAAAGTAATTCCAAGCTGTATAAGTAAAACGAATCAGCTTATGACAAATAAAATATCTGAATATATGAATAATCTTATACCTATGGTAGTTGAACAAACAAATAGGGGTGAAAGAGCTTACGATATCTATTCAAGATTATTAAAAGAAAGAATTATTTTTCTTACTGGTCAAATTAATGATAATGTTGCGTCTTTAGTAACAGCTCAACTTTTATTTTTGGAGGCCGAAGATCCAAAAAAAGAAATTTTCTTATATATTAATAGTCCAGGTGGCTTAGTTACTGCAGGTTTAGGAATTTATGATACTATGAAATATATAAAACCAGATATCTCTACTTTGTGTATAGGTCAGGCAGCCTCAATGGGATCTTTTTTATTAGCTGCTGGGACTAAAGGTAAAAGATTTTCGTTACCGAATTCTAGGATAATGGTCCATCAACCTTCAGCAGGATTTCAAGGACAAGCTACAGATATTGAAATTCATGCAAAAGAAGTACTTTCTCTGAAAAAAAGATTAAATGAAATTTATTCAAAACATACTGGAAAATCAGTTGATGAAATAAAATCAGCTCTTGAAAGAGATAATTTTATGACAGCTGATTTAGCAAAATCTTTTGGTTTAATAGACTCTGTAGTGGAAAAAAGATCCTAAAACACAATATATTGAAACTTAATTATTCGAAACTTGATTAGTAAGAGATAATTATACTAAGATATATTAATTGATTCGTTTTAAAAATTTATGAGTTCAAATAATAAAAATATTCTTTACTGCTCCTTCTGTGGAAAAAGCCAACATGAAGTAAGAAAGCTTATAGCAGGACCAACTGTTTTTATTTGTGATGAATGTGTCGAACTATGTATGGACATCATTAAAGAGGAAAGCAAAGATACTTTCGTCAAACATGAAGATGGACTACCTTCGCCAAAAGAAATTTGTTCTGTTTTAGACGATTATGTAATTGGCCAATCCCATGCAAAAAAAGTTTTATCTGTTGCGGTTCATAATCATTATAAAAGATTAAATTATGAAAATAAAACTAATAAGAATGTTGAATTAGCTAAATCAAATATTCTTTTAGTCGGACCCACTGGTTGTGGAAAAACTTTGTTAGCCCAAACTCTTGCAAGGATTTTAGACGTTCCATTTACTATGGCTGATGCCACAACATTGACCGAAGCTGGTTATGTTGGGGAAGATGTTGAAAATATAATCTTAAAGTTATTACAAGCAGCAGATTATAATGTTGATAAAGCTCAAAGAGGTATAGTTTATATTGATGAAGTAGATAAGATAAGTAGAAAATCTGAAAATCCTTCTATTACACGAGATGTCTCCGGAGAGGGTGTTCAACAGGCATTATTAAAAATTATGGAAGGTACTGTAGCAAGTGTACCACCTCAAGGTGGTAGAAAACATCCTCAACAAGAGTTTTTACAAGTGGATACAACTAATATTTTATTTATTTGTGGTGGTGCATTTGCTGGATTAGATAAAATAATATCTCAACGAGACAAAGGTACTTCTATAGGCTTTGGTGCAGATGTAAAAAATATTCAAGAAAAGAAAATTGGTGAATGGATGAAAAAATTAGAGCCTGAGGATTTACTAAAATACGGTTTAATACCTGAGTTTATCGGTAGATTGCCAATGATAGCGACTTTAGAAGATTTAGATGAAAAATCATTAATAAAAATACTTCAAGAGCCAAAAAATTCTTTAACAAAACAGTATCAAGAATTATTTAAACTTGATGGAGTAAAGCTTAATTTTAAAGAAAATGCCTTAAAAGAAATAGCTATTAAGGCAATAGTAAAAAAAACAGGCGCAAGAGGATTGAGATCCATTTTGGAAAATATTTTATTAAAAACAATGTACGATTTACCAAGTCAAGATAACATAGAAGAGGTTATTGTAGATGCATCAGCTGTAAAAGGTCAATCTAGCCCTATAATTGTGCACTCTAAAACAAATAATAAATCAAAGTCAGATAAAACATCAGCGGCTTAATAACCTTAATAAATAAGAAAAAGGTATTGCAATATAAAATATAATATCCATATTTAGGTAATGGATGTAAAATTTTCACTCCCACTATTACCTCTAAGAGATATTGTAGTTTTCCCAAGTATGGTTATCCCTCTTTTTGTAGGAAGAGATAAGTCTATCTCTGCTTTGAATGAGGTTATGAAGAATGAAAAAAAAATTATTCTTGTAACACAAAAAAATTCTGAAATAGATGACCCTAAGAAATCCGACATATTTATGTATGGTTGTGAAGGTAGTATTTTACAATTACTTAAATTACCTGATGGTACAGTGAAAGTCTTAGTTGAGGGAATAAGAAGAGTAAAAATTTTAGATTTTTTGGATAATGAAAAATTTATTAATTGCGATTTTACAAACCATAATGATTTAATTGATAAAGATGAGGATTTGTATCCATTAGCTGGCACAGCACTTAGAAGATTAGAAAAACTAACATCAATCAATAAAAAAATTTCAAATGAAACAATTAAAACAATTAAAGATTTAAAAGATCCATCAATAATAGCCGATAATATAGCTTCACATATAAACGCAACAATCTCAGAGAAACAGCAAATATTTGAAACAGCAGACGTTAAAAAAAGATTAAATTTGATAATCAAAATAATGGAAAATGAAACAAGCATTATTGGTGTTGAAAAAAAAATTAGAGGAAGAGTGAAAACTCAGATGGAAAAGACACAAAGAGAATATTATCTAAATGAGCAATTAAAAGCTATTCAAAAGGAATTAGGCGAGATAGAAGATGGCAAAGATGAAAGTACAAATTTAAATAAGGCTATAATTAAAGCTAAGATGCCAAAAGAAGTAGAAAAAAAATGTTTTCAAGAGTTAAAAAAATTAAAAAACATGAGTCCTATGTCAGCAGAAGCAACTGTAGTTAGAAATTATCTTGACTGGATGATTGATTTGCCTTGGCAAAAAAAAAGTGATGTTGATATAGATTTAGCTAAAGCATTGAATATTCTTGATAAAGATCATTTCGGATTAGAAAAAGTTAAAGAGAGAATAATAGAGTTTTTGGCTGTTCAAAAAAGAATGGAAAAATTAAAAGGACCAATTTTATGTTTAGTAGGACCACCTGGAGTAGGTAAAACTTCTTTAGGTAAATCTATCGCTAAATCAACTAATAGAGAATTCGTTAGAATGTCTGTTGGAGGAATGAGAGATGAAGCTGAAATAAGAGGTCATAGAAGAACATATATTGGTTCATTACCGGGTAAGATTATCCAAATGATGAAAAAAGCTGGTACTAAAAACCCGCTTATTTTATTAGATGAAATTGATAAAATTGGAAATGATTATAGAGGAGATCCTTCCTCTGCTCTTCTTGAAGCTTTAGATCCAGAACAAAATCAAACATTTAACGATCATTATCTAGAAGTAGATTATGATCTGTCAGATGTAATGTTTGTGACTACAGCTAATACATTAAATATACTTCCTCCACTTCTAGATAGAATGGAAGTAATCAGATTAGCCGGCTACACTGAAGACGAAAAAATTAATATTGCTAATAAATTTCTACTACCAAAACAAATTAAAGATAATGGTGTGAAAGAAAAAGAGATGAAGTTAGAAAATGATATTATTAAAGAAATAATTAGAAGTTATACAAAAGAGTCTGGTGTAAGAAATCTGGAAAGAGAAATTTCGAAAGTAGCTAGAAAAGTTGTTAAAAAGGTTGTTTCAGGAGAAGAAAAAGAGGTTATTGTTAATAATAAAAATTTACCTGATTTTTTGGGGGTTCCAAAATATAAGTCAGGAGAATTAGAATCTGAAAATAGAGTTGGAATAACTACAGGTTTAGCTTGGACTGAATATGGTGGTGAAATCTTAAAGATAGAAACAGTTACAATGCCAGGTAAAGGTAGAATGCAGATTACTGGTAAGTTAGGTGATGTGATGCAGGAGTCAGTAAAAGCAGCAAAATCATTTGTTAGATCAAAATGTTTAGAATATGGAATTATACCTCCGTTATTTGAAAAGAAGGATTTTCATATTCATGTGCCAGAAGGAGCTACCCCAAAAGATGGACCTTCTGCTGGAATAGGCATGGTTACATCTATCGTTTCATCTATAACAAATATTGCTGTGAGAAGAGATTTGGCTATGACTGGGGAGGTGACAATTACTGGTCAAGTGTTACCGATTGGTGGATTAAAAGAAAAATTGTTAGCAGCTCACAGAGCAGGTATTAAAGAAGTCTTAATTCCTAAAGAGAATGAAAAAGACTTAGTTGATTTACCAAAAAAAATAATTGATGAAATCAAAATAACTCCTGTCGAATTTGCAGATGAAGTTTTAAAAATAGCTTTAACTAAAGAACTTAAAAAGACAGAGTGGGTTGAGGTAGATATGTCTAAAGGTGAGGACAAATCTCAAGCAAGCATACAGTAACAATCTTATTAAATACTAAAAAATTCAGGTTTTTAGTAGTTTATTATCAAATTAAAAAACACTAAAATTTAATTTTTTAGTGGTATAAGAAATGATGGAAAACAAGATCATTGACTCAATTAAATTTGCAGAAATTTATAACCCAGAAGAAGTAATATTAAATTTAATTATTGCATTTTTCTTAGGTCTTGTGATTAGTTTAATTTATAAAAAAACACACAAAGGTCTTAGTTATTCACAATCATTTGTTTTAACAAATATTTTTGTCGCAGTTATAGTTGCAATGGTTATTATGGTAATTGGCAATAATTTAGCCAGAGCATTTGCTCTAGTGGGAGCACTTTCGATAATAAGATTTAGAACTGTTGTAAAAGACACAAAAGATACAGCTTATATTTTTTGGTCTCTGGCTGTCGGTATGGCTGCGGGAACTGGAAGTTATTTTTTAGCTTTAAGTGGAACAGCAATAATATCGATGATAGCTTTAGTTTTGAATTACACTAATTATGGATCCATTTTTAAAAGTGAATTTATTATTCAGTTTAGAAGTAGAAATGTTAATGATAAGTCTCAAGATAAAAAAGAATATCAAAATATTTTTTCTAAATATTGTAAAACTTCAACTTTATTAAATGCTGAGGCTTCAGCTGATAATTTATCTTTAAAATTAAGTTTTGATATAGTTTTGAAAGAAGACAAATCATATGAAGATTTTATTAAAGAATTATCAAAAATATCTGGCCTTAGTGAAGTGGTAGCTGTTGCAGCTAAAAATGATGTTGATTATTAGTTTAACATCCAAATAAAAAATGTATTACTTAAAGAAGTTTAAATATTTGTTATTTTTTATCCTCTTTATATTATTTATTTCAGTTACATTCTTTGCTTTTGATAACGAAAACAGAAGAAAAATTATTCACAGAATTTTAGTTTTACATGACTTTTATAGAATACAATCCTTAACGTATGGACTTCAAACAAGAGATTTTGATTTATTATCTAATAAATTGGATAATTATGTTAATTTTTCTAAAAAATTTTCTAGTGGAAGAACTTATATGTTGCCTGGAATATATGAGGCAACTGAATTAGTTATTTCAAGAGCAGTTAGTCAGGATGATTATAATAAAATTGAAAAAATTTTGAAAGAGCTTTTAGTATTCGATGATAGAGTTTATAATTTTCATGTTTGGTATGCTATTGCTATAAGTGATGATGACTATAAACTAGCCCTTAAACATCTTGATATAGCTATCAAAATATCACCATCTGAAAGCGAGGCATATAGGCAAGCCTTAGTAATTTCGCAGAGAATTAATGATGAAAATTTAGCTGACTCGTATTGTATTAAATATAATGAATCATTTTTAGGTGGAAATGTATCTTTAAAATTTCCAACGTTATTTAATTCCTATAATAATTATAAATTTTCGGTAAAAGTAAGTAATTTAGAATTAGAACTAG
>CABXTU010000019.1 GCA_902515205.1 uncultured Pelagibacteraceae bacterium | reverse complement strand
CAGTATTTGGCCCAGCATACAAAAAATAAACCCCTGCTATAAAAAAAAGGAAAGCCAACGCAATAGCTTTATGACCACCATACTTATCTGCAATTGCTCCAAATATAGGTCCTGTTAACCCCCACATTAACATTTGAAGACCAACGGAAAAACCTGATTGAGTTAGAGAAATTCCTAAATCATCTTTAAAATCCATGAAAAACATTCCAAAAGTTTGCCTTACTCCTAATGAAATCAGAACTACTAAACTTGCAGCAATTAAAGTAACTAATGCAGTTTTGTTTCTTATAAATTTTTCTGATGACATTTTGTTATTTTAAGTGTTTAAGAGCTTGTTTTATATCAGCGATAAGGTCGCTAGGATCCTCAAGACCAATGTGTAATCTTACAAGATGTTCATCTTTTGCTAACTTCATAAATTTTCTATTTCCAGTTTCTCCAAATTCTTGGTGTAAAGCTAAACTTTCAAAACCACCCCAACTGTAACCATATCCGAATAGTTTAAGGGAATTTACAAATTTTCTTACAGAATTTATGTTTTTTGCTTTAATTTTTAATCCCATTAACCCTGAGGCACCTGAATAATATTTTTTCCACATTCTAAAATTTGATGAGTTTTTTTTATAAGGATATAAAAGTTTAATCTTTTTATTTTTAGACAAAAATTCTGTAATTTTTTTTGCATTTTCACTATGTCTATCAAGTCTTACATCTAGGGTTCTTAAACCTCGAGTAATTAAATAAGCATCATCTGGTCCTAACCTTAGACCAATCATTTTTTCTGCAATTTTAACTTTGTTAAATACTTTCTTATTAACTGCTAGACTTCCACCCATTACATCTGAATGACCAGAATAATATTTAGTTGCAGATACAATAGACATATCGAAACCAAATTTAATTGGTTTGAAGTAGTATGGTGTAGCCCAAGTATTATCAATTACAGTTGTAATTTTATTTTTTTTAGCGATTGAAATTACTTTCCCTAAGTCTTGAAATTCAAAAGAATTACTACCAGGATTTTCAACAAAAATTAACTTTGTCCTTTTTGTAATACTGTCTTTGAGAGTTTTTAAATTGTTTGGATCATAAAATATTGTTTTTATTTTAAATTGTTTCAGAAAATCTTGAGTCAATATTCTTGTGGGACTATAAACAGGATCAGACACAATTATTTCATCTCCTGGCCTCACAATACTAAATATTGCTAAAAAAACTGATCCAAAACCAGTAGGTGTTGTAAAAACATGATAGCTTTCTTCCAGTTTTGTAAGTATTCTTTGTAATATATATGTTGTTGAAGTTCCCTGTCTTCCATAATCAAAGTGACCGCCAGTTGGGTTTTTTTTTGCTTTTATTTGTGTCCTTCGAATATGCTTCATTGATTTAAATATTATTGTTGATGCTCTGACTACTGGAGGATTGACTGACTGATTATGAAAATCTTTAGCGGTATGTTTTAAAAAGGTTTTAAATGATTTAGGCATAAAAAAATTGATAACTATAAAAGACAATGCTATATCCGTCCGATAATTTCAATTAAATTATAACTAAAGGATAATATGGGTTACCCAAAAAAGCATAGAGGCCGAAGGAAAATGGGCTCAAAAAAAAGACGTGCAAGAAAAAAGAATAAAAAGAAATAATAAGTAATGATCGAAATAAAAAAGGTTAAATCCATAAGTATATGGATTTTTATTATACCTTTTGTAGCTGTAAATACTTGTTTAATACTAGTCACTCAATTTCATGAATTATTTCCAAACAGAGCTGATATAATCCATTGGACTTTTCCTTATCTTGATGGAGGAGCGTCAATTAGTAGAACTGCAAGACCTTACCCAAGTTGGTTAGTTTTCAAACCAGCCATGTTCATAACTTCATTTCTTCTTATCAAGTACTGGCTTTATAATAGAAATATTGTTGAATACTTTGATTTAAATCACAAATATAAAAATAAAATAGTCTATTTTGGAATTGCATCAGCTATCGCATTAACAGTTCACTCAATTTTTTTAGGAATTAAATTTGATAATGATTTTTATAAATTATTTAGAAGAGTAATTATGTTATCTTTTATAGTTTTTGAAATTATTGCGCAAACATATCTTGTTGCAACTTTTTATTCATTAAAAAATAAATTAAATAACTATATTAATATCAAAATTTTAAATATCAAAATTATTTTAGTTTCTATATTAATCATTGTAGCAGTTATCAGCATTCCAATAATTAGTTTACCTGGAAATAATTTTTTGGGATTTAATCTTAAATTTTTTAAGCATGCTTTGGAATGGGATTATTTTTTGGGAGTAATAACTTTTTATTTATTAACTTTTTTTATGTGGAAAAAATAACTATGCTTTTATCCATCCACCACCAAGGACTTTAAATCCAAATTTATCTTTTTTATAAAAAACACATGCCTGACCAGGGGAAATACCGTCCTCTTTTTGTTTCAAATGTACATTAGCTAAATTTTGATTTTGGATTTCAATTTTTGCTTCAAGGAGTTTTCCAGTAGATCTTACTTTTACTAATATATTTCTCTCAAATTCAGATTTTTCAACTAATAAATTTAAATTGTGTAAATGAATTTTTTCCTTACCTAAGTTTTCTTTTGAACCAACAATAATTTCATTTTTATCTGAATTTATTTTCAGAACATACAGCGGTTCTTTATCTGAAATTTTTATTCCTTTTCTTTGCCCTATAGTGAAATTAATTATTCCATCATGGACACCTATAACGTTATCATTTAGATCTTTGATATTTCCTTTTTGTAAAGAGCCCGGCTTAAATCTCTGTATTACTGAGGCGTAATCTCCATTGGGCACAAAACAAATATCTTGACTATCTGGTTTATCTGCAACATTTAAATTCAGCTCTTTTGCTATTTTTCGTGTCTCATCTTTTAACATCCCACCAAGAGGAAATCTTAAGTAATCTAATTGCTCTCTTGTTGTATTAAATAAAAAATAACTTTGATCTCTATTCTTATCTAAAGCTTGATACATATTTGTTTTTTTTTCTAAGGTAACACTTTTTACATAATGACCAGTTATCATTGCATCAGCTGATAATTCTTTTGATACCTCAAATAAATCCTTAAATTTTACAGTTTGATTGCATTGAACACATGGAATTGGAGTTTCACCTTTTAAATAACTATCTACAAAATTATCTATGACACCTTGTTTAAACTTATTTTGATAATACAAAATTTTGTGCTCAATACCTAATTTTTGAGCAACTCGTTTTGCATCCATAATGTCTTGTCCAGAACAACACTGTTTTGATTTAGCTATTTCTTTATTATCATCGTAAAGTTTTAATGTAATTCCAATAACTTTATATCCTTCCTTTTTCATTATACCTGCGACCGTGGAGGAGTCTACTCCACCAGACATTGCTACAACGACAGTTGTATCTGCAGGTTTTTTGTTCATTCCAATAGAATTTAATTCATTATTCATTTTATGGTATTTATACTGATTTTTAATATAAGTTAAATTAAATGATTTTTGAATTTGAACCAGGCGACAAAGTTTTCAATCCAGCAAACAAAAATTGGGGAATTGGACAGGTACAATCAATTATTAAAGATAAAATTACTATTAATTTTCAAAATGCTGGGAAAAAAGTAATTAATGCAAAAAATATAGAGTTAAAAAAAATTGATGATTAAAATTGATATAAAAAAAATTACGGAAAATTTAATTGATACTTTTTTAAATGCTGGACAAATTTCCTTGGAGCTAAGAAAAAAAGGTTTAATAAAAAAAATAAAATCTGATAATACGCCAGTAAGTAATGGTGACTTAGAAGTGAACAAAATAATAACAAAAAAAATATCAGAATTAACTCCTTCTATTCCTATTGTATCTGAAGAAACTTCAGAGAATAGATCTATTAAAAACCTTAAGGATTTTTGGTTAATTGACCCAATTGACGGTACTCATGATTATATCAATGATTTAGAAGAGTTTACAATTAACGCTGGGCTTATAATTGATAAAAAACCGATTGCTGGATTAATTTTTGCTCCTGCTAAAGATAGAATGTTTTATTCTTACGGAAAAAATTTGGCCTTTGAATTAATAAAAGGAAAAGAAATTAAGTTAGATAGTTCAAAAAAATTTAACAAAAAAGAAATTAAATTTGTATCCTATTCAAACAAAATAAAACCTGAAATTAACAATATTTATAAAAAATTAAATGTAAAAAAATATATAAGAATGAAAAGTTCTCTAAAATTTTGTGTAATAGCAGCAGGAGAATTTGATGGATATGTAGCAGAGCCTAGGGCTTGTGAATGGGATATCGCTGCTGGCCACGCAATTTTAAACCATGCTGGAGGTAAAGTTACTGATTTTAATGGAAATGAAATATTATATGGTAAAAAAGATTTTAAAAATCCTAGTTTAATCTTAAAAAGTAAAAGTATTGTATAATGGATGAACAACTGCGAATAATATTAATCATCATTATCTCAGTATCTATATTTGGATTATTAGTCTTTGTTTTTGTAAAAAATTATTTAAAACAAAAAATTGATTATTTGATTAAGGAAAAAAATAAAAAATTAAAGTAATTTTACTATTTTAATAAAATCATCTTTTTCTAAACCCATTACTTTTTTTGATGTTTCAAAATCAAAGCCATTTCTTGCAAGCAAAGATATATCTTTTTTGTAAAATAATGGTCTATTATCTTCAGTTCTAGCTGGTCCTATTCTTTTTTTTTTACAAAGTTTGATTGCAGAAAAAAAATCTTGATCAGAATTTTCGTCATAAATTTTATTTACTGTATCTTTAATGAATTCACTATTTATACCCTTACCAATTAAATAATTTCTAATTTTATTAATTGAATTTCCTCTTTGAACCATACTTTTAGCTTTGCTATCTGAATAGAATTTATCATTAATAAATTTATTTTTTTCTAAATCTAGCAAAACGATATCAATTAAGTCAGTAACATCTTGTTTTTTAATATTTGGATTTGTGGTTTTCAGGTATTTTTTCAATAAATATGTTTTAAGCTGTTGTTTAGAAGGCGCGTACTTTTCAATATAAGCGAATGCAAAACTTCTCATTTCCTCAACTGTTACTCGTAAAGTTTTTTTTTTATTTCTTATAGGAATCATCATTAGATTTAATATAATACATTTTAAAATGATCGAACAAATTTATAATTATTTTACAGTCGAAATACTCTACTATTGGATAAATTTAGGAGTATTGCCTTTTTGGCTTATATTGATATTTTTTCCCTATTCCAACATTTGTAAATATTTTGTTACCTCAATTTTTCCAATAATCATTTTAAGTGGTGCATATATTTTTGTTATTTATAAATCTTATTTAAATTCTTATAACTTTGATGGAAATTTTAACCTTTATTTTGGAATTGAAAATGTATCAGAATTATTTACTAATGAAACCTTTCTAATAATGTTTTGGATTCATTTTATTTCTATAAATCTTTTTACAGGCAGTTGGATAGTAAAAGACTCACAAAAATTTATGATAAATAAAGTACTTTTGATCATCCCTCTAGTTATTACTTATCTAATTGGTCCTCTTGGTTTGCTTATTTATTGGTTAATAAGAATCTTTCACGCAAAAAGTCTTAATTTATATGAATAAAACTTTTGATTTTTATTTTGATTTCATTAGTCCGTATTCATTTTTAGCTTACAAAAAATTGAAGCTGATAAATAAAGAAAAAAAAATTAAGATTAATTTTAAACCGATGTTATTAGGTGGACTCCATAAACTAGGGGGAATAACTGCACCAGCATTCAATAAACTTAAATTAAAAAATATGAAAATTGATTGTGAATTAGTTGCAAAAAAAAATAATATTGAATTTTATTGGAATTCTAAATTTCCTATAAACTCTTTATATCTTATGCGAGGATATCTTGTGGTAAATGACCAAATAAAAAAAACTTATTTTGATTATTGTTTTGATGCTTATTGGAAAAATAATATTGATCTTTCTAAAAAACAAAATTTAGAAAAAGTTTTAGAAAAAACTAGTCTAATAAAAAAAGATTTCTTTGATAATATTGAAAATTTAAAAATTAAAGATGATCTTAAAAAATTGACCTCTGATGCTTTTAAAAAAGATATTTTTGGTGCGCCAACTTTTGTAGTTAATAGTAAAATTTTTTGGGGGCAGGATAGATTGGACTATGCACTCGAAGAATATAATTCTTAGACAACTTTAAATTTACTATTCTTTAATGACCCAAATCCACCTTCAATATGAGATACATTTTTATATCCCATATCTTTTAAAGTTTTAGCTGCTAATGCTGATCTTAAACCGCCAGCACAAAATAGAACCATTTCTTTATTTAAATCTAGTTTTCCTTTTTTAAAATATTGACTTTCTGGATCCAACCAAAATTCCAACATTCCTCTTGGGATATGTTTTGAATTTTCTATTCGACCTTGATTTTCAAGTTCTCTAATATCTCTAATATCAATTAAATTACATTGATTATTACTTGTTAAATTATGGGCTTCGTCTGTTGTTATAGTTTTGATTTCCTTTAAGGCCTCATTGACTAGTGTTTGAGATGATTTAATGCTCACAGTAAAATTAATATTCTTTAATAAATCAACATTTAAAGTAAAATTTATTATAATGCTAGTAAAAAAAATATTAAAAAAAATATTAATTAAACTGTGTAGATTGTCTGGTTATGAAATAATTGATCAAAATCAATTTTCTTTTCCTTCTCTTAAAAATAAAAAGTTTAATGATCTTTCAAATATAAATGAAAAATCAATAGTTTTTCCTCTAGGTGAAGTTAAAATATCTAATAAAATTAAATCCTTAAGAATTATAATCAGAGCAAATTCAAACATTCATATCTCTGATCAAAACAAAAAAAGAATTTTTAATAAAGAAAAAATTGAATATATCCAAAAATCTTTAAATTCTTTAGTAAATTCTATTAAACATTTTGAAAAAAAATTTAGTCAAGTAAAAATAAATTTAACGATTATAGATCAGAGTAAAAATGATATATTATTAAAAGAATTTGATAAAATTTTCTCTAAGATAAGTTCTAAATATGAAATTATTAATTTTGATAAAAATGAGCTTAAGGATGAAATAAAAGTTGATTATCAAAAGGATATATTTGGTAATCTTAGCAGCTTATTAAAATGTTTTAAAGTTGCAAAACAAAGTAATGAAGATCTCATTTTTTTTTTAGAGGACGACTACATTCACAAGAAAAGTTTAATTGAAGAAATGATTTTAACTTACGAAAGGATATCATCCCAAATCAATAAAGAGTTAATTTTAGTTCCTTCAGATTATCCTTTTTTGTACTTAGAAGAGAGAACTACAAATATAATTGCAGGTAGTCATAGACATTGGCAATCTTTAGATAAAGTTTTGTGTAGTTTTATGATAAGCAAGAAAATGCTAAATGACTATTGGGATAATTTTTATAAAACATGTCAAACTCACAATGAACCTATTGAAAAATACTTAAACGAAATATGTGTAAAGGAAATTTGTTTATCTCCATTACCATCCTTGTCAATACATATGGCCAATTCAAATTCAATTTTTGGAGTTTCTCCTTTTGTCAACGTAAAAGAAGAATGGGATGATAATTAATTATTCTATTTTATAAAATAATTTTTTACGCAGTTAGTTTTTACAACCTCATTATCTGAGTGAACTTTATTTATTAAATTTACTAAAATAGATTTTGTTTTTTTTGTCGTGAAGGAGAACCAAATACCAGCTGGAATAACTAGGATATTGAAATTATTTTTTTCTAAAAATACATTTACTATTTGCCCATAGGTTTTAGATTTTTTTCTATCATCAATTAACTTAAATTTAATAGATCCATGAGCTACTGAAAAAATACATTGGTTTTTTTTATGCTTAATCCATCCTTTAGTTTGATTTTTTTTAATTTCATTAAAATAAACTTCACCAAAAGATTTAAAAAAGGTGTTCTTTTTTGAGACAAATTTGAAAAGGTCTCCTTTTTTATTTTTAAAAACTTTAGACGAAATTTTTTTAAGTCCAATTATTTTCATTCATATACTCTATAATTTGTTGTTTTGTGACTTTAAAAGGGTCTTTTTTATTTTTAAAAACTTTCCTATACCAATCAGTAGTAATTTGAACGCCTTTTTTTACTGAGTACGTTGGGTACCATTTCAGCCTATATTTAGCTTTTTTAATATCTAATTGTAAATTTTTTTGTTCATAAAATTTATTTTTTTTATTTACTCTAATAGTTCCAGTTCCCCAAAATTTGATCATATATTCGACTATTTGTTTAACGCTTTTGACTGAATTATTTTTTGTCCCAAAATTCCAGGCATCAGAGAACTTTTTTGGCTCTTTAAATTGGTTTTTGGCTAAAATTAAATAACCTCTAAGTGGTTCCAAAACATGCTGCCAAGGTCTATTGAAATTAGGATTTCTTAGAAATATCGTTTTGCCTTTTAATAAAGATCTTATTCCGTCTGGTATTAGTCTATTTGCAGACCAATCGCCCCCACCAATAACATTTCCTGCTCGAGCACTCGAAATGCCACATCTATTTTTATCCTTGAAGAAACTTTCTCTGTAAGCTCTAATAATTAATTCAGATGATGATTTTGATGCACTATAAGGATCAATACCTCCTAGAACATCCTCTTCTTTATAACGAGTTAGCTTTCCAACATTTTCATAACATTTGTCTGAAGTGATCATTACTAATGATTTGATAAAATTAGATTTTTTAACAACCTCTAAGACGTTCAAAGTACCATTAAGATTTATATCAATAGTTTCATGAGGTTTAATGTAAGATTCTATTATCAGAGGTTGAGCAGCGAGATGAAAAATTATTGAAGGTTTTGATTTGTTTATAAATTTTTCTAATTTTTTTTTATCTCTTATGTCAAAAATTCCTAAATTAATTTTATTTTTTAATTTAAGCTTATAAAAGAGATTTTTATTTTGATTGGGGCTATATCCTGATCCATAGACTTTTGCGCCAAGAAGTATTAACCAACTACAGAGCCATGATCCCTTGAAACCTGTTGCTCCAGTTACTAATACTTTTTTACCTTTATAAAAATTCTTTATTTTTTCCATAATTGTCCTTTTTTATCTAATATTTTCTCTAAATCTATTTTGTCTCTTAATGTATCCATACATTTCCAAAAACCATCATGTTTATAAGCAAGTAAATTTTTATCTTTATATAGTCTAGTCATTGGTTCTTTCTCAAATAATGTTTTATCATTATCGATGTAATCAAAAATCTTTGAATTTAAAACAAAAAAACCTCCATTAATCCACCCGGCTTTAGCTTGAGGTTTTTCTTCGAAATTAATTACTTCATTTCCTTTTATTTCAAGTTCACCAAATCTCACAGGCGGATGCACAGCAGTCACAGTAGCTATTTTTTTATTATTTAAGTGGAATTTTTTTAGATCATCTAAATTAATTGTAGCCAAACCATCACCATATGTCATAAAAAAATTTTCCCCTTCTTTAAAATAAGACTTTAGTCTTAGAAGTCTCCCGCCAGTCATGGAGTTCTCTCCTGTATCAATAATCTTTAAATTCTTAAATTCTTTAATATCTTTATAATAATCAATAATTATCTCTTTTTTATAACCTGCTGCGATGATAAAATCATCATATCCATAAGATTGGAAAAAATTCATTATATGACTTAAAATAGGTTTGGTTCCTATTTGAACCATAGGTTTAGGTATATTTTCAGTGTATTCAGCTAAACGAGTACCTAAACCTCCAGCTAAGATTACTGTTTTCATAAATAGATATATATAAATATATATATTAAATAAAAAAAAGCCCCTTTTTAAAAAGGGGCTTTGATTTAACTAACTTAGAGAGATATTTAAGGGGTCTTTTGATGAGTACTTTGCGGATACACAGAGAGCAAAAGACCCCTTTATTGTTAACTTGTTAACAATTAGTCACGTATAGCGTACGCAACTACGCCTGTTTCTGTAACGTCTGTACCTTTGGTTTCAGCTTCTTTACTTAGTCTGATACCAATAGTTGCTTTCATAATAGACCATACTATTAATGCTACTACGAATACAAAAACGTTAATAGAGATTACGCCTAATAATTGTGTTCCAAACGATGTATCTGGATTTGTAATCGGTACTGCTAGAGTTCCCCAAATACCAGCAAATAAGTGGGCTGGTATCGCTCCTACTACATCATCGATCTTTAATGAGAATAGAAGTTTAGTACCATAAACAACAATCACACCTCCAACTGCACCAATTAAGATTGCAGCTAATGGCGAAGGCATTAAAGGCTCAGCAGTAATAGCAACTAAACCACCAATACATCCATTTAACATTTGAACTACATCAGTTTTTCCAAAATTTAACCTTGTCACTGTAGCAGCAGCCATTACACCACCAGCTCCAGCTAAAAATGTATTTAGAAAGATTGTTGATACAGCGATTGCATCATCAGCAGTTCCTATAGCTAATTGTGAACCACCATTAAATCCAAACCAACCCAACCATAAAATAAATACACCAACTGTTACTAAAGGAATAGAAGAGGCTGCAAATGGTTTTAGTGGTGCAGGTGCTCCAGATTTGGTAAATCTACCAATTCTAGGACCTAAAAGGATTGCACCAGCTAGAGCAGCAGCTCCACCTGTTGAGTGTACTAAAGTTGAACCAGCAAAATCTGAGAAACCAGCAGCTGCTAACCAGCCACCTCCCCATTGCCAACCCATAACTATTGGATAAATAATTCCTGATAAAATTGCTGCGAACAAAAAGAATGGCCATAATTTTATTCTTTCAGCTAAAGTTCCAGAAACAATTGAAACTGTTGTTGCACAGAAAACCATTTGGAAATACCAATCTGATCCATCTGCGTAACCAGTATCAACAGCACTAGAATCTGACCAAGGTATGAAACTACCTATATATCCTCCTTCTGGTATACCATAAGCTAGATTGTAACCAAACATCCAGAACATTATTCCAGCAATTGAAATTAAACCTATATTTTTCGCACAGATAACGGATACACTTTTAGACGTAACCATACCTGATTCTAACATAGCAAATCCACAAGCCATAAAAAATACTAGGAATCCACAAATCAAAAATAGCAAGGTGTTAAATATAAAACCTATCTCAGCAGAAACTGTTGTTTCTGCCATTCCTGCACTACTCATGTTCAATAAAAAAATTAAACTAATAAGTGGTACACTTATTTTCTTTATTAATTTAGTCATAAGACCTCCCTGTTAAGCAAACATCTTATTTTTTTATGGTGATGAAAACTAACGCTGATTAAGTAAATTTGATATGCAGTTATTGCATATAGAAACAGCCTTAACGTGCATTTCACATCAAGGCTGTTTAAGACTTTAAAATATTATTTATTGAATACTTCTTTTAAAGCTTTAGCGGGTAAGAACTTAACTTTTTGAGATGCTGCTATCTGTATCTGCTCACCAGTTCTTGGGTTCCGACCAACTCTAGCTTTTCTTTTTGCAACTTTATATGTTCCAAATCCAGCAATTTTAACTGAATCATCTCCTTTTAAAGCATCTAAAATTGTGTTGGTAATTGTGTCAAAAGTTCTTTCAGCGTCTGCTTTACTTAGGTTTAAAGCCCCTGAAAGCTTAACTATTAATTGTTTTTTATTCATTTTAGCTCCGGTTTATTAGGTTATTTGTATCTTTATCAAAAACATTGATAAATCAAGACTTTTTTTAGTATACACTAAAAAGTTATACACAATATATAGTATATTGTTAAATTAATGCTGATTTTACTTACATTTTTAACTTTATTAAAATTTTTTTTAATTAAACAAACCTAGGTCTTTCAGGTCATTAAAGGTTGTAAAAACCATTAAAGATAACAACAAAAACAAACCGATTCGAAAAAAACCTTCCTGAGTTTTTTGCGATAATGGACGACCTAAAACTTTTTCAAATGCATAAAACATTAAATGTCCTCCGTCTAACATAGGTATTGGAAAAAGATTAACTAAACCTAAGCTTATAGATATATAAGCCATCATACTAATAAATGCCATCAAACCAAATTCTGCAACTTGTCCAGAAATTTTAGCAATTCTAATTGGTCCACCAAGTTGAGATGTATCTGCTTTTCCAAAGATCATTGCTCCTATATATTTAAGTGAAGAAACACTTACATAATATACTTCATATGCAGACTGATAAATTGCTTGCGCTGGTCCTAATTTAACATGATTTATTTGATCATTAAGAGCACCTAATTTAATACCAACCATTCTCTTCTTTATTTTATTTCCAAGATTGTCCTCGCCTAAAACAATATCAGGCTTTATTTTCAATAATAACTCGTCATAAGAACGTTTTACCTTAAAATCTATGAAATCATCGGTAGACATCATAATATATTTAGAGACGTCCATAATACTTTTGACCTCGTTTCCATCTATTTCTAAAATGATATCATTATCTTTTAATCCTCCCACCATAGCAGGACTTTCTTTTTGAACCTCATTGATTATAGCTGGAGTGAAATCTTTTCCGATAAAAGTATAAATAGAAAAAAAAATTACTAAAGCTAATAAAAAATTAGCTAAAGGGCCCCCAAATACTATTAAAGCCCTTTGATATAAAGGTTTTAGAACAAATAATTTTTTACGATCTTCCTCGCTATATTTTTCAATTATTTTTTCTTGATCTGCTTGAGAAAATACATTCCGATCACCAAAAAACTTTACATATCCACCAAGTGGTATCCAGCATATTTTCCATCTTGTACCAGATTTATCATTCCAACCAAAAATTTCTCTTCCAAATCCTATAGAGAAATCTGTTACTCCAACCCCATATTTTTTTGCAAAATAGTAATGTCCGTATTCATGAATAAATACAACTACTAAAATTAAAGCAATAAATGGAAATAAATAATCTAACATTTAAAAATAAAATTAATTAATTTAATATTCTTAAATTTTATCATAAATTTAAAAATATAATAAAGTGAAAATAATTCCTAATATAATTAGAAATATAGAAAAAATAATATAATTAATCTTAATATTAAATTTCTCATCAATAAACCTGTTTATCTTTTCCCAAAAAAGAACAATTAAAAATATTAAAATTGCAGGAACTATGAATTTAAACATAAAAATCTGATTAATTAGTTTTTATCACCAACGTAAACTGAGACACCTCTTGAATTAATATCAACATCAAATTTTTTATGTAGAGGAGGAAAGGCTCTTTGTGAACAGTCCAATCTATCGCACGTTCTACATGATACGCCAATAGGTATTTCTGTTGATTTGTCATTTGTATTAATATTTTCTGTGTAAACAAAGTCTTTAGCATATTTAGCTTCACACCCGAGACCAATTGACAAAATACTTTTCGATTGTCCAAACCTTCCAATTCCTTTTTCAACTGTCCTTGCTATACAAACATATTTTTCACCATTAGTCATTTTACTCACTGCAGCTTGAATAACTCCTGGTCTAGTTAAAGCTGAATAAACATTCCATCTAGGACAAGCTCCACCATATCTTGGTATTTCAATTCCAGATAATGAAAATCTTTTTGAAATATTTCCTGCCATATCTACTCTTAAAAAATGAAAAGGTATCCCTGGAAGTTTTGGATCTTGTAAACATGTAACTCTATGAGCCACTTGCTCAAAAGATGTCGCAAAAGTGTTTTGTAATAATTCTAAATCATATTTTAGTTTTTTACATTCAGTATGAAAGGGTTTATATGGCATTAATATTGCTGCTCCACAATAATTTAACAAAGCAATCTTAGTTAGTTGTCTCGACTCTTCAGATGGAAATGAAAAGTTATTCAAATATTCTTCTATTTCATTATTAGCACCCTCTTGAGCGATCTGAGCAGCCGCATGAAGTTTTTTAGTCTCTAATGAACTATAATCGCTTAGTAAAAGTTCTTTTTTATTTTTATAAAATATTTTGGCAAATGGTTTATCCTCTTCAGGAATAACATCTTTAACATTTATTCCATATTCAGATTTTAAATATTCGCAAAGAGCTATATATCTTGTTCGATTATTTTTTTGAACTTTTTCAAAGACCTTATTTGCAAAATCCTCAAGTTTTGGAAAATAATTTTTATTCTCTTGCAAAAAATCAGATATAACTTCTCCTGGAAATGAACTTTTTCTATTGTCGACAATTTTTCCAGACATTTTTTCAATTTTATTTACTAATTCATGATCCTTTTTTTTAAGAATATCACCTAATCTTACTATTGCCTTTCCAATTTTTGGATTTGTACCAACAAGATCTTTTACCTCTGGCCCCAAAATATCTAGATCTTCAAACAATTCATCATCAAGAATTTCTGATAAAGTATTCTCTAAATTTAAATCGGTTTTTGAAGTCAACTGAGATAGCTCAATATTTAATTTTTCACAGATTTTTAATAGAAGATCGCCATCAATCTTTCTTTTTCCTCCCTCAATAAGGTTCAAATAACTTGGAGAAATGCTCAAATCTTCAGCTAATTTATTAGCTTGAAGACCTAATTGCCGTCTAAAAGCCTTGATTTTTGGACCGATTTTTAAATCTATTTGACTCATATTTACTATTTGTAAATTTTGTAAATTAATATTTACAATATTTTTCCTCAATTTACAAGCATTTTATATTTTTTTGTAGCAATTGTAAATCTTGTAAATTATAAGATTTACATGGACGAAAAATTTATAAATAACGAAAATGAGGCTCAAATCATAAGACATGAGGACCTTGCTAGACATAATAGCAGAGGTATCTACATGAGAGATGATCATTGTGATTGGGGTTCAAGTGGAATGCAAGATCTAGTTGAGACCCACAACGACTCAAACTAGTTCTAATTCGTTCAACTTAATTCATTTCTAAAATAAACTTTTAAAATCAAAGGATTGGTATAATGAGTGCTGAGAATATCTCTTATGACTTAAAAAGATTTGCAGGAATTAAAAGAGATTATACACCAGAAGACGTAGAAAGGCTTAGAGGTTCTATTAAAATCGAATATTCACTTTGTAAACAACAATCTACAAAATTATGGAAACTTCTTAATACAGAAAACTACGTAAATACTTTAGGATCATTATCGGGTAACCATGCAGTTCAACATGCTAAAGCTGGTTTAAAAGCAATTTATTTAAGTGGCTGGCAGGTAGCTGCTGATGCAAATAGTGCTGGAGAAATGTATCCAGACCAATCATTATACCCTTACGATAGTGCTCCAAAACTTGTTGAGTCAATGAATAATGCTTTAATAAGAGCAGATCAAATTCAACATATGGAACTTCAAGATGGAGATATGAAAAAAGAAAAAAGAGTAGATTACATGCTTCCAATTATTGCAGATGGAGAAGCAGGTTTTGGTGGACCTTTAAATGTATTCGAATTAGCAAAAAAATTTATTAAGGCTGGTGCCGCTGGAGTTCACTTTGAAGATCAATTAGCAAGTGAGAAAAAATGTGGTCATATGGGTGGAAAAGTTCTTGTACCAACTGGGACTATGATTAAAAACTTGAAAGCAGCTAGACTAGCAGCAGATATTGCTAATGTACCATTAATCATTTTAGCAAGAACAGATGCAAATGCAGCGAAGTTAATTACTAATGATCATGATGAAAATGATAAACCTTTCATGACTGGCGAAAGATCACCTGAAGGATTTTATTACGTTA
>CABXTU010000018.1 GCA_902515205.1 uncultured Pelagibacteraceae bacterium | reverse complement strand
TTTATCAAAAATATCTGATGAATCTTTATATTCATATAATGTTTACCAAATAGAAGGAGAAGGAAAAAATTTATTTTTAAATATCGAGGGAGATATAGATACAATAATGGGGCTTCCTATAAAAAAAATTAAGGAATATTTAAATAATTTTAAATAAAATGAAAAAATATTTAGTAATTGGAAATCCTATCAGTCATTCGTTATCGCCACAATTGCACAATTATTGGTTAAAAAAAAATAATATTAATGGGGTATATGATAAAAAAAAATTAAATAGCGATGATTTAGAAAATTTAATTTTTAAAATTAGAAATAAAGAAATCACAGGTGTCAATGTAACTGTTCCATTCAAAAAAGAAGTTATTTCTTATTTGGATGAGCTAGCGCCAGAAGCAGAGGTTACTCAATCTGTTAACACAATTTTGTTAATTAATGATAAAATTATTGGTTATAATACAGACGTTGATGGTTTTGAAAAAGCCATCAAAGATACGAGATATAACCTGATGGGCAAAAAAATTTTAATTTTGGGAGCAGGCGGAGTTGTGCCATCTATAATTTTTGCATTATATAAGATGAGAGTTTTTAACATTACACTTTCAAACAGAACCAAGGCAAAAGCTGAACATTTGTGTGATTATTATAATTCTCTAAAATCAACAGAGTCTGGTTGGAATAAAATGGCAATAATAAATTGGGGTGAATTAACTGAATTTGATATGATCATTAATGCAACAAGTATAGGATTAGAAAATGACAAAAATTTAGATCTAGATTTTTCAAAAATTGGAGAAAATAAATTTTTTTATGATTTAATTTATAATCCAAGAGAAACAAAGTTTTTAAAAGTGGGAAAGCAATTTGGTAATAGAGCTGAGAATGGTAAAAAAATGTTTATATATCAAGCAGCACAAGCTTTTAAAATCTGGCATAATATTTACCCAGAAATAAATGATGAAGTAAATAAACTTTTGGATTAATGAAAAGAATTGGAATAATAGGAGATATTGGATCAGGAAAAAGTTACGTAGCGAAAAATTTTGGCTATCCAGTTTTCAACGCAGATAAAGAAGTTGGTAAATTATATAAAAGAGATAAAATTGTTTTTAGAAAATTAAAAAAAGTATTACCAAAATATATACACACATTCCCGATTAACAAAAAAGAAATTACTAATGCAATATTAGCTAACAAAATAAACCTAAAGAAAATTATTAAAATTGTTCATCTGGAAGTCAGAAAAAAAATGAAAATTTTTACAAAAAATAATAAAGATAGAAAATTTGTAATTTTAGATATACCTTTACTGTTAGAAAATAAGATAAATAAAAAAGATGATATTTTGATTTTTGTCCAATCAAAAAAAGCTAAAATCTTAAAAAGATTAAAAAAAAGAGCAAACTTCAACCAAAGATTGTTAGATAAATTTAAAAACTTACAATTACCACTTCATCTCAAAAAAAAAAAATCTCATTTTATTATTATAAATAATTTTACAAAAAGTTCTGTTAAAAAAGGAGTTAAAAAGCTTTTAAAAATAATTTAACAATGAAAGAGATAATATTAGATACGGAAACTACAGGGTTATCAGTAAAAGATGGTCATCGTATTGTTGAAATAGGTTGTATTGAACTAGTAGATTTAATTCCAAGCAAAAATAGATTTCATTGTTATCTAAATCCAGGAAGAAAAGTTTCTGAAAAAGCCCTTGAAGTTCATGGTTATACAGATGAGTTTTTATCTGATAAGCAAAAGTTTGAAGAAGTCGTTGATAATTTTTTAAGTTTTATAAAAGACAAAAGGTTAATCATTCATAATGCAGAATTCGATCTTTCTCATTTAAATAATGAACTTAAAATACTAGGAAAAGAAGCATTAAATAATGAGATCATAGACACTTTGGCTTTAGCTAGAGATAAATTTCCAGGTCTCTCAACTAATTTGGACTCTCTTTGTAAAAGATATAGGATAGATAATTCAAAGAGAACTCAACATACTGCTTTGATTGACTGTGATCTATTAGCAAAAGTATATATTAATTTAATTGATCAAAAAGAACCTACTTTAAATTTTCAAAGTAATATTGATTTAACATCCGAAAGAAAAGAAAACAAAATATCATATTTCAAAAAAGTTGTTCATCCAACAGCTGAAGAGGCAAAGGATCACTCAAGATATTTAAAAACAAGTCTTAAAAGAAATTTTTTTTAATTAAATTTTTGATTATATAATTTTTCAAAGTCAATTTTCTTCTCAAATTTAACTCCAGGATATCCTGAATTATGAAGCAAATTTAAAAAAGACGTTTCAAGGTCAGGATAAATATCTTTTTGAACATCACACAAAACTATTTTTTCCAAATCTTTTTTTTCTTTAATTTCATCTGCAACCTTAATAATTGTTGCGAAAACTATTTCAAAAAAAGATTTTTTAACGTTCTCATCTTTATCTTCAAATTTAAGTGTTGTATTAATCTCTATTAGTTTGTTTTTAACTGCTTTTGAATTAATATCTATTTTTAGCTGGTATTTTGAAATGTAGTCTTTTACAAACATAAATGTTTCAATGTCAGGTGTTTCGCTTGACATATCTTTAATATATTTTCCTAAAATTTTATAATTTTCGTTCATTATCATCCTCTATATCTTCAAACTCACCATCTATGTAGGTTTTTTTATTTTGAGTTTTATTTTTAAATTTTTTAGATAATTTTGATAAAATTAATTTTCTTGATAAAGGAAATATTAATAAAAAACCTAAAATATCAGTTGCAAACCCTGGTATAATTAAAAGAATAGCAGCAAAAGCTATAGCTGTTCCTGAGATTATTTCGTATGTGGGAGTTTCATTTTTCATTATTTGTGAAAATCCAGATCTCAAAGTATTTAAGCCCTCATACCTTGCATAAACTATTCCTACTATTGCTGTAACAAATATAAGAGAAATAGTATTAAAGGCCCCAATTTGGGAGCCTATTTTTATAAAAAGGTAAATTTCTATAATTGGAACTAAAATAATGGTTAAAAGAACTGTGTTCATTTGTCTTTAATGTAATTGCTAGTTGAAATTAATCAACATAGTAATTAAGTTATAATTAATATGAATTATAGTTTCGAGTATATTGATATTATTCTTCTAGCTATGATTGCTGGATTCATTTTCCTAAGATTAAGGGGTATTTTGGGTAAAAGAACAGGCTTTGAAGCAAAAGTTTCTCCTCAATTTCAAGAAGTTTTGAAAAACATTAACCCAGAAATCAAAGTAAAACAAAATGAAAATTTCGACGAGGAAGCACAAAAAAATTTTATAAAAGGCGCCAAAATAGCTTATGAGACTATTGTTACAGACTTTAGTGACGATGATAATAAACTAACAAAGAGTAAACCACTTTTAAGTAAAAAAATACATGATCAATTCAATAATGCGCTTAAGGAAAGAAATAGCAGAGGACATTTTGCTGAAATAACCTTTATTGGAATTAATTCAGCAGATATAAAAGAGCATAAAAAATCAGAAAGTGTATTAAAAGTTACTGTAGATTTTGTTGCAGAAGTAATAACTTGCATTAAAGATAAAGATAAAAAAATTGTATCTGGTAACCCAGATAAGATAAAAAAAATATACGATACTTGGGTTTTTTCTAGGGATTTAAGATCTACCAATCCAAATTGGCAGTTAATAGATATTTTAACTTAATTGAATAGTAAAATTTCAGATAAAGATAAAAAAGATTGGGAAAATTTTTTATCTAGCAAAGAAAATTTACCAAACAAGGATGCTAAAAACATCAATAAAAGTAAAATAAAAAAAATTACTTTTGACTTTCATGGATATTCACTCAATGAAGCAAATGATAAGATCAGTGGCCTAATTAATGAAGCCTTTAGAAATAAAGTCAATAAATTAGTTATCGTCACTGGAAAAGGACTTCATTCTGATAACGAAAATGATCCGTATATATCAAAAGACTTTGGTATTTTAAAATATTCTGTTCCGGATTATATTAGGGGAAGTAATGATCTAATGAGCATGATTGATAGAATTGAAGATGCAGATGTTAAGGATGGTGGAAGTGGAGCTTTTTATATATTTTTAAAGAAAAAATTATAAAATAAATTTTGATAGATCAGTATCTTTAACTAAATTATCTAGATTTTCATTTATATACTTCTCATTAATAATTATTTTTTCACCAGATCGATCGGTAGCCGTAAAACTTATTTCATCTAGTATTTTTTCTATGATTGTATGTAATCTTCTGGCACCAATATTTTCTACAGTGGCATTAACTTCCGAAGCTATTTTTGCAATTGCATCAATACCGTCATCTGAAAATTCTAGATCAACATTTTCAGTTTTTAGTAAAGCAATGTATTGTTTTATTAAACTAAAATCAGGTTCTCTTAAAATCCTTTTAAAATCTTCACTTGTTAGAGCTTCAAGCTCTACTCTAATAGGAAGTCTTCCTTGTAACTCAGGAAGTAGGTCAGACGGCTTGGCGAGCTGAAAAGCTCCAGATGCAATAAATAAAATATGATCAGTTTTAATTGGTCCATATTTAGTATTTACTGTAGTACCTTCAATTAATGGCAACAAGTCTCTTTGAACTCCTTCTCTAGATACGTCACCTCCAACTCTATCGGCTCTTCCTGAAATTTTATCAATTTCATCTAAAAAAACTATTCCATTATTTTCTGTTGAGATTTTTGCAGCTTTAATTATTTTATCTTGTTCAATCAATTTATCTGACTCATCATTAATTAGAATTTCATGAGACTCTTTAACTGACATTTTTTTCTTTTTTTCTTTTGTGCCCATAGATTTACCAAGCATCTCTCCAATATTTATCATTCCAACATTTGCACCAGGCATACCAGGTATTTCAAAAGAGGTACCACTTCCACCTGAATCACTCACTGCTATTTCTATTTCATTATTATCTAAATCACCGTTTCTCAGTCTCTTTCTAAAACTTTCTCGAGTCGCTAAGCTTGCTTTTTTCCCTACTAAAGCATCTAATACCTTCTCTTCAGCAAGTTTTTGAGCCTGAGCATAAACTTCTTTTCTTTTTTTTAATTTTTCCATTGAAATAGCTATTTCAACTAAGTCTCTCACTATTTGTTCTACATCTCTTCCGACATAACCAACTTCTGTAAATCTTGTTGCCTCAACTTTAACAAAAGGAGCTTCAGCAAGTTTTGAAAGTCTTCTAGATATTTCAGTCTTCCCAACCCCTGTAGGTCCAATCATTAAAATATTTTTTGGTAGAACTTCATTTTTCATTTCACCTTCAAGAGCCTGTCTTCTCCATCTATTTCTTAATGCAACAGCAACAGCTTTTTTAGCTTTATTTTGTCCAACAACAAATCTATCCAGCTCTGATACAATTTCTCTTGGCGATAAAGAACTTACTACTGATTGATCATGATCTGATTTTTTATCTTTAGGAACAAGAGGTGTTACGTTAGATTTTTCCATTATATTTTTTCAACTTTGACATTTTCATTTGTAAAAACACATATATCAGCTGCAACTTTAATTGCTTTTTTTGCAACTTCTTCTGCTGATATATCATTTTCCATTAAAACTTTCCCTGCGGCTAAAGCATAATTTCCTCCAGAACCAATACCGATAACGTCTCCCTCAGGCTCCAGAACATCACCAGTTCCTGAAATTATATAACTGTTTTTTTTATCTCCGACTGCCATTAGCGCCTCTAATCTTCTCAAATATTTATCCGTTCTCCAATCTTTAGCTAACTCAACTGCAGCTCTAGATAAGTTACCTGCATGCTTTTCTAATTTTCCTTCTAATCTTTCAAACAATGTTAAAGCATCAGCTGTTGATCCAGCAAAACCAGCTACGACATCTCTCTTTTCAATTTTTCTGACTTTGGAGGCAGTGCTTTTTACGACAGTATTTCCCATACTCACTTGGCCGTCACCAGCTACTACCACTTCGTTATTTTTTCTAACTAACACAATCGTTGTCATAGCTTATAAATGGATACTAAATTTGATACTTCAAGCCCAGCTTTAGTATTATTGCCATAATTGAATAATATATGTATACCTGTTTTTAATTATGAAGCGTAAAGGCAAAATAAGCAGGAAAACAAAAGAAACAAGCATTAGTGTTGATTTAAATATTGACGGTAAAGGTAAATACAAAATTGACACAGGAATAGGTTTTTTAAACCACATGTTAGAGCAACTATCTAAGCATTCTTCAATAGACATGAACATAAAAGCTAAAGGCGATACTCATATTGATTTACACCATACAACTGAAGATACAGGAATTGCTATTGGTGAAGCCTTAAAAAAAGCCTTAAAAAAATCCGTTGGAATTAAAAGATATGCACATGCAATGATTCCTATGGATGAAACTTTATCACGTGTTGCAATTGATATATCAAACAGACCTTATTTAATTTGGAAAGTAAATCTTAAAGTAGAAAAACTTGGTGAAATGGATACAGAACTTTTTAAAGAATGGTTTCAAGCTTTTTCACAAGCAGCTGGAATAACCTTACATGTTGAAAATATTTATGGCGATAATAGTCACCACATTATAGAATCTTGTTTTAAAGGATTAGCAAGATCTCTCAGAACCGCATTGGAAATAGACCCTAGGAATAAAAAATCAATTCCTTCTACAAAAGGCTCTTTATAAGTTGAATGAAAGTCACAATTGTTGATTATAAATCGGGTAATATTAGCTCGGTAATAAACTCTTTTAAAGAAGTTGCAAAAGATAAAGTAAATATCGAAGTAACATCGGATTTAAAAAAGATAACATCAAGTGATAAAGTAGTTTTACCAGGTCAGGGCTCGTTTAAAAGTTGTGTGGATGCCTTGAATAAAATTAATGGTCTTACAGATACTTTAAATGAATTTGCAATAATTAATAAAAGACCACTTCTTGGAATTTGTGTTGGTTTGCAGATGTTTGCTGACATTGGTTATGAAGAAACTGAAACGAAAGGATTAGGCTGGATTTCGGGAATAGTCTCAAAAATAGATAATCAAAATGGAAAATTTAAACTTCCTCATATTGGTTGGAACCAGATAGATATTATAAAAGAAAGCAAGATTTTTAAAGATATAGAAAACAATTCTCATATGTACTTTGTCCACAGCTATGAATTTATTCCAGAGGATAAAAAAGTGATTTCAGCAACTATAGATTATTCATCAAATATTGTTTGCTCCGTTGAAAAAGAAAATATTTTTGGAACCCAATTCCACCCAGAGAAAAGCGATAGGATAGGGCTTAAGATAATTGATAATTTTATAAATTTGTAAAATGAAAATACTTCCTGCAATAGATATTAAAGATAAAAAATGCGTGAGGTTGGTTAAAGGAGATTTTGACAATAAAACTGAGTATGAAATGTCTCCAGTTGAACAAGCAAGGAAATATAAAGATCATGGTTTTAAAAATTTACACATAATTGATTTAGATGGAGCTTTAACTGGTAAAACAGTCAATTTAAATATTATTCAAGATATAGTTCATAAATCTAATTTAAAGGTCGAGGTAGGTGGCGGTATAAGAAATCTTGATAGTATTAAGAAGTATGCTGATATTGGTGTTGAAAAAATTATTTTAGGTAGTGCCGCTATTAAAGATAAGAACTTTTTAAAAGAATCTTGTAAAAAATTTCCAAATAAAATCGCACTAGCTTTAGATGCCAAAGATGGATATTTGTCAGTATCTGGGTGGAAAGAAAGCTCTAATAAATTGACCCTGGAGTATTTAAAAGAAGTAAACGAGTATGGTGTTAGTAGATTGATTTATACTGATATTAATAGGGATGGTATGAAACAAAGTCCAAATTTCAAAGAAACAATAAAGGTTGCTGAAATGTCAAATTGCCCAGTGATTATATCTGGTGGAGTTTCATCGATAGTGGATATTAAGAAAGCGAAGAATCTAAATAATGTTGAAGGTATAATAGTTGGTAAAGCTATTTATGACGGTGATATTAGATTAGAAGAATTGGTTAAAGAGGATGCTTAAAAATAGAATAATTCCTTGCTTAGACGTAAAAAATGGTCGTGTTGTTAAGGGAATTAACTTTGTAGATCTAAAAGATGCAGGCGACCCTGTAGAACAAGCTAAAATTTATAGCGATGGTGGAGCCGATGAAATTTGTTTTTTAGATATTACTGCTTCAAATGAAAATAGAGATACTATTTATGATGTTGTAAAGAAAACCTCAAAAAAATGTTTTGTACCGTTAACTGTAGGAGGTGGTGTTAGAAGCGTTGAGGATATCAATAAATTACTCAACTGTGGAGCCGATAAAGTTTCAATAAATACTGCAGCAGTTGAAAATTCAAAAGTTGTTATTGATAGTTCAAAAAAATTTGGGTCTCAATGTATTGTAGTAGCGATTGATGCAAAAAAAAACGGAGAAAAGTGGGAAGTATTTACTCACGGAGGAAGAAATAATAGTGGCATTGATGCATTGCAATATGCTGAACAAATGGAAAAAAACGGTGCAGGGGAATTATTAGTAACTTCAATGGATAGAGATGGGACACAAGCAGGCTATGATATTGATCTAATGTCAAAAATTTCATCTAAAGTAAATATTCCAGTGATTGCGTCTGGTGGAGTTGGCAATTTAGATCACCTAGTAGATGGAATTAAATTAGGAAAAGCTAGTGCAGTTCTAGCTGCATCTATATTTCACTACGGAAAATACTCTTTAAAAGAAGCCAAGGATTATTTGGACTCAAAAGGAATACCTGTTAGAATTTAAAATGCTTAACACTTTACAAAGCTTATTTCAACTTGCAAGAGAAAGAAAAAAATCTCCAATAGAAGGTTCTTACACAAATAAATTACTTGCCGATAAATCTTTCAGCAAAGAGAAGGTCCTAGAAGAAATTAATGAACTTATTGAGGCAGTAGACAACAATTCTAACAAAATTCATGAAGCTGCAGACGTTTTTTATCATCTGATAATGTATTTAGAGGCAAATGATATAAATGTAGAGGATGTTATGACTGAACTAGAAAAACGTAAGAAATAACTTCATTAATTTAATAATATTTGTTACAAATCTTTTAAAGATTAGGTTTATTGCGGATTGCCTGATTATAATAAATCTTAAATTTTAACTATGAGTCATAAATATTATAAACCCGCAAAATCAAGATTACAAAGAAGTGAACTAGCCGTTCCAGGGTCATCTCCAAAAATGTTTGAGAAGGCACTAAATTCAGATGCTGATTATATCTTTTTAGATTTAGAAGATGCAGTCTCTCCAAATGATAAAATTTCAGCTAGAGCAAATGTAATTAAAGCGTTAAATGAAATGAATTGGAGGGAAAAAGGCAAAACAATTTCAGTGAGAATAAATAGTTTAGACACTCATTACATGTATAGTGATTTAGTAGAAATAGTTGAACAAGCTGGAAAAAATGTTGATACAATTCTTGTGCCTAAAGCAGGAACAGATAGTGATGTTTACATGGTTGATTGCTTGTTAACTCAAATAGAGACACACAAAAAAATGAAAAATAAAATTGGAATCGAATGCTTAATTGAAACAGCTTTAGGCATGTCAAACATTAAAGAAATAGCAAAATCTAGTGAGAGACTGGAAGCCTTACACTTTGGTGTTGCAGATTATGCAGCAAGTTTAAGAGCTAGAACTGTTGTGATAGGGGGGCTCAATCCAGATTATCCTGGAGATCAATGGCATCATGGATTATCAGAATTAGTTATGACTTGTAGGGCATATGGTTTAAGAGCGATTGACGGACCATTTGGAGATTTTAATGATCCTGATGCATATGTTGCTGCTGCAAAAAGAGGAGCAGCTATCGGAATAGAGGGAAAATGGGCAATCCATCCTTCACAAATTGAATTAGCAAATAAAGTTTTTTCTCCACCAGTATCAGAAGTTAGTAAAGCAAAAAGAATTTTAGATGAGCTTGAAAAGGCTGCTAAAGAGGGAAAAGGAGCTGCTCAACTTGATGGAAGAATGATTGATGCAGCATCAGCAAGAATGGCAGAAAATATTGTAAATATAAATAAATTAATAAATAATAAATAATTATGGATATTCACGAATATCAAGCAAAAGAAATTTTAGCAAGTTTTGGAGTTACAATTCCAAGAGGAGGAATAGTTTATAGTCCTGAGACAGCAGAAAACAAAGCTAGAGAAATTGGTGGATCGAAATGGGTTGTTAAAGCACAAATTCATTCTGGTGCAAGAGGAAAAGCCGGAGGGGTAATCGTTTGTAATTCTCCTTTAGAAGTTGCTCAAGCAACAGACAAACTTTTAGGAAAAAAATTAGTAACTAATCAAACAGGTCCTCAAGGTAAAATTGTAAATAGAATTTATATTGAAGAGGCAACAGATATTGAAAAGGAATTATATCTAGGATTAGTTTTTGACAGAAGCTCTGAAAGTATAATGATTGTAGCCTCAACAGAAGGTGGAATGAGTGTAGAAGAAATTGCTAAAGAAAAACCAGATTCAATTATCAGATCTAAAATAGAAGTTGCTGTTGGTATACAAGATTTTCAATCAAGAGAACTAGCTTTTGGATTAGGAATAGAACCAGAATTAGTTAGAAGGGTCTCAGAAACGATAATAGGTTGTGCAAAAGCTTTTAGTGAATTAGATGCAACAATGGTTGAGGTAAACCCATTAGTAATTTCAAAACAAAAACAAATATTAGCATTAGACTGCAAGATGAGTTTTGATAATAATGCCATGTTCAGAAGAGATAAAGTATCTGAATTAAGAGATAAAACCCAGGAGGATGAAAAAGAAGTTTACGCATCTGATAGAGGTTTAAATTATGTTAGTTTAGATGGAAACATAGGAAATATAATTAATGGTGCTGGTTTGGCAATGGCATCAATGGATATGATTAAATTGGCAGGAGGGGAACCAGCTAATTTTCTTGATGTTGGTGGAGGAGCGACTCCTGAAAAAATAGTAAAAGCATTTAGACTTATTACAATGGATAAGAAAGTAAAAGTAATTCTTGTAAATATTTTTGCTGGAATAAATCGATGTGATTGGGTAGCCGAGGGAATAGTCCAAGCATTAAAAAAAATAGAAATTAAAGTTCCTTTGGTAATAAGACTTGCTGGAACAAATGTTGAAAAGGGGAATAAGATTTTAAAAGAAAGTAAATTGAATTATATAGAAGCAAGTACATTAGAGGAGGCTGCCAACAAAGCTGTAGCCGCATTAAAATAAAATGTCTGTAATAATTCATAAAGATACAAAAATAATAATTCAAGGATTTACAGGAAAAATGGGAACCTTTCATGCAGAAGAAATGATTAAATATGGTTCAAATATAGTTGGTGGTGTTACACCCGGTAAAGGAGGACAGAAGCATTTAGATAAAACAGTATTTGACACTGTAAAAGATGCTGTAAAAAATACTGGTGCAACAGCATCAATATTATTTGTGCCACCAGCTTTTGCAGCAGACTCTGCGATGGAGGCAGCTGATGCAGGAATTAAAACTTGTGTAGCTATAGTAGACGGTATTCCATCACACGATATGATTAAGATTAAAAGATATATGAGAAGGTATTCACGAACTGAAAAAATGACATTGGTCGGACCAAATTGTGCTGGAATTATAAGCCCAGGAAAATCAATGTTAGGAATAATGCCGGGTCATATTTATAAGGAAGGAAGAGTTGGAATTATAAGTCGATCTGGTACATTGGGATATGAGGCTGCACAACAATTAAAAAATTTAGATATAGGAATTTCAACAAGTGTTGGCATTGGTGGAGATCCAATTAATGGAAGTTCATTTAGAGATATTATCGAAAAATTTGAAACTGATGATGAAACTGATGTAATTCTAATGATTGGAGAAATAGGTGGTCCTCAAGAAGTTGCGGCAGGTGAGTTTGCAAAAGAGAATATGAAAAAACCAGTAGTTGGATACATTGCTGGATTAACTGCACCCAAAGGAAGAGTTATGGGTCATGCAGGTGCAATAGTCTCAGCTTATGGAGAAAGTGCGATAGAAAAAGTTGAGATTTTAAAACAATGCGGAGTAACCATATCGAAAAATCCTTCTGTAATGGGTGATACTGTTAAGTCAGTCTTAGAAAAAATCTAAATGATTTACGATGAGAATAATATTTTTGCTAAAATTTTGATAGGAGAAATTCCTTGTAAAAAGATTTATGAGGATGATTATGTTTTGTCTTTTTATGATATTAACCCACAAAAAAAAATTCATGCATTAGTAATACCCAAGGGAAAATATATTGACCTTGATGACTTTAGTGAAAAAGCATCATCGGAGGAAATGGTTGGTTTGTTAAAAGGTATAAATAAAGTTGCGAAAAAACTTGGAATATCAGTAGATACAGGGAAGGGCTATAGAGCTTTAGCTAATATTTCTGAACATGGCGGGCAAGAAGTACCTCATTTACATTTTCATCTATTTGGAGGTGAAAAAGTTGGTAAGATGGTCGAGTGAGTAAAAAGATTGAAAGAAATTATTTAGAAATAAAATCTTTAAAAGATTTAAACGATTCAAACACTCTTGTTAATAAACATTATCTAAAATTAGTTGATCCAGCTGATTTTCACCTTAATAAATTTTTTTACAAAAACATTGGCAAAGATCACCAGTGGGTAGACCGTTTGGTATGGTCCGACAAACAATGGATAGAATATACTACAGATAAAAATGTAAAAACTTATATTCTTAAGAAAAGAAATGATCTTGCTGGTTATTTTGAACTGATTTTTCATAATGATTTAAATGAAGTCGAAATAGCTTATCTCGGATTATTAAATGAATATCAAAATAAAAATTTGGGTTCATATCTTTTGTCATCAGCAATAAAAGTATCTTTTTCAAAAAAAACTAAACGAGTGTGGGTGCATACTTGCTCCTTAGATCATAAAAATGCTTTGAATAACTATATTTCAAGAGGTATGAAAATTTTCAAAAAAGAAACTATAACAATTTGAATTAATCTTTAATTGGAAGTTTAAATAAATCTTTTTCTAATTTTTTATTTTTAGTTATAGAATAAAGATACGTAATACTTAAATTTTGATAAATATCTAGTGTTTGCCACCCAATTAAATTATATGTGTTTTTATCAAAAAAAAGATTTATTTCATTTTCATTTTCGAAAAAATTAAAATTAATAAAATTTTTATCAATTATTTTCTTATTCAATTTTATAATTTTATTAAGCAAAAAATCTTTATCCAAAATATAATTTAGAGGTGTTTTTTCAAGGGGATATATATAATAACTATTTGAGGTTTTTATAACTAAAGACCTTCCATTGGATACTAATATTTTTTTATTTCTAAGGTCATAACTACAAAAAATTTTTTTAGGATATTCAATCGTACATTTTCCACTTTCAATTTCACCATTTATATTTTGTTCGAAATTAAATGATAAATTTTTAATATCCTTAAGACCTTGTAGTATATTTTCTTTTATTGATGCTTGTATTTCAGTAACTAAAAAAACTAAAAAAAATGTAATAAAAAGTTTTTTTTTAGAGAACATCACGTTTTCCAACATGATTAGCTTTACTTACAATTCCATTTTCTTCCATCATATCTATGATTCTTGCTGCTCTGTTGTAGCCAATTTGAAGTTTTCTTTGTAAAAATGATGTTGAAGCTTTCCCTTCAGATTTGATAATCTCAATCGCTGTCTGATAAAGCTCATCTTTATCTCCTTGATTTTTTGATGACTCATTTATTTCTTTTTCGTCTACAAAGTTTAAAATTTCATCAACATAGTTTGGTTCAGCTTGGCTTCTTAAAAAATTATTTATTTTTTCAATTTCACTGCTAGAGACAAAAGGAGCATGAATTCTCACAATACGATTGGCTGAAGACATATACAACATATCTCCCTTCCCAAGTAATTGTTCAGCTCCTTGTTCACCTAAAATTGTTCGGCTGTCTATTTTTGAGGTAACTTGAAAAGAAATTCTAGTTGGAAAATTAGCTTTTATAGTCCCCGTAATAACATCAACACTTGGTCTTTGAGTAGCCATGATAATATGAATTCCTGCTGCTCTTGCCATCTGAGATAACTTTTGAATATAATTTTCGATTTCTTTTCCAGCAACTAACATTAAGTCTGACATTTCATCAACCACAACAATTATGTAAGGCATCGGCAATTTATGATTCATGTTATAACCATCTATATTTCTTACCCCCTCTTTAGTCATGAGTTTGTACCTATTTTCCATTTCTTTTACTACCCAACCTAGAACTGATGCAGCTTTTTTTGCTTCAGTAATAACAGGACACAGTAAATGAGGTACTGCTTCATAAGTTGAAAGTTCTAACATTTTAGGATCAATTAAAATAAATTTACATTTATCTGGAGTATGTCGGTAAAGTAAAGATAAAATAATTGTATTAATGCAAACAGACTTACCTGAACCTGTTGTTCCAGCAATTAATAGATGAGGCATTGACGCTAAATCACTTACTATCGGATTTCCTGAAATACTTTTTCCAAGTGCAATAGGAAGTTTAATATCTCTCTTTTTAAAATCAGAATTATTTATTATTTCACTTAAAAAGACATTCTCTCTTGATAAATTTGGCAACTCTATACCAACTGTATTACTTCCTGGAATAGTAGAGATACGAGCAGACTCAGAACTCGTATTTCTAGCAATATCATCTGAAAGATTTATTATTTTAGAAACTTTTACTCCTGCAGCAGGTTCAAACTCATTTAACGTCACAACTGGACCTTGACTGACTTTTTTAATACTTCCATTTACGCCAAAGTCTAAAAGAATTTTTTCAAGAAATTTTGGGTCATTATACTCACTTTTATTAAGATCCTCTTTTTCTTTTTTCAAAGGTAATTTAAGTAAAGAAATATCTGGCAAACTGAACTTTAGTTTTTGTTTTATCTCATTTTTTTCTGCCCTGATAAATGGTAAATCTTCTTGAATTAAATTTCTAATTTCATCCTGAGGTATATATTCATTAATAAGCTCTTTCTCATCAGTATAATTTTTTTTATCCTTTAAATAATATATTTTCTTTAAAAAAAGATAAAAATTTTTGGAATTAAAGTTAATACTTATAAAGAATAAAATAGTGATTATTAAAATTAAAATATAATAGGAAGCTGTTTCATTATAATTTGCTATGTTTCTTAAAAAAGAAGTTGCTAAAAAATTTCCAACAAATCCCCCATTACCATTCACGTGTAATATAAGACTTTCCGGGTAAAACAAACTCAAGAAAAAAGATCCAAATAAAGAGTATGAAATTATAAAAAAAGTATTTTTTATAATTAATAACAAATCTTTTTTTATAAAAATATTTATACCTGTAAAAATAAATGAAATCGTTAACAGATAAGATACAATGCCTATTGATTGAAAAAAAATATCTGCAGTGAAGCTTCCTTGGAAACCAAGTAAATTTTTAATTTCTGTATTATTTGGAAAAATAAAGTTTGGGTCTTCTGGTGAATAGGTTGTTAATGATACCATTAAAAGGATGCTTAACAGCAGAAGAAGAATTCCAGAAATTTCAATTAACCTATTAAAAACGAATATTGATGCAGAATTAATGATTTTTTTTATATCCATATTAAATGAATCGAATTTACCACTTTGTATCATCTAATTTTTATTGTTAAAATTAAAAATTATTATGAAAGTTTGTATATTAGGAAGTGGTTTAACAAGTTTATCTCTTGCAAAAACTTTAATTAATCAAGGTTTGTGTGTAGATTTGTTTTCAGATTA
>CABXTU010000017.1 GCA_902515205.1 uncultured Pelagibacteraceae bacterium | reverse complement strand
ATTTCAGCTAGAATTTTTCTATCAATCTTAATTCCACATTTATTAAGACCATTTATAAATTTAGAATAAGTTAAACCCTCAGCTCTAGCGCCAGCATTTATTCTCTGTATCCAAAGAGATTTAAAATCTCTTTTTTTATTTCTGCGATCTCTGTAGGCATACTGCATTGCTTTTTCCATCGCTTGTTTAGCAACTCTGATAGTATTTTTTCTTCTGCCCCACTGACCTTTAACAGCTTTTAAAACTTTTTTATGTTTAGCTCGGCTTGTTACGCCTCTTTTCACTCTTGCCATTTTAACCTCTTAAACTATAGGGCATGTAGGATTTAACTATTTTTCCATCTTGTTTTGACAATACAGTAGTGCCCCTTAAATTTCTAATTTGAGAATTAGTTCTTTTTATCATGCCGTGCCTTTTTCCAGCTTGAGCGGATATAACTTTACCCTTAGCTGAAATTTTAAACCTTTTTTTTGCAGAGCTTTTAGTTTTCAATTTTGGCATAATTGAACGAGGTTATACAAAGAATGAGGAAAATTTACAACCTATATTAAAGATTATAATGGCTGAATTACCATTATCATTTGTTTACCGTCAAATTTTGGATTTAATTCTACCTTGCCTATATCTTTCATGTCTTCTTTAATTTTAGTCATTAATTCATTTCCTAAATGAGAATGTTGAAGCTCCCTCCCTTTAAATCTTATTGTAAATTTAACTTTATCACCTTTCGCAATAAATTTTTTTGCGTTTTTAACTTTAAATTCATAATCATGAGTTTCTGTTACTGGTCTCATCTTTATTTCTTTAAGTGCAATAATTTTTTGCTTTTTTTTTGCAAGATTAGCTTTTTTTTGAGCATCATATTTATATTTACCCATGTCCATTATCTTACAAACTGGAGGATTAGCATTTGGTGCTATTTCTATAAGATCTAAGCCTTGATTTTTAGCCATTGATATTGCTTCATTCGTATTAACTATGCCTAAGTTTTCACCATCACTTGCTATAACTTGAACTTCTGGAGAGGAGATCCTGTTATTAGATCTAGGACCACGGTCCTTTGTTCTTCTTTGAAAATAGTTTTGCTTAAAATCTGCCACTTAATTTGAAGATACTTTGTTTAAAGCAGAGAAGGTTTTTAAGAAATTGTTTAGTTCCATATTTTCTTGTTTATAAGAATCTAATCTTCTAATGGTTACAGAATTAGTGTCAACTTCTTTTTTACCACAAATTAATAAAAGAGGTACTTTTGCCAGTGAATGTTCTCTAATTTTATAATTTAGATTATGATTTTTTAAATCAACTATCGAACTCATGCCAGCCTTTTTTATTTTTTCAGATACTTTTTTTGCATAGTCTTCAAAATCCTCTGAGATTGGAATAACAACTGTTTGCAATGGTGAAATCCAAAATGGAAATTTTCCCGCATAATTCTCAATCAAAATTCCAATAAATCTCTCTAAGGAACCAAATAATGCTCTATGCAACATTACAGGAGTTTTTTTTGTTCCATCTTTATCTACGAAGGAGGCATCTAATCTTCCTGGTAAATTTAAATCTACCTGTATTGTTCCACATTGCCAATCTCTTCCGATTGCATCTCTCAAGACAAATTCTATTTTTGGACCATAAAAGGCCCCTTCACCTTTATTAACACTATATTCTAGGTTTGAAGCTTTTACCGCTTCTAGTAATGATGCTTCAGCTTTATCCCAAACTTTATCTTCACCAACTCTTACTTCTGGTCTATCCGCATATTTTAAGACCACATTTTCAAAACCTAAATCTTTATAAATATCTAAGATTAAATTTGTTACATTCAAGCACTCACTTGTAATTTGATCCTCTGAACAAAAAATATGTGCATCATCTTGCGTAAATGCTCTTACTCTTAAAAGTCCATGAAGTGCTCCAGACGGTTCATAACGATGAACTTTACCAAATTCAGTAATTCTTAAAGGTAAATCTCTATAACTTTTTAAACCTTGATTAAAAACCTGAATGTGACCTGGACAGTTCATAGGTTTTATTGCAAAAACTTTTTCATCAGGAGTTTCTGAAGTGTACATGTTTTCCCCATATTTTTCCCAATGTCCTGATTTTTCCCATAATAATCTATCTAACACTTCTGGAGTATTTACTTCTCGATATCCAGCTGCATCTTGACGTGTTCGCATATAATTTATTAATTTCTGAAATAAAGCCCATCCCTTCTCATGCCAAAAGACCGAACCTGGACTTTCTTCTCTAAAATGAAATAAGTCCATCTCTTTACCAAGTTTCCTATGATCTCTTTTTTCTGCTTCTTGAATTCTTTTTAAATAATCTTCTAAATCTTTTTGAGATGCCCAACTAGTTCCATAAATTCTCTGTAACATCTCATTTTTTGAATCACCACGCCAATAGGCGCCTGCAACTTTTGTTAATTTAAAAGCTTTACCAATTTTACCAGATGAAAGTAAATGTGGACCTCTACACAAATCATGCCAAGTATCACCATGATGATAAACAGATAGTTCCTCATTTTTTGGAATACTCTCAATTATTTCAGCTTTATACTTTTCACCAATCTTTTTAAAATGACTAATTGCTTTTTTTCTACCCCAAACTTCTCTTCTTGTTTTTACATCTTTGTCAATTATTTCTGACATTCTTTTCTCAATCTTTTTAAGATCATCTTCTGTAAAAGGTTCTTTCCGAGCAAAGTCGTAAAAAAAACCATTTTCAATTACTGGACCAATAGTAACTTGGGTACCTGGATATAATTCCTGGACCGCCATTGCCATAATGTGTGCAGTGTCATGTCTAATAACCTCTAATCCTTCAGGATCTTTTGCTGTAAAAATTTTTACTGAACAGTTTTTATCAATTAAAAAATATAAGTCCTTTAATTCTCCATCAACACTCATTATCAATGCCTGTTTCAATAATGATTTACTTATCTTTTCAGCAACTTCTAATCCTGTAATTTTTTTTGGAAAATCCAAATGTTTTCCATCTGGTAATGTAATTGTAGGCATCTAATTTAGTAATCTTTTATACTCTGAATATGTAGAAAAACACATTTTTTCAACATTAAATTTTTTAATAACGTTTTTTCTCCCTTCTTTTCCCATCAATTCAAGCGACATCTCATCCATTGTTACGGCTTGAATAATTCTTTTACTTAAAGAAGTCACATTTCCAGACTCAAATAATAAACCAGTTTTTTCATTTATTATTGTTTCATTTGATCCACCAATATTGCTAGCAATGATTAATTTTTGCATAGATTGTGCTTCCACTGCAACTCGTCCGAATGCCTCTGGCTCTATCGAAGAAGAAATTATAATATCTGAAACTTTATAAGCTAAAGCCATATCTTTACAATGATCTATAAATTTAATTTGATTAGTTAAACGATGCTGTTCTGTCAGGCGAATTAACTTTTTTTTATATAAATCTCTACCCTGATCACTTCCTAATATTACTGCATCAAAAGCTTCATAGCCTAACTCAATCTTTACTAAATTTACTGCCTCAATAAATAACTCTTGACCTTTCCAAGTTGTAAGCCTACCTGGCAATAGAACAATTTTTTTTTCTTTGTCAATCTCCCACTTTTTTAATAATTTTTTTTCATCATTTTCTAATTTTGAAGATGGATCAAAATAATCTATATTTATACCTCTAAAAATAACTAAAAATTTTTTTTTATAACCTATATAATCAGAATAGTTTTCTTTAATATGTGAAAAAATAAAATTTGATCCTGCAATTATTAAATCAGATCTAACCATTACAGAATTATAAAATTTCTTAATTCTGCTATTAAAATTATAAGTACCATGAAATGTTGTAACAAATTTTCTTCTAGTAAACTTTGTTGCTAAGAAGCAGGACCAGGCGGGAGCTCGACTTCTAGCATGAACTATTGAAATATTGTAAAATAAGATGATACCAATTAAAACAATTGAATTTAAAAATATTAACAAAGGATTTTTACTATGAACTGGTAATTTTATTAGTTTTACCTTTTCTTTATCTATAAATTTGATTAACTCACCTCCACTAGTCACTATGAAAGATTTACAATTATTTTCTGGTAAATAATGTGCTATATCGTAACAACCTGTTTCAGCTCCTCCGTATCCCAATTTAGGTATTACCTGCAAAACTTTTATATTAGATGACATTTGATAAGATTATATAATAATAGACAAAACTAATAAACGTTTATGAATAATTTCAACTACTTAAAAATAACAAATTTTAAAAGAATAAGGTACCTAAAATATAGTCAAAAAAATAGTGACTACATTGTTTTTTTACACGGCTTTATGTCAGATCTTGAGGGAAAAAAGCCAAGAACTTTTTTTAGTTTCGCAAAAAAAAACAAATTAGGCTTTTTAGGACTAGAGTATTCTGGTCATGGAAAGTCAACTGGAAAATTTATAAAAGGTAATATCTCAAAATGGAGTAATGAAGCAAGTTTTTTAATTAAAAAAATTGTCAAAAATAATCGAATTATTTTAGTTGGCTCAAGTATGGGGGCTTGGATCTCTTTAAATCAATTTAAAATTTTTAAAAAACAAATTATTGGCTTTTTGGGTATCGGTTCAGCACCTGAGTTTTTGGAAAGGATAATGTGGAATAAATTTTCAAAAAAAATGAAAAATGATTTAAAAAAACATGGAATAATTAAATTAAAACATGGTGATTATGAGTACCCAATTACATTACAACTTATTAAAGATGGAAGAAAAAACAAAGTTCTAAATAAAAAAATATATCAAAATCTTAAAGTGACTATGATCCATGGAAGTAAAGATAAATCTGTACCTGTTAGTTATTCAAAAAAAGTTTTAAAAATCTTTAAAAACGCAAAAAAAAAATTAGTAATTGTTAAAAATGGTGATCATAGTTTGTCTTCATCTAAATCATTAAATTTAATAAAAAAAGAATTAAAGTTAATTTTTAGCTAACTTCTTTTATTTGAGATTTTAGTGTGATCGGATTCTTAAGTTTATCAATCATTTCTTTCGGACAAACTTGAACAAAATTGTTTATCTCTTCGTCAAAATTAATTATTAATTTTTTCGATAATTCTGAATTTGTTTCTTCAGAATGTTCTAAAACTATTTTTCTTAAGAAATTTTTCCAATATTCTGTTTCAACTTTTTGCCAAATAACAGACTCGGGATTTACTTTTTTTTCAAATTCTTTTGATTTATCATAAATAAAAGCCATACCACCTGTCATACCAGCTGCAAAGTTATCTCCTACAGTACCAAGAATAACAACTGCGCCTCCGGTCATATATTCACAGCCATTAGAGTCACACCCTTCTATAGCGGCTATAGCGCCAGAATTTCTTACTGCAAATCTGTCCCCCGCTTGACCAGCTGCAAAAAGTTTACCTGATGTAGCACCATAAAGTACTGTATTTCCAATAATAGTATTTTCGTTAGAAATTAGATTACTTTCGTCTGGTAATTTTATTATAATAGTTCCTCCAGATAATCCCTTTGCTACATAGTCATTAGCATCTCCTTTAAGATTTAGCTTTAATCCTCTTGATGAAAAAGCACCAAATGATTGTCCAGCTGAACCTTTGAAGTTCAAGGTAAGGTAGTTCTCATCTAATTTTTCATAACCATACTTCTTATAAAGATGATAAGAGATTCTGGAGCCAACTGCTCTATTGGTGTTTTCTATAAGAAATTCCTTTTTAATTTTTTCTGAATTATCTAGACTTTTTTCAATCTTTGGCCAAATTTCTTGATCTAATGTATCAGGTACTTTATTAATTTCTGTGGCCTCACAATATCTTTTATTATTACCTGAGTCCGCTTGAACAAAAAGTGGATTTAAGTCTAAGTCATCTAAATTTGGCGAGGCTTTACTTACTTGCATTAATAAATCAGTTCTTCCAATAATTTCATTTAATGATTTAAATCCCAATTCAGCTAAAATTTCTCTTACTTCTGACGCGATAAAATTAAAAAGATTTACCACTTTTTCTGGAGTTCCATTAAATTTTTCTCTCAGCTTTTCATCTTGAGTACAAACACCAACTGGACAAGTATTTGAATGACATTGTCTTACCATTATACATCCCATAGCAACCAATGCTGTCGTTGCTACTCCATATTCTTCAGCTCCCATCATAGCAGCAATAACAACATCTCTTCCGGTTTTAATACCCCCATCAGTTCTTAAAGTAACTTTGTGTCTTAAGTTATTTAATGTTAAAACTTGATTTGCTTCTGTAAGACCCATTTCCCAAGGTATACCAACATATTTAACACTTGTTTGTGGGGTCGCTCCAGTTCCACCATTGTGGCCCGAGATCAAAATAATATCAGCTTTTGCTTTGGCAACTCCTGCAGCAATAGTACCAACACCAGATGATGCAACCAATTTTACTCCAACTCTTGCATTAGGATTGATTTGTTTTAAGTCATAGATCAATTGGGCTAGATCCTCAATTGAATAAATATCGTGATGTGGGGGTGGGGAGATTAAAGTTACACCTGGTGTAGAATGTCTTAACTTAGCAATTTCCTCTGTAACCTTAAAACCTGGTAACTGACCACCTTCTCCTGGTTTTGCCCCTTGAGCCATTTTAATTTCTATTTCATTACAATTGTTTAAATAATTGATTGTTACTCCAAACCTTGCGGATGCAATTTGTTTCACTCTAGAATTTGCACTATCACCACTATCCAATGTTTTGAATCTTTTTGAATCTTCACCACCCTCCCCACTGCAAGAAGCTCCTTTTATTCTATTCATTCCTATTGCCAATGTCTCGTGAGCTTCTTTTGATAAAGCTCCATGAGACATGCTCCCACTTCCAAATCTTTTAAGTATTTTTTCTATAGGCTCTACTTCTGATATTTGAATTGATGGACCCAATTTTTTTTTTCTAAAATTAATTAAGTCTCTTAAATTTATTGGTGGTAAATCATATATTCCTTTTACATATTTTTTATATAAAGTGTAAGAATTTGAACCCACAGCGCTTTGTAGCAAATGAATTAATCTTCCTTGATATTGATGCGTCTCACCGTTTTTTCTGTATCTGTAAATACCACCTATTGGTAAAACCGTATCAGTGCTCTCAAAAGCCTCTGTATGGATCTGACGTATTTTTTTTTCAATTCCAGTCAGTCCAATTCCAGAAATTTTAGATGTAACACCTGTAAAATAATCATTTACTATAGTTCTGCTTAATCCTACTGTTTCAAAATTACACCCACCTCTATATGAACTTAAAACAGATATGCCCATTTTAGACATAATTTTTAATAAACCACTATTAACAGATTTAATATATCTTTGTACACAATCATCAAAACTATATTGTCCAAATAACTTCTTCTGATGTCTTTGATGTAAACTATCGAAAGCTAAATATGGATTAACTGTAGTTGCACCAACTCCAATTAGAGTTGCAAATGAATGCGTGTCTAAAGCCTCGCCAGATTGAACATTGATCGAAACGTATCCTCTTAATTTTTTTTCTACTAAGAAGGTGTTGATAGATCCAACACATAGTAACATTGGAATTGGTAACTTTTCAGAAGAGAGATCTTTATCACTCAAAATTAGCTGCGTTGTTCCTTGTCTAACAGCAATTTCAGCTTCTTTTTGAATTCTATTAATAGCGCTCGATAAATTATCATTTTTTGAAAAAGTACAATTTATATTTAAAGAATTTTTTCCAAAAAAGTTTATGAACTTATTAAATTGTGAATTAGACAATATTGGACTATTCAATACATAAATATTTTCTTTAGTTAGATTGCCAAAATCTAAAATGTTGCCTAGATTTCCGAATCTAGTTTTTAAACTCATAACCTTATTTTCTCTTAAAGAGTCAATTGGTGGATTAGTAACCTGACTAAAGTTTTGTCTGAAAAAATGATAAAGCGGTCTATATTTATCTGATAAAACAGCTAAGGGCGTATCGTCTCCCATAGAGCCTGTAGCTTCCTTAGCATCTTCTGCCATGGGATGTAGGATCAATTCTAAATCTTCTAAACTTATTCCAAATGTATGTTGCCTTCTTCTTAGATCTTCTCCCTCAAAATTACATTTCTCTTTGGATATATTTAATTTATCATCTAAATCAATAATTTGAGAGTTAAAATGCTTAAACTCTTTTGCTAAATAGTTTTTAATTTGATCATTAGAAAATACTTTCCCTTTTTCGATTCTTACTCCTATGATCTCACCAGGTCCTAATCTTCCTTTAGACAAAATTTTTTTTTCATTTAGTTTAATCATTCCTGTTTCAGATCCAGCAAAAATAAGTTTATCTTTAGTGATCGCATATCTGAGGGGTCTCAGACCATTTCTATCATTTGCAGCAATAACCCATTCATTATCGGTTGCAGCTATTGCTGCAGGACCATCCCAAGGTTCCATGGTGCTATTTAAAAAGTTAAATAATTGCTGATGATTTTTAGGAAGAGTTTTACTTTTTTTTGACCAGGCATCTGGAATTAACATTAATTTTGCTAAGGGGGCAGGCTGCCCAGATTTATTTAATAATTCAAAAACATTATCTAATGCAGCTGAGTCTGAAATTCCTTTTCTAATTACTGGTTTTAAATTATCTAAATTTTCAAATAGTGGGCTATTCATCTCTTGCTCATGAACCTTCATCCAATTTTTGTTACCTTTATAAGTATTTATTTCTCCATTATGAGCTACAGCTCTAAATGGTTGAGCTAAACTCCAACTTGGAGCAGTATTAGTTGAAAATCTTTGATGGAAAATTGCGAATCTTGATATAAATCGTTTATCGTTTAAGTCTAAATAAAAATTAGAAATTTCTTCAGCTAAAAACATTCCCTTATAAATAATTGACTTAGAGCTCATTGAGCATACGTAAAAGTCATTTAAGGACAAATCAAAAGCTTTATTTTCAATTTTTTTTCTAGTTTCGTAAATTTTTCTCTCTAAGTCTTTATCAAGTAAGTTTTGATTATTTGATTTAAATAAAACTTGAATTATTTCTGGCATTGTTTGAAAGGCTTTTTCTCCAAGAACTTTTGGATCTACAGGAACTTGTCGCCAACCATAAATACTAAAATCATTTTTTGTTAGTTCACTTTCAACTATAGTTTTACAACTTTCTTGTGCTGAATAATCATTCCTGGGTAAAAAAATCATACCAACACAAATTTCCGACTGATCATAATCGTGGCCCGTGACTTGTATTTTTTCAATAAAAAAATCTTTAGGAATCTCTAAATGAATTCCTGCACCATCCCCTGTTTTACCATCCGCATCAACTGCACCACGATGCCATACAGCTTTTAAAGCTTCAATTCCATATTCTACAACCATTCTTGATTTTTTACCTTCAGTCGAAGCAATCAATCCCACCCCACACGCATCATGTTCCATTTCTTCTGAGTAAACATGGTTGCTAGATAATAATTCTAAATTCTTTTTATAACTTGCCATTACGCTACTTTTATTTTTTTTTGTTCTATACTTTTAAGATAAGTTTTTATTGATGCAGCAGCATCTCTCCCGTCTTTAATAGCCCAAACAACTAATGAGGCACCTCTAACAATATCTCCTGCTGCAAACACACCTTTTAAATTTGTTTCCATTGTATCAAAATCAGTTTTGATTGTGCCCCATTTAGTTACCTGCAATTCTTGAGCATCAAATAATAATGGCAAGTTTTCTGGATCAAATCCTAGAGCTTTAATTACCATGTCAGTTTTAATTTCAAATTCTGAACCCTCTTGAATTTCAGGTCTTTGTCTACCTGAATCATCTGGTTCACCTAACTTAATTTGATTGACTATTAAATTTTCAATTTTATTTTTACCTTTAAATTCTTTTGGGCTTGATAACCAAACAAATTTAACACCCTCTTCCTCTGCATTAGATACTTCTCTTGCTGATCCAGGCATATTTTCTTTATCTCTTCTATAAAGACATTTTACAGACTTTGCATTTTGTCTCACAGAGGTTCTTACGCAATCCATAGCAGTATCACCCCCACCAATTACTACAACATCTTTACCTTCGGCATTCAATATACCTTTATCAAATAATTCTACTTTATCTCCCATTCCTTTTTTATTTGATGCAGTTAAAAAATCCATTGCAGGAAAAATATTATCTAAATCATTTCCAGGTAAATCAATCTCTCTAGGTTTGTAAACACCAGTAGCAATTAAAATTGCTTCATGTTTTTTTCTTAGTTGATCTAATGTAGCATCCTTACCTACTTCAAAATTTTGAACGAATTTTATTCCGCCATCCTTCAATAGTTTTGTTCTTCTTTCTACCACATGTTTTTCTAATTTAAAGTTTGGTATTCCATAAATTAACAATCCACCAGCTCGGTCATATCTATCATAAACAGTTATTTTGTATCCACTTTTTCTTAATTCTTCAGCTGCAGCTAATCCTGCTGGACCTGCACCAATTATACCAACACTCTCATCTTTTTCATATTTTACTTCAATCGGTTTAACCCAGCCTTTTTCCCATGCATTGTCTGTGATATATTTTTCCACTGAACCAATTGTTACTGTTCCATGACCTGATTGTTCTATAACACAATTACCTTCGCACAATCTATCTTGTGGACATATTCTTCCACACACTTCTGGCATGTTATTAGTACTTTGTGATAATTCGTAAGCTTCTTTAAACCTTCCTTCTGCAGTTAATTTTAACCAATCAGGAATATTATTACTTAATGGGCAATGCACTTGACAGAAAGGCACCCCACATTGAGAACATCTACTTGATTGATCTTTTGCTTTTTGATTGATAAATTCATCGTATATCTCGTTAAAATCTTTTTTTCTGGTATCAACATCTCTTTTAGGTGGAGTTTGTTGACCTATTTTTACAAATTTTAACATTTTATCCTTCATAATTTTTAAAATTATTATGGTCTAATATACGATGTTTTTATTTGTAATAGAATTATTTAGGTCAGTTATTATGACCTAATTTACCTAATATTTTGCGCTAAATATAAAAATTTTTATTTATGCATATCTAATATGATCAAATCGAATTGTTTAAAATCAATATTTTTTAAGTTACCACACTTATATGTTTCAGGAAATTATAGAAATCTTAATTCTCTCAGCAATCCAAGGAATATCAGAATTTTTACCGGTTAGTTCCTCTGCACATTTAATTCTAGTTTCTAATTTTTATGAACTAAAAACAAGTTCATTATTAATAGATATAAGCTTACATTTAGGCTCTTTATTTGCAATAATAATTTACTTTAAAAAAGATCTTTTAAATTTAAGAAGTAATAAGAAACTCCTGCAATTAATTATTGTGGGTTCGATTCCATTAATTTTAGTTGGATTTATTCTGCACTATACTGAGCTTATTTATATTTTTAGAAATATAAAAATTATAGCATCAACAACATTATTTTTTGGACTAATTTTATTTTTTGCTGATCAAAACAAAGTTGATAAAAATATATCTACTAATTTGAATATTAAATCAATGATATTTATTGGACTGTTTCAAATTCTTGCACTAGTGCCTGGAGTTAGTAGAGCAGGAATTGCTATCACTGCTGCGAGATTTCTAAAATTTAATAGAGTTGATGCAAGTAAAATTTCATTTTTACTGTCCATTCCTGCCTTATCTGGAGCAAGTTTTCTTGGATTAAAAAATTTATTAAATCAATCTATAGAAATCAACTATTTAATCTTTGTTGCAATAACATTATCTTTTATATTCTCATATATAACAGTTAAGTTTTTCTTAATCTATATAAATAGATTTTCTCTAAATATATTTGTGTTTTATAGAGTATTATTAGCTATTCTTTTGTTCATAATTATATACTTTTAAAATCCTTTTAAGAATAAAAGATTTATCTTTTTAAACTTGGTGATATCTGTGAAGAAATTACAGCAATCAAAATTAAAAAACAACCTATCACATTATTGATATCTAAAAATTGGTTTAAAATTATCCATCCAGCTACTGCAGCAAATACACCCTCAAGAGAATAAATAATAGCAGCTGGTGCTTCTTCTATATTTTTTTGAGCAAACATTTGTAATGTAAAAGCTATACCTCCTGAGAAAACACCCGCATAAATAATTGAAGCACTTTCTAAAACAATTTTAGAAAAAATTATTTCTTCAAATAATAAAGAAAAAATTATTGACAACGTCGCAACAAATAATGCTTGCAATGCAGCATAGAAAATTGGAATATCAAATTTTTCCATAAATTTACCAGCAAAAATAATATGTAAAGCCCAAAATATAGAACAGATGATTACTAAAGTGTCTCCTAACATAATTTCAGAATTTGAAAAATCACTTAATAAATATACTCCTAAGATGCATAAACCTATAGCAGGCCAAATACTCCAGTGAATTTTTTGTGAATAAATTAAAAATAGTAAGATGGGAACTAATGGAACATAAAAAACTGTAAAAAATGCTGCATTTGCAATGTTTGTGTACTGCAATGCAGCTTGCTGCAAAAATGTTCCAAGAAAAAGGGATATGCCCATTAATATTAGATATTTAATAAACAACTTTTTCTTTAAATTAATTTCATACTTTATTTTTTTTCTTTCGAAGAATAATGCTATTGGTAATATTGTTAAAAAACCAACAATAAATCTTGCTGAATTAAATGTTAATGGCCCTATGTTATCCATTCCAGTGTCTTGTGCTATAAAGGCAGTGCCCCAAATAAATGTAGTTATAATTGCACATAAAATCGAAACTGATTTAGTCATATTTTCAAAATAACAGGATTAGCGGTTAAATTATTTCATTAATTACACAAGAGCTATCAAAATCTTCTTTATTAATATAGCATCCAGACATCTTTCTAACACCTTCAAATGATCCTCTGCCATGGAGAATGCGCCAATTATTAAATATAAGTAATTCACCTGGTTTAAGGATATATCTCCATTGAAATTCTTTGTTATTAGCAATTAAATCAAATTTTTTTATACCTTCATAAAACTTTTTTGTAAGATCATTTTTAAATCTAAATGGTGCTCTATCATAGTTATTGAAGCTAACTTGTATTATTTCATTTCTTTTATTAAGTTTAAAAATTGGTCTTTCAGCCTTCAAAAATACTCCATCACCAATATAATTACCTGTTACATTAACTTTTGATAAGAGATCGAACATTTCATAATCTTCTTTTTTTATTTTTTCAGCAATTTTAAAGCCGTCAACTAAAATTGACTCTCCTCCTTTAGCTGAATATTCAGTACACAGCAGTAGTTGTAATCCTGGCGCATCATTACTGTATGTACCATCTGTGTGTGGTCGTAATTCATCTTGGGTATAAGAGCTATCAGCTTTGTTTTGATTTGACTCAAAACTCCACAATCCTCCAAATATTGAATTTCTTACATATCCTATTTTATTAGCAATCTCTTTTATTGAAGTAAAATTTTTTTCACAATTTTTTAAGACTAAAAAACCGTATTTATGTAAAACTCTTAAAAAGTTCTTATATCCATCCTTTCTTTTTGTATCATCAAAATCAAAAAATAAATTTGTACTTAAGTCTTGATTTTTCCAGGTTTTATAGCGTAATCTAGTCTGACTGTTGCTAATTTTATTTTTGTATAAAAATTCAAAAGAATATTTTACTGGGCTATCTAAGTCAGGCCATAAAATACTTAAAAATTTACCATTATCTAAAATTTGAGCATTTTTAATTCTACAATTTAAATCTAGTCCAGCAGTAAAAGTTTTTCTTTGGTTGGTCCTTTCATCCCAATTTTTTTCATCTTTTGCATGATCTCTAAGCCAAATATTAGGGAAAATTTCAACATTATCATCTTTAAAATGTACTATTAAATTATCTGAAGATATTTCAAATTTTTTAATCATAGACTTAAATTATAAGCAAAGTTAGATCCAAGATTTTTTTTTAGATCATTATTAAATCTGGCTGCTTCAGCCCCATCAATTATTCTATGGTCATATGATAAAGATAACGGAAGCATAGTTCGCAAAACAAATTTACCATTAAGATAAACTTGTTTTTTCTCAGATTTTCCAATTCCTAGAATTGCTACTTCAGGATAATTTATAATTGGGGTAAAAAATGAACCTCCTATTCCTCCAAGACTTGTTATAGTCATCGAGCCACCAAATAATTCTTTTTTATCAATTTTAAGATTTCTACAGTCATCACTTGTCTTTTTTAATTCATTCGCAATTACATTTATATTTTTATCATCCACATTTCTTAATTTTGGAACCATCAAACCATGTGGAGTATCCACTGCTATACCTATATGGAAATATTTTTTAAATGTCATTTTTCCTCTATCAATTTCATCAATCGAGGAATTAAAACTAGGATATCTTTTTAATGATACTGATAAAGCTTTAATTATAAAAGCTAGGGGTGTTATTCTTATTTTTTCATTAGTATATAAATCTGAAAGAGAATTTCTGAATTCCTCTAATGCAGTTATATCAGCCTCATCATGATTAGTGACATGAGGTATTTGAGACCAAGAATTAATCAGATATTTTGCTGATAATTTCTTCACTCTTGGAATATCTTTTACTTCGACATCACCAAATTCTGAGTGAGAGTATTCTAATTTATTTTTTTTTTCTATTTGATCATCAATTCTTTTATTTTGATCTGAATTTTTAGAGACAAATAATTTGATATCATCCTCTATCACCCGTCCATCCCTTTCGCTGCCTATTACTTTACTAATATCAACCCCGAGTTCTCTTGCAAATTTTCTTGCTTTTGGTGATGCTGAAACCAAAGTTTTTAGATTTTTCTTCGTCATTTAAATTTTTGTAGGCATTGGTTTATCTGGATCAATTTTATATTTTTTAATAGCTTCCAAGGCGGATTTAGATGATAAGAGCTGTTCTTTTGCTAATACACTTAATCCATAAATCGCGATATGTTCTTTATCAACTTCAAAAAATTTTCTTAAATTTTGTCTTGTATCACTTCTTCCAAATCCATCAGTTCCCAAAGAATAAAAGCTTTTATTTACAAATGGTCTTATCTGATCAGAATTCATTCTTATATAGTCTGATGCTGCTAGTATTGGTCCTTCAACTTTTCCCAAACATTTTTCTAAATATGATTTTTTTTGATCTTTATCTGGATTTAAAAGATTATACCTTTCAACTTCTAATCCCTCCTTTCTTAGCTCATTGAAACTAGTAACGCTCCAAATTTCACTATCGATCTTGTACTCTTTCTGTAATATTTCAGCGCCTGCAATCATTTCTCTTAAAATTGTGCCAGAACCTAAAAACTGAATTTTAATTTTTTTATATTTATTGAATTCTTTAATTTTATACATGCCTTTTAGAATTCCTTCTTCACAATTTTTATCTTTTGGCATTTCTGGATGTGAATAATTTTCATTCATAGTGGTAATGTAATAAAATATATTCTCATTTTTTTCATGCATCCTTTTAAGCCCTTCTCTAAATATTACTGCTAATTCGTAATGAAAGGTTGGGTCATAAGAGACACAATTTGGTATTGTTGATGCTATTAAATGACTATGACCATCTTGATGTTGTAGACCTTCACCAGCTAATGTGGTTCTTCCTGCAGTAGCTCCGATTAAAAAACCTCTTGATTGACTGTCTGCTCCTGCCCAAGCTAAATCTCCTATTCTTTGAAATCCAAACATAGAATAAAATAAATAAATAGGGATCATTTCTAGGTCATGATTTGTATAAGAAGTGCCTGCAGCTATCCAAGAAGACATTGCACCTGCTTCAGTGATCCCTTCTTCTAATACTTGGCCACTTTTTTCTTCTCTATAAGAACTTAGTTGAGCAGAGTCCTCGGGCTCATATTTTTGGCCCTCATGAGCATAGATTCCAACTTTTTGAAAAAATCCCTCCATACCAAAAGTCCTTGCCTCATCAGGAATAATTGGAACTAACCTTGGAGCTACATTCTTGTCTCTTAATAGACTTGTTAACATTCTAACCAAAGCCATTGTAGTTGACATTTCTTTTTTACCTGTTGATTCTTTCATATTTTCAAAGATATTTTTAGGAGGGGCTTTTATGGATTTAGCATATGTTGTTCTCTCAGGAATGTATCCACCAAGCTGTAGTCTTCTTTCTTTAAGATACTTTATTTCAACTGAATTTTCAGCAGGTTTATAATACTCTATATTTTTTACTTGATCATCTGTCAAAGGAACATCAAACCGGTCTCTATAATACATTAAATCATCAACATCTAATTTTTTTGTTTGATGAGTTGTGTTAACACTTTCTCCACTTTTACCCATTCCATAACCTTTAATAGTTTTAGCTATTACTACTGTTGGGCTTCCAATATTTTTAGAAGCTTTATCATAAGCAGCAAATACTTTGTGAGGATCATGACCACCTCTATTTAATCTCCAAATATCTTTGTCAGATAAACTTGAAACTAGTTCTTTTGTTTCTGGATACTTTCCAAAAAACTTTTCTCTAACGAAAGCACCATCTCTTGCTTTAATTGCTTGATATTCACCATCTACTGTCTCATTCATGATTTTTATAAGATGACCTGTCTTGTCATTCGATAATAATGAATCCCAATAAGATCCCCATATAACTTTAATCACATTCCATCCAGCACCTCTAAAAATTCCCTCTAATTCTTGAATTATTTTTCCATTACCCCTTACAGGTCCATCTAGTCTTTGCAAGTTACAATTTATAACAAAAATCAAGTTATCTAATTTTTCTCTTGCAGCTAAACCAATGGCCCCTAAAGACTCTGGCTCATCCATTTCTCCATCCCCCAAAAAAGCCCAAACTTTTCTTCCTTCATCTTTTATTAGACCTCTATTGATCAAATACTTCATATATCTAGCTTGATAGATTGCAAGCATTGGACCTAAACCCATTGAAACTGTTGGGAACTGCCAAAACTTTGGCATTAGCCATGGGTGAGGATATGAAGATAGCCCACCAGGGTTAACTTCTTGTCTAAAACTATCAAGTTGTTTTTCATTAAGTCTCCCCTCAAGAAAGGCTCTTGCATACATGCCTGGTGCACTATGACCTTGAAAATAAATTAAATCTCCTCCAAATTTATTATTTTTTGCTCTCCAAAAGTGGTTCATTCCTACATCATAAAGAGTTGCGGCAGAGGCAAAAGTTCCTATGTGTCCTCCAAGTTCAGGAAATTTTTTATTAGCTCTTACAACCATCGCTGCAGAATTCCATCGAATTAATGATCTAATTCTTCTTTCAATATTTTGATCTCCATTAGATTTTTTCTCTTCGCTTACAGGAATAGTATTTATATATGGAGTATTTTGAGTGTAAGGGATATTTGCACCTTCACTATAAGCTTTATTTATAAGTTCCTTTATTAAATAATGGGCTCTTTGATTTCCGTCTTTTTGAACAACTGCGGATAAGGAGTCTAACCATTCATTAGTTTCAGTCGGATCTAAATCATCTTTATTAATAACTTGAATTGTACTAATCTCTTTTTTCTCATCTTTAAATTTCTTATTTTCAATTTTACTTTGTTGAATTTGAGTCTCTTTAATAATTTCATTTTGAGATTTTTGTAAAGAAGTTTCTGCTTCTTGAATTAAATTTTCAGTATTTTTGGGTACATTCTCTAATATTTTAGAGGAACTTTTTAAACCAGAAAACGTTAAAAGCAAATCACCTTTAGAAACTTTATCTCCAATTTTTACGTTAATTTTTTCAATTTTACCATCAATAGTAGATGGAATTTCGACACTTGATTTGTCACTTTCAATAGTAACTATCGGGTCATTTCTTTTTATCTCTTCACCCTCTTTAACTAGGACTTCTATTACTTCAACATTCTCAAATTCTCCTATATCAGGAACTAATAATTTTTCACTCATTTACCTATCTTTATACCTCATAAAATAACAATAAATTGTAAATTTTAACACATTCTGATCAATTTTTTGACACTCTTTAAGTTGAAAATACTAAAATGATTAAAAAGTTATTAACTTTGTTAATTAAACCAAAAGTAAGCGACTATATAGATGCTAAAAATTGGATACAAAAAATTTTATTAGAAGAAAAATACAAAAAGTTTAATTCCTAATTTCTTTCAACACATAAAGCAATACCCATTCCACCACCAATACAAAGTGTTGCACACCCTTTTTTTTTGTCAGATCTTTTCATTTCATGCAATAGTGTAACAAGTATTCTTGCACCAGAAGCTCCTATAGGATGACCTAAAGCTATTGCGCCCCCATTTACATTAACTTTGCTTTTATCAATATTTAATTCATTAATGACAGCAATACTTTGTGCTGCAAAAGCCTCGTTAATCTCAAATAAATCTATATCTTCAATTTTCCATTTGGCTATTTGAATAGCCTTTTTAACAGCTCCTATTGGTCCTAACCCCATTAATGAGGGATCAACACCGACCGAAGCCCAAGATACAATTTTTGCTAATGGTTCAATCGATTTTTTTTCAACTTCCTCTAAATTGGTTAACAGTAAAACTGCAGCTCCATCATTTATTCCAGATGAATTTCCTGGAGTAACTGTTCCATTTTTTTTGAAAACAGTTTTTAACTTTTGTAAATCTATCAAATTTAAATCATCTCTTGGATGTTCATCTTTTTTTAGGGAATTATCATTGAAATTAATTTCTACTATTTCTTTTTTAAATCTATTATTTTTAACAGCTTCTTGTGTTTTTTTTTGAGAGTTTAATGCAAATTCATCTTGTTCTTCTCTAGATATTTCAAATTTTTTTGCAACATTTTCTGCTGTTACGCCCATGTGATAATTATTAAATGCATCTAATAAACCATCATAAATCATTGTATCAACTAATTTATTTTGGAGATTTTCTTTTTGATTTTTATTCAAAATTAAGTTAGGTGCGATAGACATATTTTCTTGCCCACCTGAAATAACTTTTTTAGATTCTCCCAATTTAATAGATTGAAAACCTGATATAACTGCTCTAAGTCCTGATCCGCAAACTTGATTTACAATATGTGCAGGCTTTGAAATAGGTATTCCTGCCTTGATTGCCGCTTGTCGTGCAGGATTCTGTCCTGTTCCAGCAGTTAGGACCTGACCCAAAATTATCTCATCAATTTCTTCACTATTGATTTTGCTTCTCTTTAAAAGGTCACTAATCACTAATGATCCAAGCTGATGTGCTTTAATATCTTTAAGTGATCCTTTGTAAGTTCCTATAGGTGTTCTTACAGCTTCTATAATCATTACTTCTTTTGATTTATCACTCATCAAATTTTAAATTTGTCTTATACTTAAAATACACTAAAAATTGTTATAATATAATCAAAATAAAATTAAAAATGCGTCTGTAGCTCAATTGGATAGAGCACTTGGCTACGGACCAGGAGGTTCTGGGTTCGACTCCTAGCAGACGCACCATAAATAAAGGAAATTATGTTTAATTGGTTTTTAAAATCTTCATTACAAAAATCTGTAATTTATTTTTTTATATTAATCTTTATAATTATATTAATATTAACTTTTATATTATAAAAACTAATGTCTGAAAATTTTGAACAAATTAGTATTAAACCTGGTTTCATGAAGCATAATGGAGGTGTTCTTTTCAGAAATATTTCGGAAACTGAATATGAATTTAAATCTATAGTTACCGAAAATCACTTAAATGCTGCAAATATAACCCATGGAGGCTACTTGTCTGCTTTAGTTGATGCAGGGGCAGGAACTGCAGCTCATAGATGTGCTGAAAATTCACCATGTGTGACCATTTCATTAGACTTAAAGTTTATTGGAGCATCAAAAGTTGGAGATGAAATAATAGGAAACGTGAAAATATTAAAAAAAACAAAAACGTTAATTTTTTTATTCTGTGAATTAAAATGTAATAACAAAATTATCACTTCTGCTTCAGGAGTTTGGAAAATTTTAGTCAAAAGATAAATGAGAACTTTTTATCCACTGATTCGGTCATGTTTTAGTCTATTTTTGTTCTTTAAGACCAACAACATCTGGTAGATAATTATAAAAGAACACCAAAGATAGAAATGATAAAAAATAAAGTTACTGCAGTCCTGGGTCCTACTAATACTGGCAAAACTCACTTAGCAATAGAAACAATGCTTTCTTTTGATAGTGGAATGATTGGCTTCCCGTTAAGATTATTAGCAAGGGAAGTTTATGACAAAGTAATAAAAAAAATTCCTCTAGACAAAGTTGCTTTAATTACTGGTGAAGAGAAAATTATACCAACTAATGCAAAATATTTTTTATGTACTGTTGAGTCTATGCCTATGGACAAATATTTAGATTTTGTAGGTATAGATGAAATTCAAATGTGTGCTGATCATGAAAGAGGTCATATTTTTA
>CABXTU010000016.1 GCA_902515205.1 uncultured Pelagibacteraceae bacterium | reverse complement strand
TATTCCTTTTGTTCAATTATAAATATTAGCATAAATACTCATGAAATTCATTAATGCCTTCGTGGTGAAATTGGTAGACACAAAAGACTTAAAAGAAGATTATTCCAAAAATTAATATGAATAGGTCATCAAAAATTATTTCACACATAATATTGTTATTTTCCTTGTTTTTTCTAACTTATGTTTTCTATAGATCTGAAATTCATCATCAGGGTTCATTATCAAAATATTATTTTAAATATTATATTTTTTCTTTAATATTAATATTATCTTCAATAATTTCATATTTTGTTTCATATAATTTGAAAATAAAAATTTTTTTCGTATTTTTTTCATCAATTATGGGGCTTTATGCGGTAGAAGGTTATTTAAGCCTTAAATCAAAAAAAGTTTCTACATTTAAAAAAATGAACGGTATTGAGTATGATAAACGAGATACGTTTGAAATTTATCAGGATTTGAAAAAAAACAATCCTAATATTGTTGTATCACCCCATCCAGTATATTTTACAGATAATTTTGAGATTTCCCCCTTATCGGGTATTGCTAATAGAACAACATTGCATTGTAATGAAAATGGTTATTACTCTATTTACGAAAGTGATAGATTTGGTTTCAACAATCCCGATGGACAATGGGATAAAAATATTATCGATTTTTTATTAGTAGGTGATTCAATGACTAGAGGAGCATGTGTAAATGAACCAGATACAATTAGTGGGAACCTAAAAAAAAAAATTAAAACTAATAATGGTATATTGAATTTAGGACAATCTGGGAATGGACCTTTGAGAATGTATGCTACGTTGCGTGAGTATCTTGATTTTAAACGAGTAAAAAATATCCTATGGATATATTATGAAGGAAATGATCTTAAAGAATTTAATTCAGAATTAAATCATAAAATTTTAATTAATTATTTATATAATGAAAATTTTACTCAGAAATTAGTTTTAAGGAATGAAGAAATACAAAATTTTCTTTTAAATGAATTAAGCAATCTTGAACAAATAATGATTTCAAATCAGCGAGAAGTTAAAAAATTAAAAAGACATCCAATTACCTCTTTTTTAATTTTAACAAATATAAGAATATATATTTCAAACGTTTATTATAATAAAAAACACAAAAAAATGCATAAATTTCAGAAAGATCAGTTCATAAAAACTCTTAATATGACGAAAAATTTGTCCCAAAAAAATGATTCTAAATTGTATTTTATATATCTGCCTTCTTATTCAAGATTTCTATTATTTAATAATACTGAAGAATATATGAATTATAAAAAAGTTATTGACACCATAAAATCACTTAAAATTTCAATAATTGATATTAATAGCCTTATTTTTAATAAACACAAAGATCCATTATCTCTTTTTCCATTTAGAGAGAACGGCCATTATACGGCAGAAGGATATAAATTAGTTGCACATGAAATTTTAAAATCAATAAACAATATGAAAAAGAATTAAAATTTCTATAATTTGATCAAAAAATTTTACTTATAGGACTTGTTCAATTATAAATATTAGCATAAATACTCATGAAATTCATTAATGCCCTCGTGGTGAAATTGGTAGACACAAAGGACTTAAAATCCTTGCCGCTTGCGGAGTGCCAGTTCGAGTCTGGCCGAGGGCACCATTAAATGAAAAAAATACAAATTATTTCCGATAAAAATTTAAAGTCAGAAAGAATTAAAAAATCTTTAATTAAAATATTACAAAAAGAAGAACTTCCAAAATCAAATATTATAATAGTTATTGGCGGTGATGGTTTCATGCTTCAAACATTAAAAAAAAATAAAAAATCAAAAAAATTTTTTTATGGAATAAATTCTGGAAATTATGGTTTTTTGATGAATAAATTTTCATCAAAAAAAATAATTAAAAATCTTGATAAAGCTAATGTCATATCTATTTCTCCACTAGAAATGACTGTCAAAAATTATAAAAATCAAATCAGAAAACATTTAGCTATAAATGAAGTTTCGATATTGAGGCAGAGTAGACAGGCAGCTTCATTGTCAATTAATCATGGTTCGAAACAAGTTATAAAAAAATTAGTTTCAGATGGAGTGCTAGTATCAACCCCAGCAGGAAGCACTGCATATAATTTATCAGTTCATGGACCAATATTAAGTTTAAATTCAAAAAAACTATCAATCTCTCCAATTAGTCCTTTTCGACCAAGACGCTGGAAAGGAAAAATTGTAAGTTATAAATCGAAAATAATTATTAAAAATTTGAATTTTAAAAAAAGACCAATTAGTGCCGTAGCAGATAACATCGAAGTTAGAAACGCAAAAGATATTATTGTAAAGACTAACCAAAATATAAGATTTAATCTTATGTATGACAAAAACAGAAGTCTTCAAAATAAAATTAAAATTGAACAATTGAGAAGAGAAACTTCTTAATGATGCTCTCGCAGGTATTCGAACTGCGCACCTATTGATTAAAAATCAATAAGCTAAATAAATTTCCTTTCATTAGCTATTAGTAATTACAATCTTTGATATGAGTCGTTCGTTCACACACAACAGTAAACATCACTCTAGGTTTTCCATTAGCAATTTGTTTATGATATGTTACTGTACTTTTTTCAAAACCTAGAACTTTAGCTATATTTATTATTATTTCAGGTGATAACGCCCACCATTTAAATGCCGCCCTATGTTGATTGGGAAGAAAGGTCATAGTTGGGGGAGGAGGTCTAAATCTTCTAATTAGATTTCGTATTATATTTCTATATGATTTAATACGCTGATACCCACCTAATTCAGTTATAATAATTTTTTCTTTAGTGTGAGCAAGCATTTTTTGCATTGCTAAGAATGGATTTTGAGTGTGTAAAAGTACAGCACATATTGTACTAATATCATAAAAGCCAATATCATCAGGTAAATCATTTATATGGCACTCAACTAATTTTGAATTTGAATTATTAGCTTTGTGAGCAAACCAAAATGCATTCCTTCGTTTGCTTTCATCGATCATGAAATTTTCTAATTCATTTTTCCAATCCTTTTTAACTCTAGGAACAACATCTCTGTCTTGACTATTAATATCCAGATCTATTGAGGTAATATCACCGCCTAATTTTTCCATGTGAAATGTAAGGTATCCAGTAGATGGACCAAGTTCTAAAACTGTTTTATTTTTAAAATCTACTTTTCCTAAGTATTCATCAACATTCGCTCTCAGGTCCCAAATTCCTTTTGTTGGCTCAGTTAAACCTGGAAGATCTTGAATATGATAGAATGAACAATCATCGATTAGAATTTCTTTAGTAGGTGGATTTGTATAATTTAAATTTTTCATATCATTATACATTAGCTATTTAATTCTTTTTTAAAATATTAAAATGTGAAATTAATAAAAAATTATGTGGTGCCCCCGCACGGATTCGAACCGCGGACCTATTGATTACAAATCAATTGCTCTACCAGCTGAGCTACAAGGGCTTTCGCCATAATTATTAAGTATTTATAAATTAATCAACTCTTTTTTTTATAAAACTTAAATGATGAAATACTATTGCTGCACTATTTGATATATTTAAGCTTTCGATCTTTTTATTGATATTTATTTTTACTAAAAAGTCAGCATATTTAGAAGTATGTTGGTGCATACCATATCCTTCAGAACCAAACAGTAATACTTTATTTCCTTTCCACTCCATATCAGTAAAACTTTTTTTTCCTTTTTCATCAAACCCATAAATCCAAAAATTTTTATCTTTGAGATTTTTTAAGGTTGAATTAATATTAGATACTTCAAAAATATTCATATATTCAATTGAACCACTCGCTGCTTTATACATAAGTTTACTTTCGTTAGGAAAATTTCTTTCTTTGATTATGATTCCATCTATATCGAAAGATGTGGCACTTCTAACTAAGGAACCAATATTTCTTGGATCAGTTACGCCATCAAGACATACCAAAGTGACATCTTTTTTGTCTTTTATATAATCTTTAAGAATAGGTTTTTCAAAATGCTCTATTTCTGCTACATAACCTTGGTGAAGTAAATTTTCTTTATTACTGTATTTATCTAATTCTTTTTTTGTTTTAAAATAAACCCTGATGTCAGTAAGCAGATTCTTATTAGGACTTTTCCTGTGTATATTTTTCTTACTCTCTTCAGTTAAAAAAATTCTTAAAACCTTTCTTTTTGGGTTTTTAAGAGCCTCCATAACTGCATGCTGACCAATAATAAAAAAAGACGATTTATTCATAATTATCTATGTTTTACACGTTTTTTTTAATATTTTCCTACTAAATCACGTATTGCAATTGCATAAATAAAATATATAAAACGCTTGTTGTTTGAAGCTTTATTGAACAAGGGGACACTTCCCCAAAAGGAGGGGTTCCAGAGCGGTCAAATGGGGCGGGCTGTAAACCCGTTGACTTCGGTCTTCGAAAGTTCGAATCTTTCCCCCTCCACCATTCAATAAATTTTAAATAGACTGGAGTGTTACTCTTGGGGTTGTGCGGGTGTAGTTCAATGGTAGAACGCTAGCCTTCCAAGCTGGATGTAAGGGTTCGATTCCCTTTACCCGCTCCAAGAAAAATATTATTAAAAAAAAGAAATGTGAGGAATATAAGTAATGTCAAAAGAAAAATTTGTAAGAAATAAACCGCATTGCAACATTGGTACTATAGGCCATGTTGACCATGGTAAAACTACTTTAACAGCAGCTATCACTAAAGTTTTATCTGAAACAGGTGGAGCAAAGGCAGTGGCATATGATCAAATTGATAAAGCTCCAGAGGAAAAAGAGAGAGGAATAACAATTTCAACTGCACATGTAGAGTATGAAACAGAAAAGAGGCATTATGCACATGTTGATTGCCCTGGTCATGCTGACTATGTAAAAAATATGATTACAGGTGCTGCTCAAATGGACGGAGCAATTCTAGTAGTTAATGCTGCAGATGGTCCAATGCCTCAAACAAGAGAACATATTCTTTTAGCAAGGCAAGTAGGTGTTCCAGCAATTTGTGTTTATCTAAACAAAGTAGATCAAGTTGATGATAAAGAAATGATTGATCTTGTTGAAGAAGAAATAAAAGAACTTTTAACTTCATATAAATTTCCTGGAGACAAGACTCCAATCGCAAAAGGTTCAGCTCTTGCGGCAGTAGAAGGAAGAGATGATGAAATTGGAAAAAATTCTATTTTAGAACTGATGAAAAATGTTGATGCTTTTATTCCACAACCTGACAGACCTAAAGACAAGCCTTTCTTAATGCCAGTAGAAGACGTATTTTCTATTTCTGGAAGAGGAACTGTTGCAACAGGGCGAGTTGAATCAGGAGTACTTAAGACTGGCGATGAAATTGAAATAATTGGTATTAGAGAAACAAAAAAATCAGTTTGTACTGGTGTTGAAATGTTTAGAAAACTATTAGACTCTGGAGAAGCTGGGGATAATGTTGGAGTACTTTTAAGAGGTGTAGAAAGAACTGATATCGAAAGAGGACAAGTGTTATGTAAACCTGGATCAGTTACTCCTCATACTAAGTTTGAAGCTCAAGCTTATGTACTTAAAAAAGAGGAAGGTGGAAGACATACACCATTCTTCACTAAGTATAGACCACAGTTTTATTTTAGAACTACAGATGTAACTGGAGAAGTAGAATTACCATCTGGGACAGAAATGGTTATGCCAGGGGATGATGCTAAATTTACAGTTAAATTAATTACACCAATCGCGATGTCAGAAAAATTAAATTTTGCCATCAGAGAAGGTGGTAGAACTGTAGGAGCTGGAGTAGTAACTAAAATTATAGAGTAAGCTCTATATAGGAGTGTAGCTCAATTGGTAGAGCGCCGGTCTCCAAAACCGGAGGCTGAGGGTTCGAGTCCCTCCGCTCCTGCCAATTTGTATTATTTGAAAATATTATGAAAAACCCAATGAAATTTTTACAAGAAGTTAAACAAGAGGCTTTTAAAGTCTCTTGGCCCACAGGGAAAGAAACTATACAAGGTGCATTAATGGTTTTTGCAATGGCTGTTGTAATGTCTCTATTTTTCCTTCTTTTGGATCAAGTTTTAAAATATTTTTTAGAAATTTTACTTAAAGTGAGTCTTTAATGAAAAATTGGTTTATAGTGCAATCACATTCAAGTTTTGAAAACAAAGTCGCTGGTTTGATTAAAGAAGAGGCAGAAAAAGCAAAAATTTCAGATAAATTTGAGGAAATAATAGTACCTACACATGATGTTACAGAAGTGAAAAGAGGGAAAAGAATACAAAGAAAAAAAAAATATTTTCCTGGATATGTTTTAATAAAAAGTGAAATGGACAACGACATATATCACATGATAAAAAATATTAAAAGAGTGAGTGGGTTTTTAGGAACCAAAGGAATGCCGGTACCTGTTTCAGATAAAGAGATTGAGAAAATATTAGGTCAAATAAAAGATGGTGTAGCTCAGCCAAAATCTGGTATAGAATACAGCGTTGGTGAAAAAATTCAGGTTGTTGATGGACCTTTTGCATCATTCAGTGGAATGGTTGAAGAAATAGATGAAGAAAAATCTAGGCTAAAAGTTTCAGTTTCAATTTTTGGAAGACCAACACCTGTTGATTTAGAGTATAATCAAGTTGAGAAAGTTAGTTAATGGCTACAAAAAAAGAAATTAGTGGATATATAAAATTGCAAATTAAAGGTGGACAAGCAAATCCCGCTCCGCCAGTAGGACCAGCATTAGGGCAACGTGGTATTAATATAATGGAGTTTTGTAAAGCATTTAATGATAAAACAAAATCTTTAGCTGGCAAGCCTGTACCGGTTGAAATTACAGTTTATAAAGATAAAAAATTTGATTTTAGAATAAAATCCCCACCAGCATCTTTTTTTATTAGAGAAGCTGCTAAATTAAAAAGTGGGTCTAAAGAACCTGGAAGAAATATTGTTGCATCAATTACCAAAAAACAAGCAGAGGATATTGCAAAACAAAAAATGAACGATTTAAACGCTATAGATTTAAAGCAAGCAGTAAAAATTATTGCAGGCTCAGCAAGATCAATGGGTATTGAGGTAAAAGAATAATGCCATCAAAAAGATACAAAAAATTACCAGATAATTCTTCTAGTCTTCCAGCGGAAGCTATTGAAAAAATAATACCTGAGGTAAAAAAAAATTGTACTACAAAATTTGATGAGTCAATTGATTTAAGTTTCCAAATAAATAACAAACAAAAAAAAATTGAAGTAAATATTAGAACTGTAGTCAATCTTCCGGGAGGAACTGGTAAGAAAGTAAAGGTAGCAGTTGTATGTGAAGAACCAAAATTTTCTGAAGCTAAAGAAGCAGGGGCAGATATAGTTGGAGGTGATGATTTAATTGAAAAAATTAAAAATGGAGAAATGAATTTTGAAAAATTAATTTGCACTCCTGGTATGATGATTAGATTGTCTAAACTTGGAAAAATACTAGGACCAAAGGGATTAATGCCAAATCCAAAACTGGGATCTGTAACTGAAAATCTTAAAACAGCAATTTCTGACGCTAAATCAGGTCAAGTAGAAATAAGAAATGATAAAGACGGAAATATAGGGGTTAGCATAGGAAAAAAGTCTTTTAAAGATGAACAAATTATAAAAAATTATAATACTATTTTAGAAACCCTAGAGAAAGAAAAATCTAATAATACGATAAAGGGTGATTTAATTAAATCTTCGTTTATTAGTTCTACTATGGGAGTTTCATATAAACTTAAGCTAACAAAAAATATTTAATTATTATGATGAACAAAGAACAAAAAAAAAATTACATTTCTGAAATGACAGCTAAATTTGAGAATAGCAAAGCGATAATGGTGACGCATTATCAAGGTTTAACTATGCCTCAACTGGATGAATTAAGATCTAAAATGCGAGAACACGGAATAATTTTTAAAATTACAAAAAATAGAATAACAAAATTGGCTATAGAAAAAACAAAATGTAAAGATTTATCAAACCTTTTTATAGGTCCTACAGCAGTTGCTTTTGGTGAAGATGCCATCATGTCAGCGAGGATTTTATCAAAATTTGCAAAAGATAATGAGAATCTTAGATTAATCGGTGGACTAATGAATAATGAGATACTGGATCAAGCTGGAGTAATGAATGTAGCAAATTTACCAACTCTAGATGAAGCAAGAGCGAATATTGTGGGTATTTTGAATGCCTCTGCTTCAAAATTGGTTAGTATTTTACTTGCACGATCGGAAAAAATGAGTAATTTACCAGAAAATTCGCAAACCCAACCTAAAGAATAATTATATGCCTGATCTAAATAAAATTATAGAAGATTTATCAAATTTGACTGTTGCAGAAGCAGCAGATCTATCAAAACAATTAGAGGAAAAATGGGGAGTAACTCCAATGACTGCAGCAGCACCTGCAGCGGCTGGAGGAGCAGATCCAGCAGAAGACAAAGACGATTTTTCAATTATGCTTTTATCAGCAGGAGATAAAAAAATTAATGTTATTAAAGAAGTTAGAGCGGCAACTGCACTCGGTTTAAAAGAAGCAAAAGACTTAGTAGAAGGCGCACCAAAAGAAGTCAAAGCTGGTGTTCCAAAAAAAGAAGCTGAAGAAATTAAAGCTAAATTAGAAGCTGCAGGCGCTAAAGTAGAACTTAAGTAAATTAATAAGGAATAAAACTCATACTGATTAACTTAATCAGTATAAAAATAGATGCATTTATCTTTTACTGAAAAAAAAAATATAAGAAAGAATTTTGGTAAACTTAAAGAAAGTTTATCTATTCCTAACCTTATAGAAGTTCAAAAAAATTCTTACAGACAATTAACGGATTTTGATACTGATAATTTGGAATTAACTAAGGGTTTTGATAGGGTATTTAAAAGTATATTCCCAATTGAAGATTTAAATGACAAAGCTACATTAGAATATGTATCCTATAGACTTGAAAAACCAAAATTTGATGTTGAGGAATGTATAGCTAGGGGGCTAACTTATTCTTCAGCTTTAAAATGTACTTTAAGACTTGTCGTTTATGAAATAAATCAGGAAGATAATACTAAAGAAATTTTGTCAGCAAAAGAGCAGGAAGTTTATATGGGTGAAGTTCCAATGATGACAAATAGCGGAACATTTATTACTAATGGAGTCCAAAGAGTAGTAGTAAATCAAATGCATAGAAGTCCTGGTGTATTTTTTGATCATGATAAAGGAAAAACCCATGCAAGTGGCAAATTATTATTTAATTGCAGAGTAATTCCAAATAGAGGATCTTGGCTTGACTTTGAATATGATGTTAAAGATTTTTTATACTTTAAAATAGATAGAAAAAAAAAAATTTTAGCTACAACTTTACTATTGGCTCTAGGTTACACTAAAAATGAAATAATAGACGAATTCTATCAAAATGAGATTTATACTTTTGATGATAAAACCAATAAATGGAAAACTAAATTTAATCCTGAAAACTATAAAACTAAAAATTTTTCTGAAGAAGTTATTGATGCAAAGACTGAAAAAACTATTATTAAGCTTGGGGAAAAGATTAATTATCTGAATGCTAAAAAACTAGCAAATGAAGGATTAAAAGATATTCTTATATCAACAGAGTCTTTATATGGAAAATATTTGCATAGAGATGTTAAGATTAACGATGAAGAAGATGGTATTTTTAAAATTGGCTTAGAATTAAATGAAACAATCATCAATAAGATTTTAGAAACTAAAATTCACACACTTAACTTATCAGTTACAAATTCAATAAATAAAGGTTCATATTTGTTGACTACAATCTTAAATGATAAAAATAATAATAAAGAGGATGCTATCACTGAAATTTATAAAATGTTGAGACCTGGAGAACCACCAACTATAGAAATAGCAACTCAAATTTTCAATAATCTTTTTTTTAGCTCAGATAGATATGACTTATCTGACGTTGGAAGAGTAAAAATGAACTCTAGATTAAATTTAGAATGTTCAGATAAAATCACAATACTTAGAAATGACGATATTATTGCGATAATTCATAAAATGCTTGATTTAAGAGATGGTAAAGATGATGTTGATGACATTGATCATCTTGGCAATAGAAGGGTCAGATCAGTGGGTGAATTAGTTGAAAATCAAGCGCGTGTTGGGGTTTACAGGATGGAGAGAGCTATAAAAGAGAAAATGACAACTTTAGATGTAGAGTCCGCAATGCCACAAGATTTAATTAATGCTAAGCCTTTAACTGTTTCACTAAAGGATTTTTTTGCTAGTTCACAGTTGTCTCAATTTATGGATCAGACCAACCCTCTATCCGAGATTACACACAAAAGAAGGGTGTCAGCTCTTGGCCCCGGTGGATTGACACGAGAAAGGGCAGGATTTGAAGTTAGAGACGTCCATCCTACTCATTATGGTAGAATTTGCCCGATCGAAACTCCTGAAGGACCAAATATTGGACTAATTAATAGTTTATCAACTTATGCCAAGATAAACAAATATGGATTTATTGAAAGCCCATACAAAAGAGTTAAAGATGGAATTGTGCAAGACAAAGTTGAGTATTTATCTGCTATGGAGGAAACAAAATTTACAATAGCTCAAGCAAATACTAAAATTGATAGTAGAGGCAAGATAGTAGAAGAATTAGTTTCATGTAGACAAAATTTAAATTTTTTATTATCCAAGCCAGAAACTATAGATTACATTGATGTATCACCTAAACAATTGGTTTCGGTAGCCGCTTCTTTGATACCTTTTCTTGAAAACGATGATGCTAATAGAGCACTTATGGGATCAAATATGATGAGACAAGCGGTACCTCTATTAAAACCAGAATCTCCCTTAGTTGGAACAGGTATAGAAAGTGATGTAGCACTTGATTCTGGTGTTACTATTGTAGCAAAAAGAGATGGTGTAGTAGATAAAATTGATGGGAAAAGAATCGTAATTAAAGTTACTGAAGAAACTGATTTTTCAAAATCAGGTGTTGATATTTATAACTTACAAAAATTTAAAAGATCAAATCAAAATACTTGTATTAATCAAAAACCATTAGTCAGAGTTGGTGACAAAGTAAAAATTGGAGACATTATTGCAGATGGCCCATCTACAAAACTAGGTGAACTTGCTTTAGGAAAAAATGTTACTGTAGCATTCATGCCTTGGCAAGGATATAATTTTGAGGATTCAATTTTAATTTCAGAAAGATGTGTTACTGACGATGTATTTACATCTGTACATATTGTAGAATATGAAATAATGGCGAGAGATACTAAGTTAGGTGAAGAGGAAATTACAAGAGATATTCCAAATGTTAATGAAGAAGCTTTAAAAAATTTAGATGAATCAGGTGTCGTCTATATAGGTGCTGAAGTAAATGCAGGAGATATTTTAGTAGGTAAAGTCACACCTAAGGGAGACTCAGCCTCTGGGCCTGAAGAAAAATTGTTGCGATCAATTTTTGGTGAAAAAGCAATAGATGTTACTGATACTTCATTAAGAATGTCTAGAGGAAGCAGTGGTACTGTTGTTGATGTAAGAGTTTTTAATAGACATGGTATTGAAAAAGATGAAAGATCAATTACCATTGAAAGAGCAGAAATTGAACAAGTTCAACAAGATAAAATCGTTGAAGAAGAAATTTTAGAGAGAAGTATTAAACAAAGAGCAAATCAAATATTATCAGGTTTTTCTTTAAGTAAGAAGATTAAAAACGTTGAGGAAGGAACAAAATTAGATTTAGAAATTATTAATAACCTTAACATTAATGAAATATTTAAGATCACAGTCGGCAACACAAATAATGAGGCTACATTACTTCAACTTAAAGATCAGTATAACAAAGCTAAACAAGACATATTAGAAAGATTTGAAGATAAAGTTCTTAAAATTAGAAGTGGAGACGATTTATTACCAAGTGTTATGAAAATGGTTAAAGTTTTTGTAGCAATTAAAAGAAGACTTAGACCAGGAGATAAAATGTCGGGTAGACATGGTAATAAGGGCGTTGTTAGTAAAATTGTTCCTGTTGAAGATATGCCTTACAGAGAAGATGGAAGACCTGTTGATATAGTTTTAAACCCTTTGGGAGTTCCAAGCAGAATGAATGTTGGACAAATTTTAGAAACTCATTTGGGATGGGCATGTAAAGAATTTGGTGAGGAAGTTAAAAACTTAGTTAATGAAAATAACAAAAAAATAGAAAAAACCCAAAAGATAGAAAATTTCTTAAAATCAGTTTATGGAGAAGAAATTTTCAATGAAAAAGTCGATAAATTAAGTAAATCTGAATTTACCGATTTATGTGAAAATTTACAAAACGGTATAGCTATTTCTACACCAGTCTTTGATGGTGCAAAAGAACAAAATGTAACTGAAATGTTAAAACTTGCTAAACTTCCAGAGTCTGGTCAGACATACTTATGGGATGGTAGAACAGGAGAAATGTTTGATAGACCTGTTACAGTTGGGATAATCTACATGTTAAAACTTCATCACTTGGTAGAGGATAAAATTCATGCAAGATCAACTGGTCCTTATAGTTTAGTTACTCAACAACCTCTCGGTGGTAAGGCACAACTAGGAGGACAAAGATTTGGAGAGATGGAAGTTTGGGCACTTGAAGCTTATGGTGCATCTTATTCTTTACAAGAAATTTTAACGGTTAAATCTGATGATGTTGCTGGAAGAGTTAAAGTGTATGAAACAATAGTCAAAGGTGAGGAAAATTTTGAGTCAGGGATACCAGAATCCTTTAATGTACTAGTTAAAGAGATAAGATCTTTGGCACTAAATGTAGAACTTAATTAAAAATGAAAAAAGAACTAACAGATTTATTCAAAAACTCAGAAATTTCTGAAGCACAAAATTTTAACAGTATAAAAATCTCATTAGCTAGTCCTGAAAAAATAAAATCTTGGACTTATGGAGAAATTAAAAAACCAGAGACAATTAACTATAGAACTTTTAGACCAGAAAAGGATGGTCTTTTTTGTGCAAGGATTTTTGGTCCTATTAAGGATTATGAGTGTTTATGTGGAAAATATAAGAGAATGAAATTTAGAGGCATTATTTGCGAGAAATGTGGTGTTGAGGTAACAAAGTCCAATGTAAGAAGAGAGCGGATGGGTCATATAAACCTTGCAACTCCAGTTGCTCATATATGGTTTTTAAAGTCACTTCCAAGCAGAATCGCATTAACAGTAGATATGAAACTTAAAGAAGTTGAGAGAGTTTTGTATTTTGAAAATTTTATAGTCATAGAGCCTGGATTAACTGGGTTACAAAAAAATCAATTATTAAATGAAGAAGAATTAGCCAAATACCAAGAAGAATTTGGCGAAGAAGCTTTCACCACAGGGATAGGTGCTGAAGCTGTACTTGAAATGCTTAAAAGCTTAGACTTGGAATTAGAGAGAAAAAATCTTGTAAGTTATATTAAAGAGACAAAATCTAAAGTAAATGAAGAGAGAGCAATTAAGAGATTAAAGCTTATTGAATCATTTATAGAAACGGGACAAAAACCCGAGTGGATGATTATGACTATTGTTCCTGTCATACCACCAGAATTAAGACCATTAGTCCCACTCGATGGTGGTAGATTTGCTACATCAGATTTAAATGATCTTTACAGAAGAGTAATTAACAGAAACAACCGTCTTAAAAGGTTAATGGATTTAAAAGCACCAGATATTATAGTTAGAAATGAAAAAAGGATGCTTCAAGAGTCTGTTGATGCTTTATTTGACAATGGAAGACGGGGAAGAGTAATTACAGGAACAGGTAAAAGACCATTAAAATCTTTAGCTGAAATGCTTAAAGGTAAACAAGGTAGATTTAGACAAAATTTACTTGGTAAAAGAGTTGATTATTCTGGGAGATCAGTAATTGTAGTTGGACCTGACTTAAAATTACATGAGTGTGGTTTACCGAAAAAAATGGCTCTAGAGTTATTTAAACCATTTTTGTATGCAAGACTTAATAAATTGGGTTTAGCCTCTACTATTAAACAAGCTAAAAAATTAGTTGAGAAAGAAACTAATGCTGTATGGGATGCATTAGAACTTATTGTTCGAGAACATCCTGTTTTATTAAATAGAGCACCAACTCTTCATAGACTTGGAGTGCAAGCTTTTGAACCTAAATTAATTGAAGGTGACGCTATAGAACTTCATCCATTAACATGTGCAGCTTTTAATGCTGATTTTGATGGTGATCAAATGGCTGTTCATGTTCCTTTAAGTTTAGAAGCCCAATTGGAAGCTAGAATTTTAATGTTATCAACAAATAACATTTTATCACCTTCTAATGGCAAACCAATAATTGTTCCAAGTCAAGATATGATCTTAGGAATTTATTATCTATCACAGGAACCTATAACAGATAAGCCATCAGGATATTTTTTAGATGCAGATCAAATTGAATTTGCTTTGTCATCTGGACAGTTAAAAGTTCATAGCACTATTATATCTAGATTTGAAACGGTAGACGAAGATGGAAACAAAAAATTCGAAAAATATACTTCAACAGCAGGAAGATTTTTATTAGCAAATTTACTTCCTAAAAATTCTAATATTAAGTTTTCACTGGTTGATAGATCTCTTCCAAAAAAAATAGTTTCAGAAATTATTGATATGGTATTTAGATTTTGTGGACAAAAGAAAACTGTCATATTTTGCGATAAATTAAAAGATCTTGGATTTAAACATGCTTTTAAAGCTGGTATTTCTTTTGGTAAAGATGACTTAGTTATACCAAATAATAAAACACAATTAATAGATGATACTAAGAAATTAATAGCTGATTACGAAACCCAATACGCCGAAGGTTTAATCACGAGAGGTGAAAAATACAACAAAGTAGTTGATGCCTGGTCAAAATGTACGGATAAAGTTGCTGGCGAAATGATGAAAGGAATTTCGGCTACAGAAAAGACATCAGAAGGATTAAAGATTAATTCAGTATTTATGATGGCAGATAGTGGTGCAAGAGGTTCTGCCGCTCAGATGAAACAGTTAGCTGGTATGAGAGGATTAATTGCTAAACCATCAGGAGAAATTATAGAAAGTCCGATTACTTCAAACTTTAAAGAAGGATTAACAGCACTTGAATATTTTAATTCTACTCACGGTGCAAGAAAAGGTCTTGCTGATACAGCACTTAAAACTGCTAGTTCAGGTTATTTGACCAGAAGACTTTGTGATGTAGCTCAAGATTTAACAATAACAAAAACAAACTGTGAAAACCCAGGATTTATTGAGCTTTCTGAAATTTTAGAGGGTGGAAATGTAGTAGTAAGTTTATCTGAAAGGGCGTTAGGCAGAGTTGTTTCATCAGATGTAAAACATCCTTTAACAGGAGAGGTTGTCATTAAAAAAACAACAATGATTGATGAAGCTGGATGTGATAAAATTGACTCAGCAGGGATTAAATCTTTAAAAGTTTACTCTGTAATGACTTGTAGTTCAAAAGAGGGTGTATGTGCCACTTGTTATGGAAGAGACTTATCTAGAGGTAAAATGGTTCATGTCGGTGAAGCAATTGGGATGATTTCAGCACAGTCGATTGGTGAACCAGGCACTCAGTTAACAATGAGAACCTTTCACGTTGGAGGTACAGCTTCTGTAAAACAGGACTCTCAAATCGTGACTAAAAACGATGGAATTTTAAAAATTATAAACTCAAATATATTAGAAGACTCAAAGAAGAATTTGATTGTGATGGGAAGAAATACTCAACTTTCAATAGAAGATGAAAATGGAGTACAAGTTGCTGTATACAAAGTAGCTTATGGATCTAAACTATTTTTTAAAAATGAAACAAAAGTTAAAGCAAATACAAAAATATGTGAATGGGATCCGTATACAACACCTGTAATTGCAGAAAAAAGTGGTATAGCGAGTTATGTTGATTTAATTGACGGAGTTTCAATACAAGAAACTACAGATGATGCAACAGGAATAGCTTCTAAATCAGTTGTCGACTGGAGATCACAATCAAAAAGCACCGATTTAAAACCTAGGATAACATTGAGAGACGAAAAAGGAAATGTTATTAAGAAAGCTGATGACAATGAGGCTAGATATTATCTAGTTCCAGACTCGATACTTTCAATTAAAGATGGACAAAAAGTTTCTGCTGGTGATGTTATAGCTCGACTTCCAAAAGAGACAACAAAAACTAAGGATATAACAGGTGGACTTCCAAGAGTTGCTGAATTATTTGAAGCTAGAAAAGCTAAAGATAGTGCAATAATTGCTGAGAATGATGGTCAAGTCGTTTTTGGAAAAGAAGTAAGAGGTAAACAAAGAGTTTCAATAGTTCCAGAAGATGGCGCCGAACCGTCAAATTACCTGATACCTAAAGGTAAACATATTAATTTCAATCAAGGTGAAAAAATTAAAAAGGGTGAATACCTTTTAGATGGTCAGCCTTTACCTCATGACATATTAAGAATAATGGGAATTAAAGAGCTAACTGAATATTTTGTCAATCAAGTCCAAGAAGTATATAGACTTCAAGGAGTAATAATTAATGATAAACACATAGAAACAATTCTTAGACAAATGCTTAAAAAAGTTGAAGTTAAATCTTCTGGAGACTCATCATATTTACCTGGTGAAATAATTGACAGAATAAAGTTTGATATTGCTAACGACAAACTTAAATCTGAAGGTAAGAAACCAGCAATAGGTGAAAGAGTGTTGATGGGAATAACTAAAGCATCACTTCAAACAGAGTCTTTTATTTCTGCTGCATCATTTCAAGAAACAACCAGAGTTCTTACCGATGCTGCTATAAAAGGTAAGATAGATCCACTTCATGGTTTAAAAGAAAATGTTATTGTTGGTCGATTGGTGCCTGCAGGAACAGGTAATATTAAGAACAAATGGAATAAGAGAGCTCTTGAAGATGATAAAGAATTTTTATCTGAGCAAGAAAAAATAGAAGCCACAGAAACACAAGCAAATCAGTAAAAAAAGCCTCTAAATTAGCCAGTTTTAGTTTGACAAACCCATATTAATTAGTATTTTGGCGATGTTTTTGGTTGGAATGTAACACTATCTTTGGTGTTAAACGCTGCCACAAATAACCTGTCAGTTATTTCATCAAAAATATAAATTTTAATTAAAATTATTATATGCCGACTATTAACCAATTGTTAAAAAAAAAAAGAGTTAAACAAGTTAACAGAAACAAGGTTCCTGCTCTTCAAAAACAACCTTTAAAGAGAGGAGTGTGCGTTAAGGTTTATACAACTACTCCAAAAAAACCAAATTCAGCTTTAAGAAAAGTTGCAAGAGTTAGATTGTCTAACGGTTTTGAAGTTACAGCATATATACCAGGAGAAGGTCATAATCTTCAAGAGCACTCTGTTGTCCTAATAAGAGGAGGAAGAGTAAAAGATTTACCTGGTGTAAGATATCATATTTTAAGAGGTAACTTAGATACTCAAGGTGTCGCTAATAGAAAAAAAAGAAGATCTCTATACGGAACCAAAAAAGGTAAATAAAAATGTCTAGAAAAAAAACTCAACCTAAAAAAACTGTTATCCCTGATCCAAAATTTAACTCAACTATAATACCAAAATTAATAAATAATATAATGTATGATGGTAAAAGAGGTGTGGCAGCAAAGATTGTTTATGATGCAATTGATAAAATTAAAACTAAATCTAAAGATGAACCTATAGATATTTTTAATACTGCAATTAATAACATAAAACCTACGGTAGAAGTAAGATCAAGAAGAGTAGGTGGAGCAACCTACCAAGTTCCTGTTGAGGTTAAAACCAAAAGAGCCCAGGCTTTAGCAATTAGATGGTTAGTAGATTCAGCTAGAAAAAGAAAAGATAAACACATGTCAGATAAAATTTCTAATGAACTTTATGATGCTTATGAAAAAAAAGGAGCGGCTGTAAAAAAAAGAGAGGATGTTCACAAAATGGCAGAGTCAAACAAAGCCTTTGCACATTTTAGGTGGTAAAAATTTATGTCTAGAACTCATAATTTAGAAAAGTACAGAAACATCGGTATCATGGCACATATCGATGCTGGTAAAACCACTACAACGGAAAGAGTTTTGTATTATACAGGTAAAAGCCATAAAATTGGTGAAGTGCATGACGGAGCAGCAACAATGGATTGGATGGAGCAAGAACAAGAAAGAGGCATTACAATTACCTCTGCTGCTACAACCTGTTTTTGGCAAGATCACAGAATTAATATTATTGATACTCCAGGTCATGTAGATTTTACGATTGAAGTTGAAAGATCTTTAAAAGTTTTAGATGGTGCGATAGCTGTATTTGATGGTGTTGCAGGAGTAGAACCTCAATCTGAAACTGTATGGAGACAAGCTGATAAATATAAAGTCCCAAGAATTTGTTTTGTGAATAAATTGGATCGAACTGGAGCAGATTTTTTTAGATGTGTAGACATGATAAAAGATAGATTAGGTGCAAAACCACTAGTTGTTCAAGTCCCAATTGGCATAGAGGCATCATTATCTGGAGTAGTAGATTTAGTTAAGATGAAAGCTCAGGTCTGGAAAAATGAAGCATTGGGAGCTGAATGGGAATATAAGGAAATACCAGAAGATTTAAAAGAAATCTCTAAAAAATATAGAACAGAATTAATAGAAACAGCTGTTGAACAAGATGAACAATTAATGGAATCATATTTAAATGGAGACGAGATCAAGGAAGCTGATTTAATCAAATGCATAAGAAAAGGAACATTAAATTTTGATTTTGTTCCTGTTTTGACTGGTTCAGCTTTTAAAAACAAAGGTGTCCAACCATTATTAGATGCTGTAGTGAATTATTTACCCAGTCCTGTAGATATTGGTTCTATCAAAGGAACAAAGTTAGGTAAGGAAGAAGAAATTGAAATGAAGTTTGACGACAATGTTCCATTTTCAGCATTAGCATTCAAGGTTGCTAATGATCCATTTGTTGGCTCGTTGACTTTTATAAGAATATACTCAGGAACAATTAAAACTGGAACAGCAGTATATAATTCTTCCAAAGAGAAAGAAGAGAGAGTAGGAAGAATGCTTTTAATGCATGCCAATTCTAGAGAAGATATAAAAGAAGCCAACTCAGGAGATATAGTTGCCCTAGCAGGTTTAAAAAATACTATTACTGGCCATACTTTATGTGACGAAGAAAATGCTGTTCTTCTTGAACCAATGGAGTTTCCTGATCCTGTAATAGAAATTGCAGTAGAACCAAAAACAAAAGCTGACCAAGAAAAAATGGGAGAAGCCTTAGGTAGATTGGCAAAAGAAGATCCCTCATTCAGAGTAACCTCAGATGAAGAGTCGGGGCAGACTATAATAAAGGGAATGGGAGAATTACATCTAGATATAATTGTTGATAGAATGAAAAGAGAGTTTAAGGTCGAAGCGAATGTTGGTGCGCCTCAGGTTGCTTATAGAGAAACCATAGAAACATCTTCTGAGGTTGAATATACACACAAAAAACAAAGTGGAGGGGCAGGACAATTTGCTAAAGTTAAATTACTTGTTGAACCTCAAGAACCAGGAAAGGGTCGAGAAGTAGAGAGTAAGATAAAAGGAGGTGCTATCCCAAAAGAATTTATTCCTGGTGTAGAAAAAGGTATAGAAACTATTTCAGATGGAGGCATATTAGCTGGATTTCCTATGATAGACTATAAAGTTACTATACTAGATGGCTTACATCACGATGTTGACTCAAGTGTTTTGGCATTTGAATTAGCAAGTAGAGCTTGTTTTAAAGAAGCTTGCACTAAAGGGGGCTTGAAACTTTTAGAGCCTGTAATGAGAGTAGAAGTTGTAACCCCTGAGGACTATATGGGTGATGTCATAGGAGACTTGAATAGCAGAAGAGGACAAATAAATACCCAAGAGCAAAGAGGCAATGCAACTGTTATTACAGCTATGGTTCCGTTAGCAAATATGTTTGGTTATATTAATAATTTAAGATCTATGTCACAAGGTAGAGCTCAATATTCAATGTTTTTTGATCATTATTCTAAAGTTCCACAAAATGTTCAAGATGAAGTCACTAAAAAGATAGCTGGTTAATATGGAAAAACAAAACATAAGAATTAAATTAAGGGCATACGACAATAAAATTTTAGATGCTTCAACAGAGGAAATTGTGAACACTGTAAAGAGAACTGGAGCCACAATAAAGGGACCAATACCACTACCAACCAGAATTGAAAGATACACAGTTTTAAGATCACCTCATATAGATAAAAAAAGTAGAGAACAATTCGAGTCAAGAACTCACAAAAGATTGATTGATATAATTGAACCAACACCGCAAACAGTTGAAGCTCTAATGAAATTAGACCTAGCTTCAGGAGTTGATGTGGAGATTAAAATTTAATTATGAGTGAGATAGCTTTAATTGGAAAAAAAATAGGTATGACAAGAGAATTTTATAAAACTGGTCAGTTAGTACCCGTAACAGTTTTAAAGATGGAAAAGGCGAGAGTTATACAAGTCATTGAACAAGAAAAAAGAGGCTACAAGGCCGTCCAGCTTGGGTACGGCAAAATAAAAAATTCAAAACTTACAAAATCAATGAAAGGTTACTTTGCTAAAAGAAATACTGAAGCAAAGAAAAAACTTAAAGAATATAGGGTGTTAAATACTGAAAACTATAAAGAAGGAAATGAATTTGGACTTGAGATTTTTAAGGATACAAAATTTGTAGACACAAAATCAAAAACTATTGGAAAGGGTTTTGCAGGTGCAATGAAAAGACACAATTTTGGTGGATTAAGAGCAACACATGGAGTTTCTGTTTCTCATAGATCACACGGATCAACTGGTCAAAGACAAGATCCAGGTAAAGTTTTTAAAGGAAAAAAAATGGCTGGTCACATGGGAGATAAATTAAGAACTATGCAAAATATTGAAATTATCAAAACAGATTTTGAAAATGAACTACTTTATTTAAAAGGTTCAATTCCAGGCTCTAAAAATTCTGAGGTTATAGTAAAAAAATCTGTAAAAAATATAATGAAAAAAACAATTAGTGAAAAGATAATAAGAGCTGAAGAGGCAAGAAAAACACCAGATAAGAAAAAGAAATAATGAAAATTGAAAAATTAAATTTGGACGGAAAAAAAGATTCCATTGAAGTGCTAGATAAAATTTTTTCTGCAAAGATCAATAAAAAATTAATTAATAATGTTCTTTATAAGTCAAATGCAAATTATAAAGGAAGACATGCTAAAACTAAGCAACAAAATGAGGTATCAGGTCCTACATCAAAAATTTATGCCCAAAAAGGAACTGGTAATGCGAGGCATGCAAGTAAAAAAGCACCTATATTTGTTGGTGGTGGTATAGCCCATGGCCCCAAAGGTGAACTTGCTTATAAAAAAAGAAAGATAAACAAAAGTGAAAAAAGAAACAGCATCGCTCTTTTCATTGCCCTTCTATATGAAATTCTTTTTACTAGTTGTTGAGCTATATTTTCTGCTACAAGATAAGAGTTTGTTTCAGGTTTTTTTACCTCTTTTATATTTAATGAAATTTCGTTGACTGTAAACTTTGAAAG
>CABXTU010000015.1 GCA_902515205.1 uncultured Pelagibacteraceae bacterium | reverse complement strand
AAATTGATCATAAAATATCTTCGGGTGAAACCTTTGACACTATTTTGGATGGTTATTCTATTGAAAAAAAAGAAATTCAAAAGATAAAAGGGAAATTATCAAAAAAGATTAATCTTAATAAATTAAACACTAATCAAAAAATTAGATTAACAATAGATCAAACTAATAATTTAGTAAAAGAGTTTATATTTCAGATTTCAAATACAGAAAAAATTTATCTTAAAAGAAATATAGATTCAGAGGGATTTGATGAAGAAATTTTAATTACAAAACTCAAAAAAATAATTGTCTATAAAGAAAATATGATCTCACAAAGTTTATATAGATCAGCAATAGAGGAAAAAATACCTGTAAGTACAATTATAGAATTTGCTAGAGTGTATGGTTTTCAAGTTGATTTTCAGAGAGATATAAGAAAGCAAGATAGTTTTCAAATTATGTTTGAAGTATTTACAGATGATTCTGGTAAACAAATAGAGACTGGTAACATTCTTTTTGCAAATTTAAAATTAAGTGGTTTAAATAATTCTCTTTATTATTTTGATAGCAAGGGAAGTGAAGGACATTATGATAAAAATGGTAAAAGTGTTAAAAAAGCTTTAATGAAAACTCCAATAAATGGAGCAAGACTGTCTTCTCCATTTGGAATGAGAAAACATCCGATAGATGGATTTAATAAAATGCACAGAGGTACTGACTTTGCGGCTCCGATGGGAACTCCAATCATGGCATCCGGAGATGGAGTAATAAAAAAAGCTGGATGGTGTGGTGGAGGTGGAAATTGTGTTGTTATAAAACATAACTCTACATATCAAACTGTGTATGCTCATATGTCTAAATTTGCTCAGGGTATAAGAAGTGGAATTAGAGTCAAACAAGGTCAAACTATTGGCTTTGTAGGCTCTACTGGAAAATCAACAGGTCCCCATTTACATTATGAAGTTATTGTTAATGGAAAAAAAATTAATTCACAAACTTTGAAGCTTCCTTCGGGTAAAATTTTAAAAGGAAAGGAGAGAAAATTGTTTGAAACTAAAAAGATTAAATTAGACGTACTAAAATCTGAAAAAATAATTGGACTAAATTAAATTTTTTCAGGAATTTTTATCTCTTCTTGATCGACATTTTCAATTTTTTTTTTATTCAATTCTAATGAGGTATTTTGATTACTATTTTCTTTTTCTAAAATTTTAGATTTCTTAAATTTTTCTTGATCACTTAATATTCTTGTAAAATGATCAGCATGTTGAAAATAATTTTCAGATAGAATTTTATCTCCACCAGATAAAGCCTCTCTAGCAAGATTGCTATATTTCTCAATTAACTTAGAGGCATTATGATTATTTCTACCAGGTGTTTTTCTTTGAAAGTTGTCATTTTTAGAAAAATTTGATCCAAATTTTGATCTTTCTCCGTTAGATTTATAACCTCTGTCATTTCTTCTAAAATTATTTCTTCTACCGTTATTGTTATTTCTAAAAGTTACCATAATTGATTTTAATTTTTTTTTGTGCTCACTATGCAGCGATCTTTTCCAGCATAATCTTTTAATACTTTATTAATATAAAAGCCTTTACTTTTTAGCATTTTTTTAATTTCTTTTTTTTGGTCAAAACCTATCTCCAAAAAAAGTTTTCCATTTATTTTAATCAGCTCACTAGATTTTCCTATTACTTTTCTGAAGCCTGATAATCCATCTATTCCACCATCTAAAGCTAATCTTGGTTCAAAGTTTGCTACATCCTTATTTAAATATTTTAAATTAGATCGTTTAATATAAGGAGGATTAGATATAATTAAATCATATTTGCCAATATTAAAATTGTCAACATTTGATTTTATAAACTTTACTCTATTGTTTAGATTAAGATGAATAGCATTTCTTTTGCTTAAATCTATTGATTTTTTACTTATATCTATACCTATTCCATGAAAATCTTTTTTTTCCTCTAAAATTGATAGAATTATACATCCAGAACCGGCTCCAATATCTAAAACTTTTAACTTATTTTTGTTTTTAGTAAACTTAAGTACCTCTTCTATTAAAAGCTCAGTATCTGGTCTTGGGATTAAAGTTCCTTCTTTTATTTCAAATTCATAGTTCCAAAAACTTTTTCTCTCTAATAAATATGCAATTGGTTTACCATTTGATCTTTCTTTGATAAGTCTAATAAAATTATTGAAATATAACTTTTTAAGAGCGCGATCCTGATTTAAGATTATAAATTTTCTATCTTTTCCTATAACTTTCGAAAGTAAAATTTCTGTATCTAAGTTTAAAGATTTTATATCTCCTTTTTTTAAAATTTTTTTTCCCTTATTTAATGCATTTTCAATATTCATAATCTAGAGATTGCTAAGACTTTCTTCTTGAGCTTGTAATGTTAGAGATTCTATTACCTCATCAAAAATTTCTCCCTCAAGAAACTCTTCTAATTTATGTAAAGTTAAATTTATCCTATGGTCTGTCACTCTTCCTTGAGGAAAATTATAAGTTCTTATTCTTTCAGATCTATCTCCTTTTCCAATTTTGCTTTTTCTATCTTGAGATCTTTCCTCATCAATTCTAGATCTCTCTAACTCATAAAGTCTGGCTCTTAATATTTTCATTCCTTTAGCTTTGTTTTTGTGTTGAGATTTTTCATCTTGTTGAGAAACCGAAAGCCCAGAAGGTATATGAGTAATTCTTACCGCGCTATCAGTTGTATTTACAGATTGACCGCCTGGTCCACCTGCACGAAAAACATCTATTCTTAAGTCAGTTTCATTTATTTTAAGATCAACCTCCTCTGCCTCTGGAAGAACAGCTACTGTAGCTGCAGAGGTATGAACTCTTCCTTGAGTTTCAGTATCCGGTACTCTTTGAACTCTATGGACACCACTTTCATACTTTAATGAAGAATAAATATTATTACCTTTGATTGAAGCAATAACTTCTTTTAATCCACCTGCTTCACTTCTTGAGATAGAAATGATTTCTAAAGACCATTTTTTTTTATTACTTACCTTTTCATACATTTTGAATAAATCTGCAGCAAATAAACTTGCTTCTAATCCTCCTGTTCCTGCTCTAATCTCAATAATTGCATCTTTTTTATCAGCTTCATCCTTGGGTAATAAGAATAATTTTAATTTTTTTTCATTTTTTTTATGTTCTAATTCTAAATCTGTTAATTCAATTTCAACCATCTTAAGTAATTCGTTATCTGTTTTTTCATCATTTAAAATTTTTTCTAATTCCAGCTTATCTTTATCAAATTCAATATATTTTTTTGCGTCAATTATAATTTCATTTAAGTTGGAATATTCTTTAGATTTCTCAGCAAAAAGTTTTTTATCTATTTTTCCTGAAGATAAATCTTTTTCTAAACTTGAATGTTTATCAATTAACTCTTCAACTGTTTTTTGTGGAATCATTTTGATTATTTTCTATCTCTTGAGCCTTTTTTTCAACTTCTTCAATTATTTTATTAATTAAGTTTTTACTTAAAACTTTTTCTTTTTGAACTCCTGATAAATAAAGCATATTGTTGCCATTGCCACCACCTGTTATTCCTACGTCTGTCATAGCAGCTTCTCCAGGCCCATTAACCACACAGCCTATTACTGATAATGTTATAGGAGTTTTAATATGAGATAGACGATCCTCTAGAATTTTGACTGTATCGATTACTTGAAACGCTTGTCTGGCGCAAGAAGGACAGGATATAATTTGTACGCCTCTTTTTCGTAAATTTAAAGATTTTAATATCTCATTTCCTATTTTTACCTCTTTTATTGGATCATCTGATAAGGAAATTCTAATTGTATCACCTATTCCACTTAAAAGAAGAGAGCCTATTCCAATTGATGATTTTATACTTCCTGAAATAAAACTTCCTGCTTCGGTAATACCTAAATGTAAAGGGTAATCACTTATTTTTGAAAGTTGTCTATATGCCTCTATAGATAAGAACACATCAGAAGATTTTACACTTACTTTTAAATTAAAAAAATCTTCATCTTCTAAAAATTTTATATTCCTAAGTGCACTTTCAACTAACGCTTCAGGGCAAGGTTCTTTAAATTTTTCTAAAATATCTTTTTCTAAAGATCCTGCATTAACACCAACTCTGATAGAACAATTGTTATTTTTTGCTGCTTTAATAACTTCTTTTATTTTATTTACATCTCCAATATTTCCAGGATTTATTCTCAAACAACTTGCTCCATTTTCAGCAGCTTCAATTGCTCTCTTATAATGAAAATGAATATCTGCAATTATCGGTATATTAACATTTTTACTTATTTCTTTTAAAGATCTAGTAGAGTCTTCATCAGGACAAGACACCCTAACCAGATCTGCACCCTCATTCTGAATTTGATTAATTTGATAAATTGTAGCATTAGTATCTGTTGTCAAGGTATTGGTCATAGATTGAATAGATATTGGGTTATCACCTCCAACCTTAACATTTCCTACATTAATAGTTTTTGTTTTTCTTCTCTTAATATCCCTAAATGGTCTAATGCTCATTGTTATTTATCTAATTTAAACTCTCTATGCAGAGCTGTTAAGGCTTTATTAACATTTTTTTTATCTACCAATACGGAAATCTTAATTTCTGATGTAGAAATTACTTGAATATTTATTTTTTTATTTGCTAATGCTTGAAACATCCTAAATGTTACACCTGGTGTTGTGACCATTCCAACACCTATTATAGAAATTTTTGAAACTTCTTTTTCAAATAATATTTTTCTAAAATTAATAATTCTATTATTTTTAATTATTTTTTTTGTTTTATTCAAATCTTCAGTCTTGACTGTGAAAGTCAAATCAGTCTCTTTTCCGTTAGCTGATATGTTTTGAACTACCATATCCACATTTATAGAATTTTCAGATAAAGGTTTAAAAATAGATGCAGCTACTCCAGGTTTATCTTTAACTCCAACCAAAGTGACTTTAGAGTCATTTTGAGTAGATGAGATACCAGTGATAATCTTATTATAACCTATATTAGATTTTTTTGTTATCAAAGTCCCTGGTTTATTAACAAAAGATGATTTAACTTCAATATTAATTCTATTTAATCTAGCATCTTGTATTGAAACTGGTTGCATAACTTTTGCGCCCAAAGATGACATTTCCAACATCTCTTCGTAAGAGATTACTTTAATTTTTTTTGCCTTATTCAACTTATTTGGATCTGTAGTATAAACGCCTTCAACATCGGTATAAATTATGCATCTTTCAGCTTTAAAAAATCTTGCTAACATTATAGCAGTTGCATCTGACCCTCCTCTTCCAATTGTTGAAACTCTCTCGTTATAATTAATTCCCTGAAACCCAGCTACGACCGGTATTCCACCCTCCTTAAGGTACTTAGTAATTTTTATTTTATTAATTTGATCAATTTTTGAATTTTTATGAGGCCCTATCGTAGTTATAGGTATTTGCCATGATAACCAAGATCTTGATCTTATTCCCATATGAATTAATCTCGCAGCGATCAAAGAACATGCAACCTGCTCTCCAGAGGAAACTAAAACATCATATTCAGAGTCGGAAAAATTTTCACTAATATAATTTGATTTTTTGATTAAGCTATTTGTCACACCGCTCATAGCTGAAGAAACAACAATAATTTTAAATTTCTTTTTTTTATATTCTCTTATTATTTTGGCAACTTTTTTAATCTTATCGATCGTGCCAACTGACGTTCCACCAAATTTTAGTACAACAATTTTCATGGTAAAATATTCTCAAAAATTAAAATATATTGATAAAATACAAGTTGAATATAAAGTCAATCAACTAATGAAATCTAACACAATAAATAAAAAAGAGATAGAAAAATTTTCTAAAATCGCTGAAGAATGGTGGAATCCATCAGGAAAATTTAAACCATTACACAAATTTAACCCTATTAGAATTTTATATATAAAGAACAATATTATTAATACCTTTAATCTTAAAAAGAAAAAAAAATCATTAGAAAAATTAAAAATTTTAGATATTGGTTGTGGTGGTGGCCTTTTATCCGAGCCTATGAGTAGATTAGGTGCGGATGTAACCGGTATTGATGCCTCTAATAAAAACATTGCAGTAGCTAAATTACATGCAAAAAAAAATAATTTAAATATAAAATATTTTTGTGCTTCACCAGAAAATCTTAGAACTAAAACTAAGTTTGACGTTATCTTAAATATGGAAATTATAGAGCATGTGAAGGATGTAAATTTTTTTATAAAATCTTGTTCAAAATTACTAAAAAAAAATGGCATCATGTTCGTAGCAACTCTAAATAAAACTTTAAAATCATATGTATTTGCTATAATTGGAGCAGAATATGTGCTTCGTTGGCTTCCAATTGGAACTCATGATTGGGAAAAGTTTATAAAACCTGAGGAGTTAGTCAAAATTTTAAAAAAACATGATCTTAAATTAGAAATTTTAGATGGAATGAAATTTAATATACTTAAGGATGAATGGAATATAAGCTCGGATAAATCAATTAATTATATTGGAAAATTTATAAAAAACTAATTATTCTTATCATTTAACCAAGGCACTATTTCCGCATTTATGCCTTCTTCTCTCAATTCTTTAATTTCATCATTTGATGCGGTACCATAAATCCCTTTTTTTTGGTTTTTGTCATTATAATGAATTGATCTAGCTTCAAAAGCAAAATTTTTTCCTACATATTCAAAATTTTTTTTAATGAATCTTTGATAATTTTTAATTTTATTATTTATTTCTTTATATTTTGAGATTTCTTTTTTTTCTTTTTTAATTTGTATATTACTTATTAATTGTGGAGCCATTAAGGTTTTTTCAACTTTTTTTGAATTACAGTTGTAACAATTTAAAAAATTTTTTTTTTTTAATTTTTCGTACTCCTTAGAAGTACTAAACCAGCTATCAAATAATAGCTCACAATCTTTACAAATTAGCTTATATTTAATCATTAATTATATGTAATCCTTTTTTATATCAATTCAATAAATTTTAGCTCCTATAATCTGAATTAATTTCAATATATTTTTTTGTTAAATCCATTGTATAAGCTGTAAAGTTTTTTGATCCGACGGAAATATCAATCTCAATATCAATATGATCATTTTTCATATAATCTGAAATATAATTTTCATCGTAATTGGCATTTAATTTTCCGTTTTGGACAATTATAAAATTACCAAATTTAATTGACAATTTATCTAAATTTATTATTGCACCAGCTTTACCTATTGCCATTATAATCCTTCCCCAATTTGGATCTTCTCCAGCTATTGCCGTTTTTACTAATGGAGAATTAGCTATAGAGAAAGCAATTTTTCTCGCCTCAGCATCAGTTTTACACTTTTTAACATTAATAGTAATAAATTTTGAAGCGCCCTCTCCGTCGGCTACTATTCTTTTAGCTAAATTTAATAAAACTTTATTTAAAGCTTCATCAAACTTTTTGATTTTCTCATCATTAATGTTATTAATTTTAACGTGTTTTATCTTTCCTGTAGAAAATATTGAAACCATATCATTAGTGCTGGTGTCACTGTCACAACTAATTGCATTAAATGTTGTGGTTATGTTTTTTTTAAGGAGCTTACTCAATATTTTATTTGGAATATTTGCGTCAGTAAATATATAGCCCAAGGTAGTTGCCATATTTGGTTGTATCATTCCAGAGCCTTTAGCAATCCCAAATATTTTAATATCACTATTTCCAATTGAACACTCTTCCATTGCTAATTTGGGTTGAGTGTCAGTGGTCATTATACCTAGTGCAGCTTTTATCCATATATATTTATTTTGAGTATATTTTATGTTTTTAACAAGATCTGAAATTTTATTTTTAATTTTTTCCTCTGGAAATACTTCGCCTATAGTACCTGTGCAACCAAAAATAATTTCTTTTGACTTTATTTTTTGAGGTTGATCCTCATCTTGTTTTTGTTTTTTTGTTAATTCTTGAGCTGCTTCCTCAGCAATTTTTTCTAAACTTTTATAACCCTGCTTTCCTGTAAAGCAATTTGCATTTCTAGTATTTACTATTAAAGAAAAAATTTTTTTCGATTTTTGTTTTAAGTTCCATTTAATATTTTCAGATATGATCTTTGATTGAGTATATATTGAAGCGTAATTAGCTCCATCTCTAAAATAAAACATCACCAAATCGTCTCTTTGATTTTTATACAAATTAGCAGAAACACATGAAACTGATACTCCGTCTATGTGGTTCAAATCTTGGAATTCCGTCATTCTCTTATTTTTTGATTTAGAGGATAAAAAATTTGATAAATTAATGCCCATACATACTATTTAAAAAAGTTATTTAATAATTATATTAAAGGTTATAAGTAATTAATAAATCAAAAACTAATGTTAAATCCTTTAAGTTTCATTACTAAATTCCTCAAATCACCTAATAAAAAAGAATTAGAAAGAATTGAAAAAATTGTATCAAAAATTAACATTTTAGAGGAAAAAACTAAAAATTTAAGTAATACAGACTTCCCAATAAAAACTTCGGAATTTAAAGATAGAATTAATAATGGTGAGTCTCTTGACATGATCCTCCCAGAAGCTTTTGCTTTGGTTCGTGAGGCATCTAAAAGAACAAGAAACGAAAGACATTTTGATGTTCAGTTAATCGGAGGAATAGTTTTACATGAGTCTAAAATTGCTGAAATGAGAACTGGTGAGGGAAAAACGCTAACAATTACACTTGCAGCTTATTTAAATGCACTTTCTGGAAAAGGAGTACACATTGTAACTGTTAATGACTACTTGGCAAAAAGAGACTCGCTTGAGATGGGAGAAATATATAACTTTTTAGGTCTCTCTTCCGGTTTTATAAATAACGATCAAAGTGATGATGAAAGAAAAAAAAATTATAATTGTGACATAACTTACGCCACCAATAGTGAGCTTGGATTTGATTATCTTAGAGATAATATGAAATATTCTAAAAATGATATGGTTCAAAGGGAACATTATTTTTCAATTGTAGATGAAATTGATTCTTGTTTGATTGATGAGGCAAGAACTCCTCTAGTTATATCTGGAGCTGCTGAGGATAAAACAAATCAATATCTAGCAATAGATAAATTAATTAAAAATCTTAATAAAAATGATTATGAAATTGATGAAAAGGACAAAAATATTCTTTTAACAAATGATGGTATCAATAATGTTGAAAAAATTTTTTCGAACGCAGGAATACTAAAAAATAATAATTTTTATGATCCAGAAAATTTAAGCTTAGTTCATCATGTAAATCAAGCTCTAAGAGCAAACCATTTATTTCAAAAGGGAAAGGATTATATAATTCAGGATAATAATCTGAAGATAATAGATGAGCTAACTGGAAGAATACTTGAAGGTAGAAGATTTGGTGATGGACTGCACCAGGCACTTGAGGCTAAAGAAAAAATTGACATACAGGCTGAAAATCAAACATTAGCATCTATTACTTATCAAAATTATTTTAAACTATATAAAAAGATTTGTGGTTGCACTGGTACCGCAGCAACAGAGACAGAGGAATTCTTTGAAATTTATAATCTTCTAGTCATCGTAATTCCAACAAATAAAAAAATGATTAGGAATGATTTAAATGATCAAATTTTTAGGACAGAAAATGAAAAAAATGATGCAATTATTAAAAAAATTAAAGAGTGCTACCAGATAGGTCAACCTCAACTAATTTTTACATCTAGTGTAAATAAATCAGAGGTATATTCAAAACTTTTAAAAAAAGAAAATATTGATCATGTAGTTTTAAATGCAAAAAATCATACAAATGAGGCAGAGATTATAGCAAATGCAGGAAAAGAAAATTCAGTGATTATTACAACGAGTATTTCTGGGAGGGGTGTCGATATTCAACTTGGGGGAAGGAAAGATTCAGTTACAGATGACAAATTAAAAAAAGACAAAGAAAAGATTAAGTCCTTAGGAGGACTATTTGTTATTGGAACTGAAAGAATGGAGTCAAGAAGAGTAGACAACCAGGCAAGAGGTAGATCCGGACGTCAAGGAGATGAAGGAAGTTCAATATTTTATGTAAGCTTAGAGGATGATCTCATGAGAATTTTTGGATCAGAATCAATGAATAATATATTGGAAAAATTAGGCCTTAAGGATGGAGAAAGCATTGATCATCCTTGGATAAATAAGGCCTTAGAAAGAGCGCAGCAAAAAGTAGAAGCGAGAAACTTTGATATTAGAAAAACTTTAATAAAATTTGATAACGTTCTTAATGATCAAAGGCACGTAATTTTTTCGCAAAGAAAAGACGCAATGGACAGTAATCAAATATTTGAATATTCAAATGATTTTTTGAACGAAATTATTGAGGATCTAATTAGATTAAGGAAATCTAAACAATCTAGTCCTAAAAATAATGATTTTGACTTAAGGCTTAAATCGATCTTGGGTAAAAATTTTGAAAAGTCTGAATTTGAGAGCTTAATTACTTTAGAAGATAATTTATTTAAAGAAAAAATAACTAAAACGTTTAATGAAGTTCGTGAAGAACGTCTTAAACTTTTAGGTGATAATCAATCTAAAGAAATAGAAAAAAGAATTTTTCTTCAAACAATTGATATGAATTGGAAATCTCATATTCAATATTTAGAACAATTAAGACAAGTAATAGGTCTAAGATCTTATGGACAAAGGGACCCTCTCATTGAATATAAAAAGGAGGCTTTTGACTTATTTGAAAATCTATTGAATAAATTAAAATTAGATTTTATAACTATACTAATTAATCTTAAAGTTGTTGAGGCCCCTAAAGAAAAAATAGAAACAGTAAAACCAAAAAAAATAGACCCAAAATATATTGGAAAGAAAATGAGTAGAAATGAGCCATGTATTTGTGGTTCAGGTAAAAAATATAAACGTTGTTGTGGAGCTTTATAAAAAAACTATTATCGAACTTATTAGAATTATAATTATTGTTATTCCTAATAAAAAATTTTTTTTTGATTTTAAAATTTGATTAAAACTTTTTAAACTTAATTTCAGAGAATTCAATTTTTCAGGATTTTTTTCAAATCCTTTGGATCTTCCAATATTTAAGAATTTATTTTTTCTATCATTTAAAATTTCTTCGGCAGTCATATCTTTAAATAAATCCAAATTTTTCATTATTGAATCTTTGACATTTTGACAAATTAACGCCTTATCTCTATGTGCTCCCCCTATCGGCTCAGAAATAATTTCATCAATTATTTGAAGTTCTAATAAATCTTTCGCTGAGAGTTTCATGGCTCTTGCTGCATCTAACATTTTCTTTGGGTCCCTCCATAAAATTGTAGCACATCCTTCAGGTGATATTACCGAGTATATTGCATTTTCCAACATCATAACTTTATTTGAAGATGCTAAAGCTATTGCGCCCCCTGAGCCTCCTTCACCAATGATAACTGCTAAAGTAGGAACTTTTAACTTCATTGAACATTCAATTGATTTTGCAATTGCCTCGGCTTGCCCTCTTTCTTCTGCTCCTACGCCAGGGTAGGCCCCAGGAGTATCGATGAAAGAAATAATTGGTATTTTAAATTTATCGGCTAATTTCATTAAACGTATCGTTTTTCTATATCCCTCAGGTCTCATCATTCCAAAATTACTCTTGATTCTTGATTCTAAATTGTCACCTTTTTCTTGACCTATAACTAATACCGACAGACCATTAAATTTAGCAAATCCTGTTATAACTGATTTATCTTCACCATAATATCTATCCCCAGAAAGGGGTATAAAATCTTCGAATAAATTATCTATAAAATATTTTGATCTAGGCCTATCCTCATGTCTTGCTACCATAGTAATCTGCCAAGCATCTAGTTTAGAATAAATAGATTTTAATTTTTCATCTAATTCATTTTGTATTTGAGAAATCTTTTGAGTATCTACTTTGGAGAGTCCACTTAAATTATAAGGATCTTTAAGTTTTTCAACTTCATTTTCTAAAGTCTTAATATCTGTTTCAAAGTTAAGATAATTTTTCATTTAAGTGTTGATTATTTCATAAATAATTAAAATACCAACAAAATTTATAAAATTTAATTAATTATTTGACTTATTTTTACTGGAAATTAAAAAGACAAGATGTCAATAAAATATCAAAAAATAGAAAATCTTAAAATTTCTGAAAAATTGCTTAGTTTCATTAATAACGATTTATTAAAAGATACTGATATTTCCCCTACGAAATTTTGGTCATCTTTTGATAAAGTTGTGCATGATCTTTCACCAAGGAATAGAGAACTAATTCAAATAAGAGAAAAATTACAAAAAAAAATTGATAATTGGCATCTAGATAAAAAAGGAAAGGAATTTAAAATTATAGAATATAAAAAATTTCTTAAAGAGATAGGATATTTAAAAGATGAAGGACCAGATTTTAAAATAGAAACAAATAATATAGATTTAGAAATATCTCAAGTGGCTGGACCTCAATTAGTTGTTCCAATAATGAACGCAAGATATGCTCTTAATGCAGCCAATGCAAGATGGGTTAGTCTATATGATAGTTTATATGGTACGAACATAATAGAGTCTGATGAAGGTGGAAGTGAAAGATACGATCCTCTTAGAGGACAAGAGGTAATTAGATATGTAAGGGAATTTTTTGATAGATATATTCCAATAGATGGAACAAGCTGGAAAAATATAGCTGGTTTAAAAGTTAAAGATAAAGATTTGATAATTTTTAAAGATGATTATGAATATAATCTGAAAAATAAGAATAAGTTTATAGGATATAGGGGCGAGTCTAATAATCCTAGTGCAATTATACTTAAAAATAATAATCTTCATTTTGAAATAATAATTAACCCGAGAGCATTTAGTGCTGCTCATGATATTGCGGGTATAAGTGATGTAATTATTGAATCTGCTGTATCAACTATTTGTGATAATGAAGACAGTGTTGCTGCTGTGGATGCTGATGACAAAATTGTTTGTTATAAAAATTGGTTAGGTTTAATGAAGGGTGATTTAAAAGTTCAATTCGAAAAAAATGGTAAAAATTTAGAGAGAAAATTAAATCCAGATAGAAGTTACATCTCCAAAGATGGCAAAGGATTAAAGTTACATGGAAGAAGTTTGCTTTTAATCAGAAATGTTGGTCACTTGATGACAAATCCATCAATCATTTTAAAAGATGGCAGTGAGGTCCCTGAGGGAATTATGGATGCATTTATAACAGTGACTGCAGCACTTAATGATGTAAAAAAAAAGAGAAATTCAAGAAAAGGCTCCATCTACATAGTAAAACCAAAAATGCATGGACCAGAAGAGACAGCTTTTACTGATTTGATTTTTTCTAAAGTAGAGGAGGTACTAGGATTAGAAAAATATACTTGCAAAATAGGAATTATGGATGAAGAGAGAAGAACATCCTCAAATTTAAAGGAATGTATTAGATCTTTAAAAAATAGAGTTTTTTTTATTAATACAGGTTTTTTAGACAGAACTGGCGATGAAATGCATACTTCTATGGAAGCAGGACCAATGATTAAAAAAGGAGATATGAAATCTTCTAAATGGATTACTGCGTATGAAAACAATAATGTTGATGTTGGATTAAAGTGCGGTTTCTTCGGTAAAGCTCAAATTGGAAAAGGAATGTGGGCTATGCCAGATAAAATGAAAGAAATGATGATTGAAAAAGTAAGTCATTTAAAAGCTGGAGCAAATTGTGCGTGGGTACCATCTCCTACTGCAGCTTCATTACACGCTCTCCATTACCATCAAATAAATATCTTTGATGAGCAAAAAAAAATTTTAAATCGTGAACAAGCAGAATTAGATGATCTTCTATCTATACCAATAGCAGATCGAACAAACTGGTCAGTTGAAGAAATCAACAAGGAAATTTCAAATTCAGCTCAAACATTATTAGGTTATGTAGTCAGATGGATAGACCAGGGGATAGGGTGTTCGAAAGTTCCTGATATAAATAATATTGGTTTAATGGAAGATAGGGCGACTTTAAGGATCTCATCTCAACATATCGCAAATTGGATTCACCACGGCATAACAACAAAAATTCAGGTAGTTGAGATTATGAAAGAAATGGCAAAAATTGTAGATAAACAAAATGTCGATGACAAAAATTATACAAAGATGAGTGATAATTATGAAGGATCTCTAGCTTTTAAAACTGCGTGTGATTTAATTTTTGAAGGAAGAGCTCAACCATCTGGATATACTGAACCACTTTTACATTTGAACAGACTAAAAAAAAAAAACAAACTTAATTTGAATTAGAATTTAATTTTTCTCTATTTTTAAAAGCTGAAAACAATGTTCCGTCATCTAAATTTTCTATTTCACCACCTATAGGTAATCCTTGGGCTAATTTTGTAACCTTTGCTTTAGTATTTTTAAGACTATCTTGTATATAATAAGCAGTTGTTTGTCCTTCAACAGTAGCACTAGTGGCTAAAATTACTTCTTCAATTTTATCTTTATTCACTCTCTCTATTAAAGAGTTAATTAATAAATCCTCTTTTCTCTGTCCTACTGAAGATATAGTTCCACCTAAAATATGAAAATGCCCCTGAAAAATATTTGAACTTTCTATTGACCATTGATCCGCCAAATCTTCAACGACACAAATCTTGTTGAACTTTTCTTTTATATTTTCACAATTTATACAACCATCAATGTTTGATTTTAGTGAACCACATGATCTACATCTAGTAATATTCTTATACACTTGTGCTAAAGTGCTAGCCATCGGTTTTACAAGTTCCTCTCTGTTATTTATTAACTTTAAAACAATTCTTTTCGCTGATTTTGGACCTAATCCAGGAAGTTTTGAAATTAATCTTATTAAATCATCGATCTCTTTAATATTTTGCATTTTCTATAATGGCCATTTAAATCCTGGAATTCCAAGTCCTCCTGTTGCTTTTGAAATTTCTTCTGAAGTTTTACTTTTAAGCTGAATTTTAGCATTATTATGAGCTGCAACAATCAAATCTTCGATGATAGACTTTTCCTCTTTTAGTATCTCATCAGAAATCTCTATTTTGATCATCTCTCCCTCACCATCCAGAATTACTTTTACTGAATTAGATCCCGAAACACCTTCCACCCTAATCTTTTTAATATTTTCTTGGCTTTCTTTCATCTTGGTCTCAAGCTCTTTCGCCTTTTCCAATATTTTACTAAAATCAGTCATTTAATCTTTTTGATCTATTTCGTTCTTTACACTAATTAAGCTAGCATCAGGAAATTTTTGTAAAACTTCTTTATACAGTTGGGTATTTTTTGCCTTTTCAATCATCTCTTTATTTTCATTTTCCTCTTTTTCTTTAATCGAAATCTCTCCTTTAACCTTACTTAAAGCAATAATCCATCTTTCAGAAGTCCATTCATAAAGCTTTAAGCTGAGATCCTTAATGAAACTTTTATCAAGGTTATCATTAAAAGAAATTTCCATTCTATTTTTGGAAAAGCTTACAAGATTTACATTTTTTTCTAATTCATATTTAAGCTTCATTTCTTTATTTTCAGTACATAGTTCTAAAAGTTGTTTAAATGAATTAATACTAATTTTGCTCTCTGTTTTAATTTCTGTTTCTCGTTCAGGAGATATTTTCTTTTCTTGTGACACATTTTTTATCTGATTAATAACATCATTTTTAGATTTAAGCTCAATGTTTTCTTTTTGAAAAGATTTTAATAAATGATCTTTTTGAAATTTATCATTTTTAGGGTTTAAAGAAGTAATATACATTAATCTGACTAAAAGCATTTCAATTGATAAATTTTGATTTGAAACAATGTCAAGTTCTTCAAGTGTTTTTATTGTAAATTGCCAAAATAATATTAATACTTGATTGTCAACATCACTGGCTATCTGTTTAATTTTTAAAAACTCCTCATCATTTAAAGAAAAATTTGTACTCTCTAAGGTTAAAGAATCTATATTTTTAAAATAAAAAATTAATTCTAAAAAATCATTAATAAATACTTTTGGTTCAACACCTTGATCGTAAATTTTTCTATAAGTTTCAATAACTTTTTTTTCCTCACCCTCTAGAACTAATTTGAAAAGGTCTATTAAACGGGATTTGTCAAAATATCCAAAAATTTTTTGAGCAGCAATAAGATCTAGTTCGGCAACCCCATCCGAGGAAAGTAAGCCTCTATCTAATAAGGATAATGCATCTCTTACCGATCCTTCAGACATTTTTACAATTAACTTTAAAGCATCATCTGAAACTTTCCCTTTTTCTTTATCTTTAATCATTTTTATAAAATCAAATAATTGAGATGATTTAATTCTAGATAAATCAAATCTTTGACACCTAGATATAACAGTCACAGGAATCTTTTTAATTTCGGTGGTTGCAAAAATAAACTTAAGATACTCTGGTGGCTCCTCTAATGTTTTTAATAATGCATTAAAAGCTTGTTTACTAAGCATATGAACTTCATCAATAATGAATATTTTGTACTTAGCTGAAGTTGGTCCATATCTTGAAAATTCTATAAGATCTCTGACGTCGTCTACACCAGTTTTACTAGCTGCATCCATTTCCAAAACATCAATATGACTTGAATTAGATATTGAGTCACAATTCTCACATTTATCCTTACACTTACTCTCTATTCCATTTGTACAGTTTAGTGTCTTAGCTACTATTCTTGCTATCGTTGTTTTACCTACTCCTCTGATACCAGTAAATAAATAAGCATTTGGAATTTTATTAGCTTTAATTGAATTTATAATAGTTTCAGCTACAACTTCCTGACCAATTAAATCATCAAATATTTTTGGTCTGTACTTAAGTGCTAAAACTTTAGAATTTTTATTCATAATTTATTAATAGGAGACTAGAACCTGAATATCTGTCTTTACGACTGCTTCCGTTAAGATCTGGTCGGGTTCAAGCAGGATCCACCTCTAGCCTCCAAAAGCTATTATAGCAGTAATGTTTTCTAATCTACAAGAAAAGATTAAATCTATTTTTCTCTATGCTTGTCAGCTTCAAAAACACCTAACACGTGAAAATCTTGGCAATGCAGTCCAAGCTCCTCCAAGGATTTTTGAACTTTTGGATCTTCTATATGTCCATCAAGGTCACATAAAAAAAAATAAGAATCAAAAGTATTCTTTTCTGGATAACTTTGTAATTTTGTTAGGTTAACTCCATTAATAGCGAATCCTCCTAGAGATTGATATAAAGCTGCAGGTTTACTTTTTAACTTAAATAAAAATGACGTAATATATTTTTTATTGCCTAAATCAGGTTGGGAAATATTTTTTCCCATTACTAAAAATCTCGTAAGATTGCCATTTTCATTTTCAATATTTTTTTTTATTATTTCTAAATTGTAAGTTTTTGCACTTAAAGAGGATGCTATTGCGGCTTTAGTCTTATCTTTAGTTTGAGAGACCATCTCAGCAGATCCAGCTGTGTCCGCTCTTACATGTTCAATTAAACCTTCAGATTTTATGAAACCTGAACACTGAGACAATGCCTGACCATGAGAATAAACATCTTTTATATCGGAAATTTTTGAGCCTGGTATACCAAGTAAATTATGTTCAATTTTTTGGAAATACTCTGAGTAAATATTCAACCTATACTCAAATATAAGATATTCAATTCCAATATTTCCTGTAATTCTATTTGATTCAGGAATTATAATTTTAGAATTAGAGTCCCTTGATGCCCTTAAAAAACATTCATCAAAAGTTTTACATGGGATAATTTCAGCTCTTGAATCAATTGATAAAGCAGCTAAATGTGAGTATGCTCCAAATGCACCTTGAAAAAATATTTTATTCATTTGGATTTATATTCCATTATTTTTTTTATAGCTAGAAAATCCTTTTTTGTGTCAACTCCTATCGGACCTTCTTGAGCCAAAGAAACATTTATTTTTATATTGTTATCTAAAGCTCTTAATTGTTCAAGTTTACTTTTAATCTCATTATGAGATTGGTTCAAAGAGACAAATTTTTTAAGTGTTTCTAATTGATAACAATAAATTCCCAAATGATGATAAACATTTTTTTTTATATTTTTATATTCTCTATAGAAATTTAGAGCTTCAGGGAATTTTGAACTTTCTAAACTCTCTTTTGTTATTACTTTAACTACATCATGATCTTTATAAAAAAAATTTTTTGTAATATTTGAAGCCATTGTTCCCATCAAAGATTTTGTTATAACCATTTGATTATATAAATTTTTAATGTCTTTTACCTTCATTAATGGCTCATCACCCTGAAGATTCATTATTAATTCAATATCAGTTTTACCAATCTTAGTAAGAGCTTCGTAGATTCTATCTGTTCCAGTTTTATTTTTTCTACTAGTTTTGATCGCTTGTCCTCCATTTTTTTTAATATCATCAATTATTTCTTGATCCTCTGCTGCGACGTAAACGTCTCCAATATTTGCCTCTACTGCCTTCTTTAATACATGTGAAATGATCGATAAACCATTGATTTTAAGTAAAGGTTTTCCTGGTAGTCTAGTTGCAGATAACCTAGATGGAATTAAAATTATTGTTTTCATTCTTTTTTCTTATTAAGTAGTAAATTATAAATAGGGCAAAATTGTACATTAAAATATAAGCAATTCTTAATTTATAGTGTTATACGTTCAAAATAAATTTTTATAAAATGGATTCTTTTGAAATAAATAAAATAATTGCAGCTGTTTTGATGGTCGCTCTTCTAGTAATTGGAATTAGTAAAGTATCTGATGTTATATTTCATGTAGAAAAACCTGAAAAACCTGGTTATGCAGTAGAGATAGAACAAGTTGCTGACAGCTCTTCCTCTGAGATTAAATCTACAGATGAGAAAGTTGACATTGCAGCTCTTATGTCACTAGGAGATGTTGCTCATGGGGAAAAAGTTTTTAAAAAATGTGCAGCTTGTCATTCAATTGCTAAAGGAGGTAAAAATAACATTGGTCCTGCTTTATATAATGTGGTTGGAAGAAAAGTAGGAATTATTAATGATTATAAATATTCTAAAGCTCTTTCTGGGTATGGAAAAGAATGGACACTAGAAGAATTAAATGGTTATCTAATAAAGCCAGCTAAATGGATCAAAGGAACTAAAATGGCTTTTGCTGGATTAAGAAAGGAAAAAGACAGAGCATCTGTTATAAAATATTTAAACCAAAACTCTGATAATCCAAAAAAATTACCTTAATTTTCCAAAACAATATAGCAAGATACTTTTTTGAACATGAATTCTATTAAGAGCTTGTTGCCAAACTTTTGATTGGTCACTAAAAAAAACTTTTTCATCTACTTCTGAACCTCTAGGTAAGCAATGTAAAAATATACAATCCTTTTTTGCAAAGTTTAAGAGCTTTTGTGTTATCTTAAAATTTACAAATTGAGATAATTTTTTTTTTCTATTTACCTTGTCGTTCAATGAAATTACTTTATCGGAGAATATAACATCAGCATCAACAACGGCTTTTTTTGCATTATTATAAATATAAAGTTTCTTATTATTTTCCTCAACCCAATCTAAAACAAATTTTTCCGGACAATAACTAGTGGGACATCCAATATTCAATTTAAAATTAAACTTAATTGATGCTGCAATTAGACTATTTAAAACATTATTTGAATCACCTATCCAGGCTATATTAAGTTTAGAAATAGGTTTTTTCTTAATTTCTTCAACAGTAAATATGTCTGATAGAACTTGAGTTGGATGTGATGATGGACTTAATCCATTTATAAGAGGAATTGACAAATAATTCTTTAATTTTTCTATCTTCTCATCACTATCAGTTCTAAACATAAAGCCATCCCCATAAGTAGCTAGGATTTTTGCTGTATCTTCAAGTGACTCTCCACCTTCTCCTAAATGAAGTTCATTAGTTCTCAGAGTTAATGTTCCCCCTCCAAGTTGCTTGATTGCTAAGTAAAAACTCAGTCTAGTTCTTAGGCTGGACTTTTCAAACATTTGGATTATTAATTTATTTTTAAGTGGCGAGTCTTTGTCCTCTTTTAGAGAGTCCCAGCCTTTTCTTTTTTTTTTTCTTTTTTTCGCATCTTGCAGAATTTTTCTTAAATCTTTACCAGAAATATCTTTTAAATTAATAAAATGTTTCATCTATTTATATTTAGAACAAACCTTTTGAATTATCTTTAAAGCTTGGTTAATTTCTTTTTTTTTCACATTAAGTGGAGGTAAAATTCTTACCACATTTTCAGCAGCTCTAATTGTAAGTAATTTATTATCCATAAGTTTTTTTATAAATTTCGTTTGATCATGAAATAGTTGTAAACCAATCAAAAATCCTTTCCCTCTAACCTCTTTAATTATCTTAGGAAATTCTTCTTTAATTTTTTTTAATTGTTCATGAAAATATTTAGAATTTGTTTTTACATTTAACAAAAAATTCTTATTGGAAATAATATCTAATACCGTAATACCTATTTTCATTGCCAGTGGATTTCCACCAAAAGTTGATCCGTGGGAACCAGGAGTCATTCCTGAAGCTACCTTTTTATTCATTAGAACTGCACCGATGGGAAAACCTCCCCCTATTCCCTTTGCTATAGGAACTATATCGGGTTTTACTTTAGATTTTTCAAAAGCAAAAAAATCTCCTGTTCTACCTATACCACACTGAACTTCATCAAGAATAAGTAATATACCTTTTTTGTTACATATCTTTCTAAGCTCTTTAAGACACCAATCAGGTATTACCTTAATCCCCCCCTCACCCATAATAGTTTCAAGCATAATTGCAGCAGTTTTTTTAGTTATTAACTTTTTTAATTTTTTATGATCTCCATATTCAAAGTGATCAAAACCCTGTACTTTAGGGCCAAAACCTTCTGTCATTTTTTTTGAACCACTCGCATAAATAGTAGCAATTGTTCTACCGTGAAAAGAATTTTTAACACAAATAATTCTATTCTTATCTTTTTTTCCAATTGAATAAAAATATCTTCTTGCAACTTTAATAGCTGCTTCAGTAGCTTCAGCACCACTATTTTGAAATAAAACATAATCAGCAAAAGTTTTCTTGGCTAACTTGCTAGCTAATTGCTCTCCCTCAGGAATAATAAAGGCATTAGAAACATGCCAAAGTTTTTTAGCTTGAGAGTTTATAGTTTTAATTAATTTTGGATGAGAGTGTCCTAATGAATTCACAGCAATTCCTTGAATAAAATCAAGGTACTTTATCCCATTTGATGAATACAAATAACTACCTTTACCTTTTTTAAAAGAAAGTTTTTTTCTATTATAATTTTTTACTAAATAGCTCATGTTTTGTTTATAAAAACTTTGTATAAACTAAAAAAGTAAATACAAGTTAGGATTGAAGATCTTATAAAGATTTTTCTCTGTTTTTTGTTAATAACTTGAACAATTCTATTGTTTTTTTTAGATATATATCACTATATGGTGTTGATAAAAAAATTTAACACATTATATAGACTATATGGGATGGTCAGACGAAAAAGTTAAAAAACTTAAAGAACTTTGGGGTTCAGGCAAAACTGCAAGCCAAATTGCAGAGATAATTGGTGGTGTCTCAAGAAACGCTGTTATAGGAAAAAGTTTCAGGCTAAATTTGTCAGCTAAAATTAAAACTAGAAAAGCTACATCTAATCAAAGTTTCGAAAATACTGCAGAAATAAAAAATGTTAACCCTCAAAGAGTTAGAAAAAATAAATTTAAATCCTTAATAATTGATAAAAATTTTGAACCAGAAAATCCTAAGCAGCTTGAAGAATTAGATGAGAACGTTTGTAAATGGCCAATAGGCCACCCAGATGAAGAAAATTTTTATTTTTGTGGTAGAACTTCACTTAAAGATTTCTCTTATTGTAAACTCCATTTACTATATGCATATCAGCCAAAAGGCAAAAAAGAAGAGGTAGCAGATAAAGACGAGATTCCTGGATTTATAGAGAAAAAAATAAAATCGGCATAAAGATTTATAAATCTAAATCAGTTCAAATTTTATTGTCAGACTTTTTTATTGAGAATTGACCACCATCTTTCCACATATAACAATATTTATTAACTTCTTCTTCAAAAAAACGTTTACTTGGACAACCAATAGCAAAGTTAGATTTATACTTTCCTGTTAAAATATTGTCGTATTTAAGAAGTTTTAGTTGATCAATCGTTAACAAAGGTTCAGGCAATAACTGCAAAAACCTCGCTGAAAATCTTGCAAGTGGCAATGGCAACGGCAACAAAATTCTTTTTTTATCAATTTGTTTTAATAATTTTTCTATGATATCTTTAAAAGTAATTGTTTCTGGCCCTACACATTCCACCACTTTTGAAAGAATATTTTTTTCTAATATATAATATATTATATCAGTCAAGTCAGAACAGTGAATTGGCATGAACTTTGTCTTTCCATTGTAATAAAGTGGAAAAATAGGTAATCTATTTAGTAAAGTCATAAAATTAGTAGTAAAATTGTCATCAACAGAATAAACGATCGAAGGTCTGAGAATAGTCGCAAGAGGAAAGTTTTTGAAAATATTTTTTTCACCTTCTAGTTTGCTTTTTGCATAACTTGAGTCTGTTGCTTCATTTATACCTAAAGCTGATAAATGAATAAAATTTTTCAATTTATACTCAGAAGAAAGTTTAGCTAAAATAGATGGAAAAATTGAATGAATATTATTAAAAGAATTTCCCCCTTTTTTTTCGTAAAGTATACCTACTAGATTTATACAGACTTCTGCATTTTCAAAGCATGCTCTAATTTTTTTTTCATCAAATATATTTGATTCAATAACATCAACATAACCAGCATTTGCTTGAGTTTTTATTATATAGCCTTTTTGGTGAATATTTCTTGTTACTACCGTAACCTTAAAATTATTTTTTGTTAACTTTCTAATTAGATACCTTCCTATTTGGCCACTCCCACCAAAGATTAGACAATTTTTTGCTTTCATATATAAATGTTAAAAATGAATATTGAAATTAAACTGCATAAAAATGATTTACCAGATGATTTAAATCTAGGCAATATAATAGCGGTTGATGGTGAATTTATGGGTCTTAATGTTAGGAGAGATCCTCTATGCTTAATTCAGTTATCTTCTGGTAAATCTGATGCCCACATAATACAATTAGATAGATTCAGCTATAAAGCTCCAAATTTAATAAAAATTCTTGAAGATAAAAATATTACTAAGATTTTTCACTATGCAAGAGCTGACGTCGCTCATATTAAATATTATTTAAAAACTGATACAAAAAACATTTTGGATACTAAAATAGCCTCCAAACTTGCTAGGTCATATTCAGATAATCATTCTCTTAAATCGCTAATTAAAGAGTTTTTAAACATTGATATAAGTAAGCAATTTCAAAGTTCTGATTTTGGTGGAGAATTAACTCCATCCCAACTAAAATATTGTGCTAATGACGTAATTTATCTTCATAAGATTCATGAAGGACTAAGCAAAATCCTTAAAAGAGAAAATAGAATTGATCTATACAATGAATGTTTAAAATTTCTAAAAACAAGGGTTGATCTTGATCTAGCCTTATTCAAAGATGATATTTGGTCTCATTAAAAAATGAAAAATGGTATTAATGAAATTGGGAAAAATGTAATAGATTTACAGATAAAGGCTCTTAAAAAATTAAAAAATTCACTAGACACCTCATTTGATTTAGCTGTTAAAGCTTTGTTAAAATGTAAATCAAAAGTTATTATCTGTGGAGTTGGTAAAAGTGGAATTATTGCATCAAAAATATCTGCAACTTTATCATCCGTAGGTACTCCATCTTTTTCTATTTTAGCTAATGATTGTTCTCATGGAGATTTAGGTCGAATTACAAATAAAGATATTTTAATTTTAATTAGTAACTCAGGGAATACTAAAGAATTGAAAAATATAATTAAATATGCCCGTTCAAATAAAATTCTTTTAATAGGAATAGTTTCAAATAAAAATTCTGATTTATATAAATCTTCTAATATCAAATTATTTATTCCAGAGGTAGAGGAGGCAGGTTTAGGTATTGTACCAACTTCAAGTACTACTTCCCAGTTAGCAATTGGAGATGCACTATCAATATCTTTAATGAAAAAAAAGAAATTTGGAAAATTAGACTTTAAAAAATTTCATCCTTCAGGGAACTTAGGAAATAAACTTAAAACTGCTGGGGATTTAATGCTAACAAAAAATAAGATCCCTTTTATAAATGAAAATCAAAATATGATTAATGCTCTTAAAATTATAAACTTAAAAGGATTGGGATTTTTGGTTGTTGTAAATAATAAGGGTTTTACTACTGGAGTTTTTACTGATGGGGATCTTAAAAGATTAATGCAAAGAAAAAAAAAAATAAATAACATAACTATAAAATCATATATGACAAAAAACCCTTATAAAATTGAAGAAAATTCACTTGCCTCTGATGTTCTTTTATTAATGAATAAGAAAAAAATTACCAATGTAT
>CABXTU010000014.1 GCA_902515205.1 uncultured Pelagibacteraceae bacterium | reverse complement strand
TTGGATTTGATATTTACAATTTTTATTTTTCCGCTTTTCTCTGTAATTATTAATTCATTATCATTTAAGAATGATGATCCCCATGGTCCATCTAATTTTACTAATTTTTGAAAATTATAATTTTGAGAAAAAGATTTTGAGTTAAAAAAAAAAAATAATAGTATTAAAAATAAAACTTTTTTCACTTTAAGAAAGCTTAGATCTTCCACCGTCTACTGCAATTATTTGTCCTGTCACCCAAGAACTGTCTTTGGTAATAAGAAATTTTGCTAGTGAAGCAGAATCTTTTCCTTTACCCAATCTTTTAAGTGGATGAGCTTTTGCTATTCCATCGGCTAGAGCTTTATTTTTTAACATTGGTTCAGCAATTTTAGAGTGTGTCAGACTAGGAGCTATACAATTAACTCTGATGTTTGGTGCAAATTCAGCTGCTAAAGAAACAGTTAAACCTTCAACCGCAGCTTTTGCAGAAGCTATTATAGCGTGATTAGTAAATCCTCTTTGAGCAGCGACTGTAGAAAATAAAACTACTGATCCTTTATTTTTTTTTAAACTTTCCTGGTATCCTTTTATTACTTCAACTGCAGAATAAAGATTTAGTTTCATGCATTTATTAAAATCTTGCTCTGTAACCATTCTTAAAGGTTTTAAATCTATTGAACCTACACAATAAGCCACTCCCATTGCTTCAGGGACATCACTTTTTACTTTATCAATAAATCCTTCCTCCAAAACATCTACCACAGTAGATGTACATCCTAGTTTGTCAGAAATATTTTTAAGCTCACCTTCATTTCTTGCAACTAAATGGACACTGTTTCCTGAACTTATTAATTGCTCTGCCAAACTAGATCCGATTGAACCTGTCGCACCAAAAACAATATATTTTTCTGACATAAAAAATTTTATTAGTTATATTTAATTATGAAGTTATTTTTTATACTCGGTAATCAATTATTTCCATCAAAATACCTCGACCGCTTCAAAAAAGACCATATATTCTTTATGGCAGAAGACAATGGTTTATGTACTTATGAAAAACATCATAAGCAAAAAATACTACTATTCTTGTCTTCAATGCGATCTTATGCGGACAAACTCAAAAAGAATAAATTTAAATTAGAGTATACAAAATTTGAAGATAAGGAATTTAAAGATGATTACCTTAAAAAATTAAAAAAGATTATTAATTCAAAAAAAATTAAAGAGATTTCTAGTTTTGAAATCGAAGATAAGTTTTTTGAAAAAAAAATTTCTCAATTCTTAAAAAAAGAAAAAATTAATTGGAATGTTATTCAAACTCCTATGTTTTTAAACTCAAGAGGTGTATTCAAAAATTACTTAGGAAAATCAAAAAAACCTTTTATGGCAACGTTCTATAAAGAGGTTCGAAAAAAATCAGGAATACTAATGGGTGCTGATGGTAATCCAATTGGAGGAAAGTGGAGCTTTGATGAGGACAATAGAAATAAATTACCAAAAGATATTTCAATACCAAAATTTCCTAAAATTAATGAAACCAACCACACAAAAAAATTAAAGCCAATCGTTGAAAAATTTTTTAAAGATCATCCAGGTAGCACAGAGAACTTTTGGTTAGCAACAGAATTTGATGATGTAATTAAACTTCTGAATTTTTTTATAAAAGAAAAATCAAATTTGTTTGGTGATTATGAAGATGCTGTAGATCAAAAAGATAACATTTTATTTCACAGTGCTTTAAGTCCATATATCAATTTAGGTTTAATAACTCCTGAATTGATTATACAAAAAGTTTTAGATTTTCATAAAAAGAATAAAATAAAAATGAATTCTTTGGAAGGTTATATTCGCCAGGTAATTGGTTGGAGAGAATTTATGCGTGGAATTTATCAAAGTTACTCAGGAGAAATGGAAAAAGGAAATTTTTTTAAACAAAATAGAAAAATGAAAAAGTCTTGGTATGATGGAACAACGGGATTACCACCTTTAGACTATGCTATCAAGAATGCATTAAATTACGGATGGTCCCATCACATTGAAAGACTAATGATTTTATCCAACATCATGAACCTTTGTGAGATTAAACCAATTGTAGTTTATAAATGGTTTATGGAAATGTTTGTAGACTCATCTGACTGGGTAATGGTTCCAAATGTTTATGGTATGGGATTATTTAGTGATGGTGGAATATTTGCAACCAAACCTTATATTTGTGGATCTGCTTATTTTATGAAAATGATGGATTTTAAAAAGGGAGAATGGTGTAATACAATGGATGGTCTTTATTGGAGATTTATTGATCGAAACAGAAAATTTTTTTCAAAAAATCCTAGACTATCCATGATGGTCCATATTTTTGATAAAATGAAAATAGATAGAAAAAAATTAATTTTATCTGAAGCTGATAAATTTATTAAACAAAATACGATTTAGTGAAAAAAGAAAATCTTCCCTCTAAAGTTTGCCCTATTTGTAAAAGATCTTTTTTTTGGCGTAGAAAATGGAAATTGAATTGGGAAAGAGTTAAATATTGTTCAAAGAGATGCTCTGGCAAAAAAATATGAATTTAAAAAAAATAATAATTTTAATTTTTCTATTAAACCCAAATAGTCTAAATGCTGACTTTTTTAAGGATATAACGAACCAAATTATTGATAATCCTAAAAGACTTAGTTATGGAGTTTCTGTAACTGATGTAAATAAGGATGGAAATTTCGATTTTATAGTGACGGGATTCGGTTATTTAAATTTAGCTTTATCATACGATAAAGGAAAATTAATAAATATTGTAAATCAAAAAAAGTTTTCTGATGAGTTTAGGAGAACTATAGGGGTTGCTGCATGCGATATAGATAAAGATGGATATGAAGAAATATATTTTCTTAACACTGATACTTATAGTGGAACAAAAAAATATTCAGATAGATTAATAGATCTAGAAAAAGATAATTATATAGATTTGTTTGAAATTGAGAAAAATCAGAGAGATCTAAACCTAACTGCTGGCAGGTCGGTCGTTTGTGTCGACAGAAAAGGAGACGGGAACTATGGCATTTATGTTGCTAATTATGGAGGACCAACAAGGTTTTACGAATATGCTAACGATATAATAGTTGATAAATCTGTTCAATTAAATCTTGCAAAGGTTACCGGGGGTCGAGCGGTTGTAGCTGGACATATTATTTCTGATAAAATTGATGTTTTTGCAGCCAATGAGAGAGGAGCAAATTTTTTATATAAAAATAATGAGGGTAAATTTTTAGATGTCGCGAACAAATATAGAGTTGAAGATATCCTTCAAAATGGAAGAGGCACCACTTTATCTGATATCTATTATAGAGGAAGATTGGATATTTTAAATGGTAATTGGGGTGGATTTCATAGAGCTTATGTACTGAATGATGATATTTTTGAAGATATAGCCAAACCACCTTTTGATAAGCCATCAAGAATAAGAACTGTCATTTCGGCTGATTTAGACAATGATGGTTATGATGAAGTATTCATGAATAATATTGGCGAACCTAATAAACTTTTTAAAATATTAGATGATGGTTTGATAGAGCAATTACCACTAAAAACTGGTTTAGAACCAGATGGATATGGAACTGGCGCAGCAGTTGCTGACATAGATAACGACGGTGTATTAGAGCTATTAGTTTCTCATGGAGAAAGTAGAGATCAGCCATTGTCTTTGTATAAAGCAATAGTAAATCCTAAAAATAAATATTTAAGAATAAAACCTTTAAATAAATATGGTGCACCTGCAAGAGGAGCAACAGTAACATTAATTTCAAATTTAAGAAAACATTCTAAAACAATTGACTCTGGATCTGGTTATCTTTGTCAAATGGAGCCAGTAGCTCATTATGGAATAAGAAAAAATGAAAAAAATATAAAAATTCAGATTAAATGGACTAATGGTAAAACTAAAATGATTTCAGTCAAAGAATTAAACAAAACAATTATTTTAAAACAAAAATAATTAATTTAGTGGTTGAAGAACTCTATTAATAAAATGGATCACACCATTTGAAGCTTCAATATCAGCAGTAACAACTTCAGCCTCATTCACATAAACTATCCCATTGACTTTCTTGATTGTTATTTCTTCACCATTAATTGCCTTAAGTTTAATTTCTCCATCTATTTCTGAAGAGGTTATTTCTTTTGAAAAAATATGTCTTCCCAATATGTTTGCTAGTTTATCTTTATTCTCTTCTCTCAAAAGACCGTAATATGTTTGAGCACTAATCGCGGCAAAAGCATCATCTAATGGTGCAAAAACTGTAAATGGTCCTTTACTTTCTAGATCTTTATTTAAACCTGATTTAGTAAGTGTTTCATTTAACTTTGTAAACTTTCCTGTCTCATTTAATTTATTTAGAACATTTGCAAATGCAATTGAAGGAACAAAAATTATCATTAATAAAAAGAATATTGAATAAATTTTTTTCATTTGTTCTAAATATATATAAAATTATTAATATTAAAGTTAAATCTAGTGCGACAAATGTTAAAATAAAAAACTATAAAATATCAATATTTATCACTAGAAAATGATATTTATTAATTTAGACTTAATTAATTATCAAAAAAACCATAATTTTAAATAAATGAAATTTTTAAAAAATATAGTTGAGTTAACAGTTGTTTTAATTTTGGTTTTGTCTTTTACAAATACTTCTCATTCGTCAGAAAAAAATTATTACAAGGACTTGATTAATGATTGGTCAAGAATATTTCCAGATAAAAATAGAAATGCTGCAGGCCCAAAGTTTTTTAAATATATAATAGATAAAGATGTTACCTATAAAGATTTTATTGAATACAACAAATTATATTGTGCTGTATCTGGTTCGTTAATTGATCCAAATAGTGAGCCAGATTTCATATTTGTTTATGAACTAGAAACTAAAAAAAAAATCTGTGGTAGTTATTATAAATGCTGTATTCCATGTTCATGTGATATCATGAAGTACTCTCAGGTTCAAAAAATGAAATATAAATTTAAAGATGGTGTTGAAGAGTTTTTTGTTTTTACAATTAAAAATCCTTGCAATAAAAAAGACTTTCCTAGCAGAGTTAATAAAAATTATTTTTGTGATGGTGATAAGATTAATGATGAACAAGTTTTTAGTATTAACAATCGAATAGTGATAGGATTATTGCATAACGGAAAAATTTGTAAGAAAGATGAGATAGATTTTGTAAAAAAACATCAGATAACTGGAAGATTTTGCGAATTAAGAAATACTACACCTATTGATAATTTAGAAGCAGGCATGGGTGATATTTTTATAAAACTTGCGAGATAAACACTAGCTAAAAGTTGAAATTATCTTTGGAATATAATTTTTAAAATTAAAAAAACCTTTATTGCAATATTGCCAAGAATGCTGATCAAGTTTCCTATATAAGAAATTTAATTTAAGATTATTTGAATTTAAATAATCTAAATTTTCACCAACAGTTGGATAAAGACCAATAATCTGATCACTGATATCTTTGATTTTACTTATATCTATTACTTCACAATCAATAGAATTACTTTTTAGTCGTTGCACCTGATCATTGATCAGAAGGTTCTTAAATTTCAATACTTTTTCACTAAGTTTAATAGATCTATTTTCATTTTTATTTGAAATTATATAAATCTTTTTAAATTTATTATCCTGGAAGTCAGTGATTTCAAAACACAGATTATTTTCAAAAATTAATAAGCTTTGATCCTCAGTAATTTTAGAATTATTAAATCCTTGTTTGATAATAGAGTAAGTTTTCACAGAGGCTTTTGGAGGTGCGTTTTCGTTTAATTTAATTTTACTAAATCTGTTATTAGTAAATTTTTTTATATTCCATTCACTTGCAAGATAATTTTTGCCTTGAGTTTGAATGCCAGCAACCCATCTCCATCCTAAAGTATTAGATGCAGCATCTCCATCATAAAGATGCTTAATAAAAAATTCTGCACCAAGTTGCCAAGGTAAATCTAGAGTAAAAATCCATATACTTGCAAACCACATTCTTGTATGATTATGTAAATAATTTGTCTCTTTTAATTCTTTTACCCATTCATTAAAACATTCGATGTTTGTATTACCTTCTATAGCATTCTTGTAATCGATATTGTCTTTAAATTCCTCACTAACTTTTCTAACTTCACTTAAATAATCTGTCCAAACATTTGGTCTTAACTCTAACCAACCCTTCCAGTAAGTACGCCATAAAACTTCTTGAATAAATTTTTCATTTTTAGAAAAAGAAAATTTACTTAGAGATTTTTTAATTACCTCTAGCTCGTTAAGAACTCCATGTGTTATATATGGAGACAAACAAGAGATGTTGGATCTATTCTCTGGACCAAAGTCAAAGTTCCTTAACTTAGAATACTCAAATAAGTTATGATCAATAAATTTATTTAAATTTTCAATAGCCGAAGCTCTTGACGTCCCAAAATTCATAAAGATTATTTATTTTTTTTTCTTTTAAGACCCAATTTATCACTATGTCTCAATCTTAAAATTACAATCGCACCTGCGATGAGAACAATAGCTACAGCCTCATAAACCAATGCAGTTGGGTCCATTTCTTTTCCTTGAAGAATAATGAATCGTGCTAATGCAGTAATTGCTATCAAAAGTGGTAAAGTTATACTTATAGATTGTTGATCCCAAAAAACTCTAACCATTGCCAACACTTCTAAGTAAAGAAACATTAATAGTAGATCAGCTAAAGTTACTGATTTAACGAGAAACATCTTATTAATTTCAATTCCAACAGCTATGACTGTGCTAATTAAAATAATAACCATTAATATAAGCTGAAGATTTTTAGCTATTTTTTCCATTATTTATCTTTACTAAATGGCAACCATTTTTCAAACACTGATTTTGAAGAACCATCATAAGGAATTGAATAAGAGTAAGGGTTAGGACTAGTTAATACCTCTATACCTTTTGAAAAAACAAAGATAAATACTATGACAAAAACAATGACCATTATTTTAAATGGGTCAAAATTTTTTGTTTTAAAAACACTAGCTGAACTTTCTTCTGCTCTGTGAAAGTGTTTGAACGTCATATATACAGCAAATATCAATCCTACATGAGCTACAAAAAGTCCTGCCCAACCGAATGCAAATGTTGTATATGAAAATACATATAAACTAAAAACAGTAGTCCAAATAAAACTTAGAACCAAAAGAATTTGTAGCCTGACTGTTTTAGGAAGAGCTCTCAAATCATTTTTGCTATCATCAAACAAAATATTTGCAGCTTCTTTCATCCAATTTTTAAATGATTCCATTTTCATAAGATATAGCTTCTTATAAATTAAACAATTGATAAATTGACCTAAAACTTATTATGTGCGTAGTTTTTTCTTATGAAAATTAATAAATTTTTCAACATTAGATTTATTAAATGTTTTATTTTCCTCAAAAGAAACTTTTTTTAATGAGTATGCTGAACTTTTGGTTTGTCTTGAAACTATAGTAATATTTCCTTTATAAAGTTTAAGTTTTACAGTTCCATTAACTTTTTTTTTCTTTAAATCGACAATTTTTTGAAGCTTAAATCTTTCGTTTGAAAACCAATAGCCATTATAGATAAGCTCAGCATATCGAGGCATTATTTTTTCTTTTTGATGCATCGTGTCCTTATCTAAAGTAACTGACTCTATTGCTCTATGTGCATGAATTAGCAATGTACCTCCAGGAGTTTCATAAACTCCTCTTGATTTAATACCTAAAAATCTATTTTCCACCAAATCAACTCTGCCTATTCCATTTTTTCCAGCTAATTGATTAAGTTTTTCGAGTAATTTTGCAGGGCGCAATTTTTTTCCATTGATTCCAATAGGATCTCCATTTCTAAAATTAATTGAAACATAAGTTGATTTATTAGGTGCTTTTTCAGGAGAACTAGTTCTTTGAAAAATAAATTCAGGAGCAGAGTTTTTAGGATTTTCTAAAACCTTTCCCTCTGTCGAAGTATGAAACAAATTATCATCAACTGAAAAAGGAGGAGCACCTTTTTTATCTTTTGGAATAAGAATTGCATTTTTTTTTGCATAACTAATTAGATCTGTTCTTGATTTTAATTTCCATATTCTCCACGGAGCAATTATCTTAATTTTTGGGCCAAAGTAATGATAACCAAGCTCAAATCTAACTTGATCATTTCCTTTTCCTGTCGACCCATGGGATACAGCATATGCTTTATATTTCTTTGCAACTCTAATTTGATCTTTTGCGATAAGAGGTCTTGCTATCGAAGTTCCTAGTAAATAAACACCCTCATAAACCGCATGGCTTCTGAGCATTGGAAATACATAATCTTTAATAAATATATTTTTTAAATCATTTATAATTATATTCTTAACGCCAAGTTTTTTAGCATTCGAAATAATTTTTTTCTTATTAATTTCTTGACCAATATCTGCAGTATAACAAATTACTTCTGCATTGTATTTTTCTTGAAGCCATTTAAGAATTATTGAAGTATCTAAGCCACCAGAGTAAGCTAAGACAATTCTTTTTTTAGATTTCATTAATTAACTACAGGCTTTTTTTGCAGCATTATAAGCTTTCGTAAATCCTAATAAAGAGTAATGATCTATGGTTTGAGATCCTTTTTCATTATACCCAGTGAGCATAATTCTGGATCCTTTTTTCATTACTTTAACCATTATTTTTTCTTTTTTTCCACTAGTCATCCAAGCAAAGCCTTGCTGCTTTATATCAAATTTAAATTTATTATTTCCAGAGGTCGCTAAAACAGTATTTTTTTTATTAAATTCATAACCTGCAGTGGTACTTATTTCGTTTGAAATTTTTTCATTTGGTCTAAAAGTTATAAACAATCTTGCATCTCTTTTATTTTTTTTTGGAGCTTGTAAAACAGGAGATGATTGGGCAAAACAAACTTTGCCCGACGCTTCAGTCATTACCATTACTTCCCAATCTTTAAATTTCCCAACTTTTTTTAGATCTTCAGAGGTGGCTTTTGAAATAAAAAAAATCAAAACAAATATTGACGAAAATATTATTTTTTTAGTTATGGACATGGGTTAGGATAAATTTTTTGCACTTCGTTGATTTCATTTATAATTTCATCAGTCAAATTTATATTTACACTTTCTATATCAGTTTTCAACTGATCCATAGTAGTTGCACCAATTATGACGGAAGTTACAAATGGTTGGATTTCCAAAAATTTTAAGGACATTTGCGCTAAATTTAATTTGTATTTTTTTGCTATTTCATAGTAAGCCTCTATTGCCTTTGTAGAGTTGGGCTTATTATATCTAGTCCAAAAATCCTTATGAAGCTCAATTCTTGATCCTTTTGGTAATTGATTATTTCTATATTTGCCTGATAGATAACCACAAGCAAGAGGAGAATAAGCAAGAAGTCCTGATTGTTCTCTTACTGACATCTCAGCAAGACCTATCTCATACGTTCTATTAAGAAGATTGTATGGGTTTTGAACAGAGTGCATCCTTGGAAGATTTTTATTTTTTGATATTTCTAAAAATTTAGAAAATCCCCAGGGAGTTTCGTTAGATAGGCCTATATACCTAACTTTTCCTTGATCGATAAATTTTTTTAGATTTTCCAAGATATCTTCAAATTTGGTCCAGTCACCGTCATCTCCATGTTCATAGCCTAATTTTCCAAAAAAGTTTGTATTTCTCTCTGGCCAGTGAAGTTGATATAGATCGATGTAATCAGTTTTTAATCTCTTTAAACTTCCCTCTAAAGCTTTAGTAATATTTTTTTGTCCAAATTGGTTGCCCCCTCCTCTTACATATTCTCTCATTGGTCCACAAACTTTTGAAGCAAGAATTACTTCTTTTCTTTTGTTAGTTTTTTTGAACCAATTACCAATGATTTCCTCTGTACTTCCAAAGGTTTCTTCTCTAGGAGGAATAGAATAAATTTCTGCTGTGTCCCAAAAGTTCACACCTTGATCAAGGGCATAATCCATTTGTTCAAAGCCTTCTTCTTGGGTGTTTTGTTCTCCCCATGTCATGGTTCCGAGACAAATTGTGCTTACTTTGAGATCAGTATTTCCTAATTTTTTATAGTTCATTATGGTTTTTTGGTCTAATTTTTTATAAATCTTTTAAGGCATCTTGAATAATTAGTAAAAGACTATATATTTTAGTGATAATGGAATTTGATAAAAAAGGCATTTTAGGTAGAGCAAAAGCAGCACAACATTCATCAGTAGTAATGGATGAGGGCTTAAGGGCTTATATGCTGAAAGTATATAATTACATGGCAACGGGAATTCTTCTGACTGGGATTATAGCCTTATTATCTTTTAAGTTGTCTGTAGTCACTGATGCTTCTGGATCAATCACAGGTTTTACGAGCTTAGGTAATGCATTGTTTTTCTCAGGATTGAAATGGATAGTGATGTTAGCTCCTCTTGGAATAGTCTTTTATATGAGCTTCGGTATTAATAAAATGAGTGCATCAAAAGCTCAAACAGTTTTTTGGGTATTTGCCGCATTAATGGGATTATCATTATCCTGGATATTATTAGTTTATACTGGCGCTAGTGTTGCAAGAGTATTTTTTATAACATCTGCTACTTTTGGGGCAATGAGTTTGTATGGATATACAACCAAAAGAGATCTTACTAAATTAGGATCGTTTTTAATGATGGGACTTATAGGTATTATAATTGCATCATTAGTTAATATTTTTATGAAATCTACAATGATGTACTTTGTTATCTCTATTTTAGGTGTTTTAATTTTTGTGGGTTTGACTGCGTACGATACCCAAAAAATTAAAAATATGTATGCAGCAAGTGACAGCGGTGAACTTATTGGCAAAAAAGCTGTAATGGGAGCTTTGACTCTTTACTTAGATTTTATAAATCTATTTATAATGTTGTTAAGACTTTTTGGTCAAAGAAGATAATTTTTTCCAATTTATATTTTTTAATAATAATTTAAGTTCATAAGAATTCTTTAATATTTTTCCATTTGAGTCTGTTATAAAGTATTTCAGATTTTTATTTTTAGGCTTAAAATTTTTACAAATTTTATATAGAGCATTCTCTGCAGCATTTCTAAAAACACTAAAACTTACTTGTTTACTTGAAATATTTAGACCATAATCTTTCCAAGATCCTTCCGACACCATTTTTGCATATAAATCTAATATAATTTTAAGTTCATCTCTTTTAAAAAAATGTTTTTCTTCAATCTTATTCCCAGGGTTATTTATTACTAATTTTAAATTATTACGCATCGATTTTATGTTTATTTATTAAAGGTACCTGAAATCCTGTGAAAATTATTGTTATTGGAAGCATTCCCCAAACTTTAAAATTAACCCAAAACTCTTCTGTTTGGGTCCTCCAAACACACTCATTTAATATAGCAAGACCGAAGAAAAAATACATCCATCGTTTATTAAGAATTTCCCATCCAACATCGGTAAGTGGAATAGATTTGCCCATAATTTTTTTTAGAATAGGTTCTTTTGTAAAATATTTCCCAAAAAATAATGCAAGGGCAAACATAATATTTATGATAGTAGGTTTTATATATATAAATATAGGATCATTAAAGTAGATAGTTAACCCACCAAAAAAAGTAATCAAAATTCCACTTATCAAAGGCATCGGTGGTATTTTTTTTTCAAAAAACCACACAACTCCTAGGGCAATTAGTGTTGCAACTATCAGTGGTGGAATAGCAACTGACAAATTTTTATCACTATTATAATAATAGAAAAAAAATATTGCCAATGGGCCAAAATCAGTAACAAATTTCAAAAATGATTTATTCACTTAAAAGATATTAACATATTTGCCACATGACAAAACATTAATATTTTTTACATTGATTTTTTTTTTTAAATACCCATACTAACTTCAATGGCAATACAAAAAGCTAAATTTTCAATTGGAGACATTGTTAAGCACAAACATTTTGAATTTAGGGGTGTAATTTATGATGTTGATTTTGAGTTTAATAACTCAGAAGAATGGTATCAATCAATCCCAAAAAATGTGAGACCGAAAAAAGATCAACCTTTTTATCATTTATTAGCAGAAAATGATGAAATTACTTATGAGGCTTATGTATCAGAGCAAAATCTTCTATTAGATGACTCAGATGAGCCAATTAAACATCCTTTAATTGAAGAAATTTTCTCTGGAAAGAGAGGATCTAGTTATTTTAAACTTTCAAATTAGTAAGATCATTTTTTAAACACATTTAGCTCAAATCTTTGACACAGCAAACACCTAATTTAAATCATCTACTGATCAAGAGTGTATTAATTTACCCTTCGTTATTATCTCCCTCTACATTCTTGATCAGACTTTTTTTTCTTAATAAAAATTGGTAAATTACATTATGATAATAAATATTTATGTTTAAATTTTTTGAACCTAACAAGATTTTTTTGATTACCTCTAGAGCACCCAAATATGTTTTGATATTATTTATTATTATTTTATCAATTGGCTTAACAGAAGCATTAATATTATCACCAGAGGATTACAAACAAAGCCATTCAGTAAGAATTATGTATGTACATGTACCTGCTGCTTGGATAACACTTGGAATTTTTTCTTCAATTACTTTTCTATCTATAGTGGGGTACATTTTTAAAATAAAAAATTTTTTTTTAATTTCAAAAAGTTTAGCTCCATCTGGTTTTGTGTTTAGTATTACTGCTTTAGTCACTGGTTCAATTTGGGGAAAACCCACATGGGGGACTTGGTGGGCTTGGGATGCAAGAATTACATCGATGTTAATTTTGGTTTTGTTTTATCTTATTTATTTAATTGTTTGTAGAATTTATGAAAATGACGACAAGGCATTTAAAATATCAACTATTGTTACGATTCTTGGTATAATTAATATTCCAATAATAAAATATTCTGTAGAGTGGTGGAATACATTACATCAACCAGCTTCAGTTAATATTTTTTCTAATTCTTCTATCCATAACTCTATGTTAATTCCTTTACTGATTATGACTGCGGCATTTGCTCTATTCTCTGCATTAATTTTTTTAATGAAATATAATACAGAACTGATAAAGATTAAAAATAAAGGTTTAGATAGATTATGATTAGTGAATTTTTTTTAATGAAAGGCTATGGTATTTACGTTTGGTCTGCTTTCATTTTTACGATGATAAGTTTTTTTTTTCTATATAATATTACTAAAAACCAATACATTAAAGAAAAGAATAAATTTATTGCAAAATTTGGAACTTTAAACTCTGAAAGAGCAGCATTTGCGAAATCTCAAAAAATTAATAAAGAAATTTTATCTAACACTTCAAGAATTTAACTTTTAAATCATGTATGGTCGTAAAGTTAAACTAAGATTTTTTTTTGTATTACTTATTTTAATTACTTTAATTTTATCAATTTATCTTATTTTAAAATCTTTAGAAGATAACGTAGTTTATTTTCAATCTCCATCTGAAATTAAAGTTTTAGCAGAAATAGGAAAAAAAAAGATTAGAGTTGGAGGTATGGTAAAAAATAATTCAATCCTAATTGAAGCAAAAAGTATTAAATTTGTTATTACTGATTTTAAAAATGAAATAAATGTAACCTACTCTGGTGCTGTTCCCAATCTTTTTACTGAAGGAAAAGGGGTTGTTGCTGAAGGTTTTTTAAAAGACAAAAATTTTTTTTTAGCTACAAAAATTTTAGCAAAACACGATGAAAATTATATGCCACCTGAAGTAAAAGCTGCATTAGAGGAGAAATAAATTTTGGCTAGTTTAATAGGATCTTACTCTTTGAATTTGGGATTTTGTATTTCATTTTTAATTATTTTTTACTCAGTAAAAAATTTTAGAAATTCAAATATATTTGATAATAAAATAGCATTATTAACTTTTTTACAATTCTTTTTTGTTATAATAAGTTTTTTAGGTTTAATCTTATCTTTCGTAAATTCTGATTTTAGTAATGAGACAGTTTTTAATCATTCTCATACAACTAAACCTCTTTTTTATAAAATCTCAGGAACCTGGGGAAATCACGAAGGAAGTTTGTTGCTGTGGTTATTAGTATTAACATTGTTTATAGCTATATTTTTGTTGTCTTCTAAAAAACAAACCAAAAAATATAGAATTTTAACTTTGATGTTTCAGCAAATAATTATCATTGGTTTTTTTATTTTTATAATTAAGACTTCAAATCCATTTAATTATATTTTCCCAATTCCAAATCAAGGATTAGGACTGAATCCGATTTTACAAGACCCTGCACTCGCTATACATCCACCGATTTTATATTTAGGTTATGTAGGTTCCTCAATAATTTTTTCCTCGACTCTTGCTGCTACAACTCTAAATGATATTTCAATTGATTGGGCCAAACATATTAAGCAGTGGGTTTTGATTTCTTGGATTTTTTTAACATTAGGAATTTTACTGGGTTCTATTTGGGCATACTACGAACTTGGATGGGGTGGGTTCTGGTTTTGGGATCCAGTAGAAAATGTTTCTTTAATGCCATGGTTAGCACTCACTACTCTTCTCCATTGTATTTTAGTGTTAGAAAAAAAATTAGTTTTAACTTCGTGGGTAATTGTCTTGTCTATATCTACATTTACATTAAGCATGTGTGGTACTTTTTTAGTCAGATCAGGTATCTTAAATTCTGTTCATACTTTTGCTAATGATCCCGAAAGAGGACTTTATATTTTAATTTTTCTATTCTGCTTGATATTTTTATCTTTTTTTATTTTTTTCTATTTTCATAAAATTGAAAACAAAAGTATAAATAACTTTTTTTGGCTCAGCAAAGAAACATCTATTTTAATAAATAATTGGTTCATGATGTATTTTCTTACAGTTGTACTGATAGGCACTATATATCCAATATTTTTAGAAGTTATTTCTTCAGAAAAAATTTCTGTAGGGCCGCCTTTTTATCACAAATTAATTGTACCATTTTTAATTCCTTTTTTATTAGCTATGGCAATTGGTCCAAAACTGAGATGGATAAAATCAAATTTGCAAAATAAATTATATTTAATTTTATATTTAATTATTTCTTTTTTATTATCCGCACTTATAATTAAAAGCTTAGGCATCAGTTTTCTTTTGAATACAGTTTTAGTAAGCTCTGCATTTTATCTATTTCTAATTACAATAAGAGATTTTTTTACAAAAAAATTTAAAAATTTATCTCAAAATATCGCTCATTTTGGATTTAGTTTGTTGATATTAAGCATCTTATTTAATAATTTTTTATCCACTGAAATTATAACAAATTTAAAGATTGGTGAAACATATGAATCTGAAAAATTTAAAATTAGTTTTGAAAATATAGATAAAAAAAATGAGAAAAATTTTCAAGCATTAATCGGAAAATTTAATATAGAAAATAAAAACGGTGACAATGAAAGTTTACAGCCTGAGTTAAGGATATACAATCAACCAAATATTGTTACTAGTGAGGCTGACATTAAAACAAATTTGTTTACAGATAAATTTATGACTATGAATTTAGTTCAAAATCAAGATTATTTTAATATAAGATATCAAATTAAACCCTTAATGATTTGGATTTGGTTTTCAGTATTATTAATAAGTTTTGGTGGTTTGTTAAGTTTTATTAGGAAATATGAAAAGTAAAATTTTTCCATTATTTTTGTTAATATTTTTTTTAATTATATTTTTTATCTTTTTTAAAAGTTTGCAAAATTCCAATATTTATGTCCCCAAAAGTAATATTGATAAAGATATTCCAAATTTTAATGTCAAGAAAGCGGGCAAAAATAACATTATAAATTCAGATGAAATTTTTAAAAATGATAAATTTTATTTAATGAACATATGGTCTTCTTGGTGCATTCCTTGTAGAGATGAACATCCTTTTTTAATGATCTTAAGCAGAAATAAAAATATTGAAATTATTGGACTTAATTACAAAGATAATAGTGAAAATGCTAAAATTTTCTTAAAGGAAATGGGGAATCCTTATAACATTATTCTTTTAGATAATGAAGGAACCATATCTATTGAATGGGGAGCATACGGTGTACCTGAAACCTTTTTAATTTATAATAAAAAGATTATTAAAAAAATTGTTGGACCAATAGATGAAAAGGTACTATTGGAAATTGAAGAGTTAATTTAATGAAGCTAATTAGATATTCAATAGTAATTATTTTATTATTAAATTTTAATACATCTTTTGCTCAACAAGACAATTTACAAACCAAGATTACAAAGAACTTACGTTGTCTAATTTGTCAAGGTCAATCTGTTTATGATTCAGACTCCGAATTTGCAAATAGTTTAAAATTTTTAATAAATCAAAAAATAGATGACGGATTAAATGAAAACCAAATTTATGATTATTTAAAAGATAAATTTGGAGAATGGATACTTTATGATCCTAATTTTAGTAAAAATACCTATTTTTTATGGCTATTACCTATATTGATCTTTATTATTGGTGGTGCAATTATATTAAAATTATTTATTTTAAAAAAAAACTAGGTATATTTTAATTATGAAGATTATTAAGTTCTGTTTAATATTTATATTTTCCTTGATTTGTTTTGCATCAGTTGCAGAAGAGAAAAAAATAGAAAATAACAACACGGAGTTCAGTTTTTACACTGGGATGTTTGATTTTAGTGATGATGGAAAAAGATCAAATTTAGTTGGAATACAGCACCAGAATGAAGAATTAAATAGAGATACTCTCTTAGGAAATTTATCACCTATAACAGGTGCGATGATTACTGGTGATAATGCAACCTATATATATACTGGTGTTCAAGCACAATATAAAATAGGGTCATTAAATTTTACACCTAGTTTCGCACCCGGGTATTATAATGAGGGTGATGGAAAAGATTTAGGTCATGCACTAGAATTTAAAAGTGAAGTTCAACTATCATTAGATTTACCAAAGGATAGTCAGTTTGGTTTTTCATATAATCATTTGTCTAATGCAAGTTTAGGCGACAAAAATCCTGGGGCAAATAGTTATATGTTTAATTTTTTCAAAAAGTTTTAGAAAGCCTTGATGAATTTAAAAGATTGCCATAACTTTAGTGATTTTAGAAAATTAGCTGAAAAAAAATTACCATCTCCAATATTCCATTATATAGATGGTGCAGCTGATGATGAAATAACATATGCTAGAAATACAAGCGCTTTTGATGACGTTGATTTAGTTCCAAATGTTTTGAGAGGAGTAGAAAATGTTGATTTATCTACTACAATATTTGGAAAAAAAATAGATTTACCTTTTTACTTATCTCCAACAGCACTTCAAAGGCTTTTTCATTATGATGGTGAGAGAGCGGTTGGTAAAGCAGCAAAAAAATTTAATACAATGTTTGGTGTTTCAGCTCTGGCAACAGTTAGCGTAGAAGAGATATCATCAATGATAGATACTCCAAAAATGTTTCAGTTTTATTTTCATAAAGATAGAGGTTTAAACGATTCATGCTTAGAAAGAGCTAAAGCAGCAAATTTTGATGTGATGGCGTTAACGGTTGATACTATTACTGGAGGCAATAGAGAGAGAGACTTAAGAACAGGATTTACCTCTCCACCAAAGTTAACTTTAGCAAGTTTATATAGTTTTGCTACTAAACCGATGTGGGGAATTAATTATTTAACAAAAGGTAAGTTTGAGTTACCCCATTTACAAGACTTTGTGAAAGAAGGTACTGATGTTAACTCATCAATTGGAAATTATTTTTCAACCATGTTAGATCAATCTATGAATTGGAAAGACGCTGAAAATCTTTGTTCTAAATGGGGAGGTCATTTCGCACTCAAAGGAATTATGAGTGTAGAAGATGCAAAAAGAGCAGTAGACATAGGATGCACGGGTATAATGGTATCAAATCATGGTGGAAGACAGTTAGATGGATCTAGAGCACCTTTTGATCAACTTGCAGAAATAGTTGATGCAGTTGGTGATAAATTAGACGTGATATGTGAAGGTGGAATTCATAGAGGAACTCATATGCTTAAAGCATTATCATTAGGTGCCAAAGCTTGTTCAGGGGGAAGACTATATCTTTATGCTTTAGCAGCTGGAGGTCAAGCAGGTGTTGAAAGAGCTATAGAAAAATATAAGTCTGAGTTAGTAAGAGATATGAAATTAATGGGGTGCACAAAAATAAGTGATCTAAATCGTGAAAACTTACGATTTAGAAGATAATGAGCTTGAAAAATTGTTACAATTTTGAGGACTTTAGAAAATTAGCAAAAAAAAAATTACCTTCACCAATTTTTCATTATATTGATGGAGGATCAGATGATGAGTCGACTTTAAAAAGAAACACCGATTCATTTAATGAATGTGATTTAATTCCTAATATTCTCGCAAGTGTTGGTAAGCCAGATTTATCAACAACTTTATTTGGTAGAAAAATAGATATGCCTATTTTTCTTTCGCCAGCGGCTATGCAAAGACTCTATCATCCAGAGGGGGATAAAGCTTCAGCAAGAGCGGCAGAAAAATACGGGACTTTTTATAGCATGTCTTCAATGGGAAATAATTCAATTGAGGAAATTTCAAATATATCAAGTGGTCCAAAATTGTTTCAGCTTTATGTTCATAAAGATCGGTCAATTTCTGATGATTTAATTGAAAGGTCTAGAAGATCAGGATTTGATGCAATGTGTTTAACTGTAGACACTTTAGTTGCAGGCAATAGAGAGAAAGATCATAGAACAGGATTTACTACTCCACCTAAACTAACAGCCAAAAGCTTAATGAGTTTTGCAATGAGACCTAGGTGGGTATTTAATTATTTAACAGGAAAAAGATTTGAACTTTCAAACGTAAAAAAAAAAACAGACAAAGGAACGAATATTGCTAAATCGGTTATTGAGTATATTAATGAACAATATGATCCAGCAATGGGATGGAAAGATGCTGAGTATTGTGCAAAAAAATGGGATGGACCCTTTGCCTTGAAAGGTGTTATGTCTGTGGAAGATGCAAAAAAGGCCATAGATATTGGATGTACAGCAATAATGATTTCTAACCATGGTGGACGTCAACTAGATGGATCTCGATCTCCTTTTGATCAGGTTAAGGCTATATCAGATGCGGTAGGAGATAAATTAGAGATTATTCTAGATGGTGGAGTTAGAAGAGGAACACATGTATTAAAAGCCATAGCAGCTGGGGCTAAAGCCTGTAGTTTTGGAAAAATGTTTTTGTTCTCTTTGGCCGCAGGGGGTCAAAAAGGAGTTGAGCATTTACTTCAAAACATGCACGATGAGATAAATAGAAATATGGTCTTGATGGGATGTAAGAGTTTAAAAGAGTTGAATAGTTCAAAATTAATCTATAGAAAATAGAGAGGTAAATAAATGAAATTAGCAAAAAGTCTAGAGAGATTAGGAACAGAGTCTGCATTTACTGTACTTGCAGAAGCAAAAAAATTAGAAGCTCAAGGTAAACCTATGATCCATTTAGGGTTGGGCCAACCAGATTTTAAAACACCTAAACATGTTGTTGAAGCAGCTAAGAAAGCTCTAGATGATGGACATCACGGATATGTTATGTCAAACGGTATTCCTGAATGTCGTCAAGCTGTAACTAGGTGGATAAAAAAAAGATACAATGTGGATATAGATTTTGAAAGAATTCTAATTATGCCAGGTGGAAAACCAACCATGCATTATGCTATTCAATGTTTTGGAGAACCAGGAGCAGAAATAATTCATCCTACACCGGCTTTTCCAATTTATGAGTCCATGATAAATTATACAGGCTCGACATCAGTCCCATATGATTTGACCGAGGATAAAGACTTAAAATTTGATCCAGACAAAATATTATCTTTAATTACAGATAAAACTCGACTGTTAATTTTAATTAATCCAAATAATCCAACTGGAAGTTTTGTTGAAAAAAAAGATATTGATGTCTTAGCGGATGGTCTCAAAAAACATCCTCATGTAACAATTCTCAGTGATGAAATTTATAGTAGACAAATTTTTGATGGAAAAGAGATGCCGACATTTTTTAATTATCCAGAGTTAAGAGAAAGATTAATAGTTTTAGAGGGATGGAGTAAAGCATATTCAATGACTGGGTGGAGACTTGGTTGGAGTTTTTGGCCACAATACTTAGTTGAGCATGTTAATAAACAATTGATAAACAGTGTTTCGTGTGTTAATGCTGCAGCTCAGTTTGCAGGAATTGCTGCTTTAGATGGTCCAGAAGACTCCATTCATGAAATGATGGACAAGTTTACACAAAGAAGAGATCTAATTTATAAAGGTTTAAATGAACTTGAAGGAGTAGAATGTAGTTTACCTGGAGGAGCTTTTTATGCATTTCCAAAAGTAATTGGAACTGGGATGAACGGTGCAGAGTTTGCAAGAAAAGCCATGCATGAAGCTGGAGTGGCAATAGTGCCTGGATCTGCTTTTGGTGAAACTTGCCAAAATTATGTTAGATTTAGTTTTGCTGCTTCTAGAGATAATATTTCTCAAGCATTAGAAAACATAAAGAAAATGCTAACTAAATAAGCTGTATTTTTACCTTAATCTTTATTAATATTCTTTCATATGAATGAACAAGTTCAAGCAGAATTAAAAAAAATATTTAATAGTAGATTTTCAACCTCAGAGTCAACTAGAGCTAATTATGCCAGAGGTGAGGATACGTATGATCCAATCCTATCTAAGGCAGTAGTCTTTCCTGAGACAAATGAAGAAGTTTCAAAGATATTAAGCTTATGTAATCAACATAAAATTCCTGTAGTTCCATTTGGCACGGGAACTTCTTTAGAGGGAAATGTTGTTGGGAATGATAAAGGTATTACAATTTCTCTCGAAAAAATGAATAAAATTTTAAATGTCAATGCTGAGGATTTTGATTGTAGGGTCCAAGCTTGTGTAACCAAAGAACAACTAAATGAGTATTTAAGAGAAGATGGAGTTTTTTTCCCAATCGATCCGGGCGCAAATGCAGCGATTGGTGGTATGGCTTCAACATCAGCCTCAGGCACAATGGCTGTAAAATATGGGACTATGAAAACCGCAATAACTGGTCTCACAGTTGTGTTACCAGATGGTGAAATTATAAAAACTGGTGGCAGAACAAAAAAAACATCAGCTGGTTATAATTTAACAAATCTTTTTATTGGCTCTGAAGGCACTTTAGGAATAATTACAGAGATACAGTTAAGATTATCTCCAATACCAGAAAGTATTATGAGCGCTGTTTGTCATTTTCCATCTTTAGAAATGGCAGTTCAAACAGCTCAACAAGTAATTCAATACGGTGTTCCTATTGCAAGAATCGAGATGCTTAATCAAGAGCAAATGGAAATAAGTATAAATTATTCAAAACTAAAAAATATTGAGGCAGTGCCTACTCTTTTTTTTGAGTTTCATGGCTCAGAACTTTCAAACAAAGAAAATATAAAAATTGTTGAAGAAATTTCAAACGATAATAATGGAAGTTCATTTAAATGGGCTAAAGATTTAGAGGAAAGAAATAAACTGTGGAAAGCAAGATGGGACGTTTACTATTCTGTTAAAGCTTTAATTAATAATGGGAGAGTTTATTCAACAGACGTATGCCTTCCAATTTCAAAAATTACTGAGTGCGTAAACTTTGCTGAAGAGGAAACAAAAAAACTTGGTCTAAGGGCTCCTATGGTTGGTCACCTAGGAGATGGAAATTTTCATGTAATTTTGCCTTATGATCCTAAAGAAGAAGGAATATACAATAAGATAAGAGAATTTAGTGATTTGTTGATTAATAAAACTTTAGAACTTAATGGAACTATTACGGGGGAACATGGTGTTGGTCTTCATAAAAAAGCATATTTACTTAAAGAGCATGGTAATAGTATTGCACTAATGAGGACTATTAAAAGAAGTATCGATCGGAATAATATAATGAATCCTGGCAAAATATTTGATCTTAATTGATAGTCTATTAATTCATGAAAAAAATTTTGATAACACGAAAATTAATTAAAGAAAGTGAGGACAAAGCCTCAAAAACATTTGACGCAATATTTAATTCTAATGATGAATTATATTCACAATCAAGAGTAATAGAGATGAGCAAGGGTTGTGATGGAATTCTATCATCTTTGACTGAAAAATTAGATAAAGATACAATTGACAAGTTACCTGATACAATAAAGATCATATCAAATTTTGCAGTGGGCTTTGGTAATATTGATTTAGAAGCAGCAAAAAAAAGAGGCATTGCAGTTACAAATACGCCGGAGGTATTATCTGATGCCACTGCAGAAATTGGAGTGCTTTTAATACTTGGTGCCTGCAGGAGAGTTGCCGAGGGAATAGAGTCAGCTAGAGAAGGTGGGTGGAAGTGGTCTGCTGATTATTTGATAGGAAAACAATTGACAGGAACAAGATTAGGTATTCTGGGCATGGGAAGAATTGGTCAAAAAATAGCTACGATAGCAAAATCATTAGGAATGATAATTCATTATCATAATCGCTCAAAGTTAAATGAAGATAAGGAACAGGGGGCTATTTATCACAATAATATAAAAAGTTTATTCTCTGTATCTGATGTTCTATCTATCTGTTGTCCAGCTACTAAAGAAACTGAAAATATGATTAATAAAGAAACAGTTGAATATTTTCCAAAAGGAGCAGTAATAACTAATGTTGCTAGAGGAGATATAATTGAGGATGAGGCACTGATCGATGCATTAAATCGAAGGAAAATTTATGCAGTTGGTTTAGATGTTTATAAAAATGAGCCAAATTTAAATCCGGGTTATCACAAAATTAAATCAGCCTTTATTTTACCCCATCTAGGAAGTGCAACCAAAGACACCAGAATTGCAATGGCTAATTTAGCTATTGATAATATTGACGAGTTTTTTAAAACTGGGAATTCAAAGAATAAAGTGAATTGATTCTACTCCAGATTGTAAAAAATTTAACTTATGCGGCATCTCTGCTTTTTTTTAGAAAGACTCTAATCAAATTCTATGTTTAAATTATTCAGTTAATTAACTAGTAGAGGAGAAATAATGACAAAAGAAAATAAATCCTTGAAGATTAAAACATCTTCAAGACGTAAGTTCTTTAAAACCGCTGCTAAAGCTGGAGCTGTTGCTGCAGCTACTGTTGCAATGCCAAACATTGCAAGAGCAGATGGCCACGTAACATTAAAGATGCAGGCCGCTTGGCCTTCAGGCGCTAACATCTTTTTTGAAATGGCTGGTGATTACTGTAACATGGTTAAAGAAATGTCTGGGGGTTCACTTAAGATTGATCTTCAACCAGTTGGAGCAGTCGTAAAAACTTCAGAAATAGGAGCAGCTGTTAGTGATGGTAACCTTGATATGGGTCACTGGGTAACAGCATACTGGTATGGTAAAAACCCTGCCGCTTCACTTTTTGGAACTGGCCCTTCATATGGAATGTCATCTCAAGAAGTAATGGGATGGATGGAGTATGGTGGAGGAAGAAAATTATATGATGAAACTCTTGCTAAAGTGGGATTTGATTATATTGGTTTTTTCCATATGCCTATGCCGGCACAGCCTTTTGGTTGGTTCAAAAAGAACGTAACAAAAGTATCTGATGTTAAAGGAATGAAGTATAGAACAGTTGGTCTAGCGACTAACGTTTTAACTGCTATGGGGATGGTCGTAAGACAATTACCAGGTGGTGAAATTCAACCAGCTATGAAAACTGGTTTGATTGATGCTGCTGAATTTAATAACCCAACATCAGACTCACAGTTTGGAATGCAAGATGTATCTAAACACTATCACTTAGGTAGTTTTCACCAGTCTCAAGAAATGTTCGAAATACCGGTGAACAAGAAAAGATACAACAGCCTTTCACCTGCTCATCAAGCTATCTTGAAAAATGCTGCTTATGCCGCAAACTCAGATAACTACTTCAAAGCTTTAGTTAGATATTCAGCTGACCTAGCTAAATTGATGAACGAGCACAAGGTAAATGTTTACCAAACATCTGATGCTATTTTAGCCGAACAATTAAAAGGTTGGGACAAGATAGTTGGAGAGTTTTCAGGGAAAGATCCTTTTTTTAAGAAAATTATCGCATCCCAGAAAGCATATGCTAAGAGAACAATGAAGTATCTGTTGATGAATCAACCGAACTACAAATTAGCTTATGAAAATGAGTTTGGTCCAATTGGAAAAGTTAAAATTTAATTAATTTTAAAAGATTTAAATTAAAGGGGGTTTAAAAACCCCCTTTTTTTTTACCTAAATTTATTATACTTTTAAACAATGATGATTTCTTACATTAAATTTGCAGACACACTCAGCACATCAATGGGAAAAGCCTTCGCTTGGTGTATTGTTATTTTAATGGGAGGAACAGTTTATGAAGTAGTAATGGCTTATGCATTTAATAAGCCAACACTATGGAATTTTGATTTTAGTATGCAAATGTACGGAGCTATATTAATGATGTCAGGTGCATATTGTTTAGCAACAGAAGCTCATGTAAGAGGTGATGTAATTTATAGATTGTTTAGTCAAAAGACTCAGGCATGGATTGACTTAGTACTTTACTTTATTTTTTTCTTCCCAGGAGTTATAGCCTTAGCTTTTTATGGTTACGAGTATGCGGCACAAGCTTGGAAAATAAAAGAAACTAGTTGGAGTAGTCCTGCACAAATACAAATTTATATGGTTAAATCTATGATTCCAGCAGCGGGCATCATGCTAATCATTCAGGGAATAGGAGAAGTGTTTAGGTCGATAATTTGTATACAAACTGGACACTGGCCTGCAAGAATGGTTGTTGCTGAAGAGACAGAAAAAATATTAATGAGAACTTCTCAAGAGGAAAATAAATAAGATGATGTTTGGTCTTACTAATCCTGAAGTAGCGATTTTAATGATGGGTGTTTTTTTATTTTCTGTTTTATTAGGATTTCCAATAGCTTTCACGTTGATGGCAATGGGAATAGGTTTTGGTTATTATGCTTATTATGATCCAGTTTTAATGGATCACCTTTTTGATAATAGAATATTCTCACTATTTGTAAAAAATACTTATACCGTAATGGACAATAATGTACTTACCGCAGTACCACTTTTTTTATTTATGGGATATTTAGTAGAAAGAGCGGGGATTGTAGCAAAACTATTTTTTGCAATAAGATTAGCCGCACATAGATTGCCAGCATCAATGGCTGTAGCAGCTCTTATTACATGTACCTTATTTTCTACAGCAACAGGAATTATTGGAGCAGTAGTAACTTTGATGGGACTATTAGCTTGGCCAGCGATGGTTAAGGCAGGATATGACAAAAAGTTTGCTTCAGGAATAATTTGTTCAGGAGGATGCTTAGGAATTTTAATTCCACCAAGTATTATGTTGATTGTTTATTCTGTAATAGCACAATTGTCTCCTTTAAGATTATTTGCTGCAGCAATTTTTCCAGGATTAATGTTAGCTGGTTTATATATTGCATATGCAGTAACAAGGGCATGGCTTAATCCTTCAATAGCACCGAGACCAGCAGCCGAAGATATTCCACCTAGAGCAGAGATTTTAAAAGAGGTGTTGGTTTCTTTTGTACCTTTATTTGGTTTGATAATGTTAGTTCTTGGAACAATTTTAGCGGGAATCGCTACACCAGCTGAAGCTGCAGCAGCAGGAGCTTTTGGCGCTTTAATTTTATCTTGGTTTTATAAAACTCTTAAATGGCAAAATTTTAAGGAGTCTGTTTTTCTTACAGCAAAAACTACTGCTATGATTATGTGGTTATTTATTGGATCTTGGACTTTTTCTTCAGTTTTTTCTTATTTAGGAGGACATGAAGTATTTGAACATTTCTTTACATCAATAAATATAACTACTTGGCAATTCTTAATTATAACTCAAATTATAATTTTTCTTTTAGGATGGCCTCTAGAATGGACAGAAATTCTAATTATATTTGTACCAATATTTTTACCATTGTTGGAAATATTTAATGTTAATCCATATTTTTTTGCAATGTTAATTGCATTAAATTTACAAACTTCATTTTTAACTCCTCCAATGGCTATGTCAGCTTATTATTTAAAAGGAGTTCAAAAAACTAATGTTGAATTATTAGAAATATTTAAAGGAATTATGCCATTTTTAGGTATAGTTATATTTGGAATGTTTTTGATGTACATGTTCCCTGGAATTGCTTTATGGCTGCCAGATGTATTATTTGCAGACTAAAAAATGATTGATATATTATCGTTAAGTGTGGAAGAGATGGCCTCAAAAATTAAAGAAGGTCATTTAAGTTCTGTTGAAATTTGTGAAAAATACATCGAAAGAATAAGTAAATTTGAAAAAGATATTAAAGCATGGACTCACTTTGATAAAAAAGTTTTATTGGAGAAAGCTGCAGACGCAGATGAACATAGAAAATCAGGAAAACCTGTTGGCTCATTACACGGAGTTCCGATAGCTTTAAAAGATATAATCGGAACTGTTGATATGCCAACTGAGTGTGGTACACCAATAAGAAAAGGTAAATCTTATTCTCAAAATGCTGAGATAGTTGAACTTTTATATTCTGCTGGTGCTATTGTCATGGGCAAAACAGCTACTTCAGAATTAGCTTATCTCGGACCACCAAAAACAACCAATCCTCATGATTACTCAAGGACGCCAGGAGGTTCATCTAGTGGTTCAGCTGCATGTGTTGCCTCTTTTATGGCACCTCTTTCTATTGGATCACAAACAGGTGGATCAGTTATAAGACCAGCTTCTTACTGTGGCGTTGTCGGATATAAACCAACTTATGGTTTAATTTCAAGAAATGGTGTTTTGAGAACTTCATATACTTTAGATCATATGGGTATATTTGGAAGAACTGTTGAAGATGTAGCATTATTAGCGAAGGTTTTAATTAAAAAAGATCATCATGATCAAGCAACTATTTACTATTCAGCTGAAAATATTTTAGAAGAAACAAAAAAAGGCCCAGAGTATGAGCCTAAGTTTATTTTTTATAAGTCAGATTATTGGAAGATAATTGATAAAAAGTCTAGGGAGTCCTTTGAATATTTTATTAAATCATTTAAAAATATTGAGGTATTTGATACCCCCTCATATTTTAAAGATATTCATAAATACCATCAAATTATTCACGAAACAGATTTGGCTAATAATTTTGCAATGTACTATAAAAAATATAAAGCAAAATTATCAAAATATATGCAAACTGCTATAGCTAAAGGCAATAATTATTCAGCAAAAGAATATGCGGAGGCAATTGATTTTAAAAAAAGAAGTTACGAGTCTTATCAAGAAGTCTTTGAGGATTACCATGGTGTACTATCGCCTTCTAGTCCTGGTGTAGCACCCAAAGGTTTGAAAAGTACTGGAACAGCAGAATTTAATAAAGTTTGGTCTTATTTAGGAACACCTTGTATTTCTCTTCCACTACTTGAAGGTGAAGATAATTTACCATTAGGAGTGCAGCTAATAGGAGATCGTTATGATGATCATAGATTTTTAGGGGTTGCTAATTGGTTAGAAAAGGAATGTAATAATTAAAATGCAAAAGTTTACCACATTTTTAGGATCTTTACTTGCAATAGCCTTTTTGGTTGGTCTTGCATTCACATTAACTAGATCTTCAATGATAGGTTTCTTTGACGTGTTGCCGGTCTATATTTTAATGGGCGTTGCAATCTTTATGATGTTGTATGAAGCCTTCTTTGATAAAAAATAAATAATCTAAAAGAAAATCCTTGCGCATGAAAGCTAAAAATTTTTTTGCATTTTCACTTTTATTTATTCAGCCTATTTTTATGGCATCAAATCTTGTTGTAGCTAGAGGTGGTGTTGAATATGTTCCGCCAATTTCTTTAGCATTTTGGAGATGGACATTAGTTTTTTTAATTCTCTTACCTTTTACTTATGTATCGTTAAAAAAAAATTACATAATTATGAAAAAGGAATATAAAAAACTTTTTTTCTTAGGGGCAACAGGCTGTGGTATTTGTGGCGCCTTTCCTTTTTTAGCAGGCCAAACCACTACAGTTACTAATATGGGAATAATATATACCTCCTCTCCAATATTTATAATTTTGATTTCAAGTATTTTTTTTAACGAAAAAATTAATCTTATTAAAATTATTGGACTTATAACCTGTCTAATTGGCGTCTTTGCAATTATTATTAAGGGTAATTTTTATTTATTAATAAATCTTAACTTTACTATTGGAGATCTTTGGATGTTAGCTGCTGCTATAGGGTGGGCATTATATTCAATTTATTTATTTTATTGGAAAACAAAACTTGAGATTTTTCAAAGATTCACGCTAGTCGCATTTTTTGGTGCTATTAGTTTATTGCCATTTTATGTTGGAGAAGAACTTTTTTTTGAAAAAACTGTGTTTAGTAGAGAATTTTTTATGTGGGTAATTTTTGCGGCGATTTCTCCAGGAATTATTGCTTTTACTCTTTACACAGTAGCTCAAAAAAAACTTGGTGCATCTTTAACTGGATTTACTTTGTATATATTTACAATTTATGGTGCAATTTATGGCTATTTTTTATTTGAAGAAAAACTAGAAAATTACCATTTGATAGGAACATTTTTAGTATTTATTGGAGTATATTTAGCAAAGAAAAAAAATGTTCAAAAAATTTAGGAAGAATTTATTGCAATTATTTTTAATAATTTTTTTTTTGTATTTTCTTATATTAGTATTTTTATACTTTTATCAAAGAAATTTACTCTATCACCCAAATGAAAACAATTATTCAGGAGATAAAATTTCAGTAGAAATTAAAAAAGTTAAGATAACAACCAAAGATAACATTGAATTACTGGGATGGTATCATGAAAAAAATCTTAAGGACCATAAAACTCTTATTTTTTTTCATGGTAATGCAGGATCTCTAGAAAATAGAATTCATAAACTTAATCATTTTAAAGATATGAACATTAATTTTTTAATTATAGCGTGGCGAGGTTTTAGTGGTAACAGTGGCAAACCTACTGAACGAGGTCTTTATGAGGATGGTAAAAGTGCAATTAATTGGTTGACTAAAAAAGGAGTAGATGAAAAAAATCTGATCTTATATGGAGAATCTTTGGGTACTGGGATAGCCACACACTTAGCACAAAACAAAAATTATGCTGGTATCATTTTAGAAACACCTTTTACATCCATGGTTAATGCTGCCAAAACATTCTATCCTTACATACCAGTTAGATTATTACTTAAAGATAAATTTGAAAATTATAAAAAAATTAAGAATATAAATTCACCCATCCTGGTTATGCATGGTGAAGTCGATCAAATAGTTCCATTCTCAATGGGAAAAAAAATTTATGAAATAGCTAATGAACCTAAATATTCATACTTTACCAAATATGACAATCATATGATGGAATTTGATGAAAGGCTAGTTTATGCGCTTAAATCATTCATCGAAAGTTTAAATTAAGCCACATTCTAACCAAATAAAATTCAATATTATTTTATAATTCTATTAAGTGGACAAAATATTTTTATTAATCATTTTTCTTTTTTCTTTAAACAAAATTGCTATTGCTAAAGATAATGATTTTTCAGTTGATAATCTATTTTATATAGACCAAATGAATTCTCATAATAAAGATTTTACTTTGTATTTTAAGGGTAGAGAAAATTCAATTTTAGCAAGAGGTGAGAGTGAAAATTATATTAATGACTATCCAAAAGATCTTTATATTTATGATTATAAAACCAAAACTTCATCTTCATTGATATCTTATGACTGGTTTCCATCTCATGCGAAATATTATCTTGAGGAATACGATTTTCCAGTGTTTCCAGATGATTTTGCTTATTATCTTTTAAAAGATAATAAAACATTGGTAATGATTAGTGCAGTTAAAAGTTTAAATGCAAATTTTAAATTTGATATTATAGAAAAAAAATTAGAGTTATATCCAACTACAGGTAAATTTGATTTTATCATATCTTCTTTTGCCAAAAATTGTGGTCATTTTAAATTTAAAGATAATTATAAGTGTAGTTTTTATAAACCACTTATATCAAGTAATCTAATTAACTAACTTGGATAAAAGCCTCTGCAAATTTTTCGGCTTCAAATATTTGTAAGTCATCTTCTTTCTCACCTAAACCTAAAGCGATAATTGGAATTTTATATTTTTTTGCTAAAGCTAAAAGAATGCCACCCCTTGCAGTGCCATCTAATTTTGTCATGATGATGCCTGTTATCGGAATAATATTATTAAATTCTTCTACTTGATTAATAATATTTTGACCAGAAGTTGCATCTAAAATTAATATAACATCGTGTGGTGCATCAGAATCTATCTTTTTTGTTACATTGGCAATTTTTTTATACTCTTCCATTAAATTTTTTTTATTTTGAAGTCTTCCAGCTGTATCAATTAAAACTTGATCAAAATTATTATTTATAGCCTCTTCAATAGCTTTATACGCAACTGAGGCTGGATCAGATCCTTGTGATGATTTAATTATTTTAACATCTATTTTGTTAGCCCAATTCTCTAATTGTTCAATTGCTGCAGCTCTAAAAGTATCTGAGGCAGCGAACATTACTTTATTTCCATTGGTTTTTAAAATTTTACCAATTTTACCTATACTTGTTGTTTTACCAACACCATTAACCCCAGAAATTAAAGTTGCATTAAGTTTTTCTTTTTTTATAAAAAAAGAACTTTTCTCCAATGGCCTCATTAATGAAATAATATATTCTTTTAAAATAAGATTTATTTCATTTTTCAAATCTTTATTAGGATCAATCTTTTTAGTCGAAATTATCTCTTTTATTTCAGAAGCAGCTTCAATTCCGACATCTGATTGAATTAAAAATTCTTCGATTTTATTTAAATTTTTGTCATCTATTTCTTTTTTTATAATTATTTCTTTAAGACCTAATGAAAATGCTGAAGCACTTTTTTGGAAACCTTTTTTAAATTTATCAAATATTCCCATTATAATTTAATTGAAATTTCCTTTATATCTGAAACAGGACCTTTCATATGAATAGAATTTTTCTCATCTATAAAAATTGACAATCTTCCGGTCTCAAATTCTATATTTGTATTTTTTTCAGTAAGGTTATTTAATGAGCCTGCAAATGTTGTAGCGCATGCTGCAGTTCCACATGCTTTTGTTAATCCAGCACCTCTTTCCCAAACTTTAACTTTGATTAAATTTTTATTTATAACTTTGGCAATTGTAACATTACATTTTTCTGGAAACATCTTATGATTTTCAATTTTTGGACCAATTTTTGCAATATCAAAATCATCTATGTTATCTACAAAAAAAATAACATGTGGGTTACCGACATTAACAGCAGTACCGCCATAATGTTGATTTTTATTAATGTCATCAATTTTTATATTTAGATTAAGTGTATTTGACTCCTTTAACATAGGAATTTCGTTCCATTGATTTTTTGCTTGTCCAATTTCTGTTGTAACTAGATTGTTACCTAATATTTCAGATTTTAAATTTCCGGATAGGGTATTTAAAATAATAATTTTATCATTTTTTTCTTTTGAAATTAATTCTGCAACACATCTTGTTCCATTACCACACGCCCCAGTCTCACCGCCATTGGAATTAAAAAATTTTAATCGTGCATCAGAAGTTCTATCTTTTTCAATAAATATTAGTTGATCACATCCAATAAAATTTCTATCACAAATTTTAATTATCTCCTCTTTTGATAAATCATTAATTTTTTGTCTATTATCAATGATAACAAAATCATTACCTAATCCATCCATTTTAAAAGCTTTCATGTCCATATATAGTTATTTAACTTATTTATTGACTTTTTGAACCTCTATTATAATTTATGGCAGTTTCCGCAAAAACGTTAAATTTGCGGTGTCTTTGGAAACAAGGAGATCGACACTAGTCAGCGAGGGTTCGCCCACTAGTGCGATTACTAATATGCGTAATAAATATGTTTGAAAATTTGACAAATAAATTTGAGGAAGTTTTTTCCTCAATAAAAAAAGCACCATCACTTGATGAGAACCAAGTAGATGAAGGGCTAAGAGGTATCAGGCAGGCTTTATTAGAAGCAGATGTATCTCTTGAAGTTGCAAAAGATTTTATTGAAAAAGTTAAACCAAAAGCTTTAGGACAAGAAATAATTAGATCAACTTCACCTGGCGATATGGTGGTTAAGATTGTTTATGATGAATTAGTTAATTTACTAGGTGAAAAAAATTACGATGTAAATCTTAATGCTGTTCCACCAGTACCAATGATGTTGGTTGGATTACAAGGTTCTGGTAAAACAACTACTACTGCAAAACTTGCAAGGTATTTAGAAAACAAAAAAAAGAAGAAAGTTATGATGGTCGGCTTAGACATTTATAGACCAGCTGCTCAAGAACAATTAAAATCATTAGGTGAGCAAAATAATATTCTAACTCTTCCTATTATTGAAGGACAACAGCCAGCTGATATTTGTCAAAGGGCTATAAGTGCAGCTAATTTAAATGGGGCTGATATTATATTATTTGATACTGCAGGCAGGACACAGATTGATTTACAAATGATGAGTGAAATCAAACAAATCGAAAATGTTATTAAACCTGCAGAGACATTTTTGGTTGCAGATTCACTTACGGGACAAGTAGCAGCATCTGTAGCAAAAGAATTTAAAAATACAGTAAATCTTTCAGGAATAATTTTAACTAGAGCAGATGGTGATGCTAGAGGTGGAGCAGCTGTTAGTATGAAATTTATTTCTCAAGTTCCAATTAAATTTTTAGGAGTAGGTGAAAAAATTGAAAATCTTGAAGTATTTCATCCAGATAGAATTGCAAATAGAATTTTGGGAATGGGAGATATTGTATCCCTTGTAGAAAAAGCTGCACAAGATCTTGGTGAAGAAAATATTAAAAAGGCTGAAGAAAATTTAAAAAAAGGACAATTTTCAATGCAAGATTATTTAACTCAATTACGACAGATGAAAAAAATGGGTGGAATAGAAGGAGTAATGTCTTTTATGCCAGGGGTTTCAAAAGTTAAGTCTCAAATGAATGCTGCAGGTATAGATGAAAGTGTAATTACAAAAAATGAGGCAATAATTTTATCAATGACAAAAAATGAACGAGAGAATCCAAAAATAATTGATGGTTCTCGAAAAAAAAGAATTGCTAATGGTTCTGGTACAGATCCAGCCACTATCAATAAATTGTTAAAACAATTTAAAATGATGTCTGAAATGATGAAAAAGATGTCTAAAGGAAATCTGAAAGGTATGTCTGATAAAGGAATACCACCAGAATTATTTAATCAATTAAAATAAAAAAAAGGAGAGTAAATGTTAAAGTTAAGGTTATCAAGAGGTGGAACAAAGAAAAGGCCAGTTTACAAAGTCGTTGTAGCAGATAGTCGTTTTGCAAGAGATGGAAGGTT
>CABXTU010000013.1 GCA_902515205.1 uncultured Pelagibacteraceae bacterium | reverse complement strand
TCTAATACTGCTTGAGAAACTATATTTTCTGAAGCGATAAGTTCAATATGATTTTGTTGTCTTACTAACTCGTCGTTAATGGCTTTAAATAAATCTGGATCAGACTGTGAAAGACTTTTTTCAAAAAAATCTTTATATTCTGAATTTATATATTTTGTTTCACTAGACATATATCTTATATTTTTTTTACTCTTTTTTTGTGTCTTCCACCTTCAAATTTTGTATTAATAAAAGCTTCTATACATTTAAAGGCAGTATCTTTCTTTGTCAATCTTGATCCTAATGTTATAATATTTGCATCGTTATGTAATCTAGATAATTTTGTATTTTTAACTGAATAACACATTGCCGCCCTTATATTTCTATGCTTATTTGCAGCCATAGACATGCCCATGCCTGATCCACATATTAAAATGCCCATATTTTTACTATTTTTTCCCACCTTTCTGCAAAGTTTATGTGCATAGTCTGGATAATTCACCGATATTTTTGAATTGTCTGTTCCTAAATCATTAAATCTATATTTTTTATAAAATTTTTTTTTTATTAGTTCTTTCAAACTAAATCCGGCATGATCTGAGGAAATAAATATCTTTTTCAAATTAATTAAATTTATAATCTAACACACATGCTACCAAATGAACTCTATCTTCTTCACCACCATTGAAAGCATTATGATATTTTGTATTATTTGTAATCCAAACAGACCCATCTGCAGGCATATGTTTTGCTACATGATCAACAACCATAATAGCTCCAGGATTGGTAACTATGGGTATGTGTAATCTCGGCTCAGGATCTCTATGCCAACTTAATGTAGACCTTGGTTCTTTAAGTAATATTCTAACTCTTCCTAATTTATATTTAGCTGATAAAGTTTCAAAAACTTCTTTAAAATATGTATCGTTGTATTCTTCAATGAATTCTGAATACGCAGCCTCATCAATTTTTTTTTCTCTAACAACTTCTACCCCGGACTTATCTGGTTTAGTCCAAAAAACACCTCTGGCTTTACTCCCCTTAATAGAGTTAGGATCTCCAGGTATTTGAGTTAAAGATATTGCTCCAAAATTTGAAACACCAGCTACACCACTAAAGCTTTTTATTTTAATTATCTCTTTATAGGCTTTTTGAAGTTCATTAATGTCAAATTTGACTTCTTGTCTTTGAAAATCGTTAAAATTTAGTTCCATACGATTGTTTAATATCTTTTTTGAGTTATATTTGTATATAACATTTGTCGCATATTATAAATATATTTTAAAATGATAACAGGAAAATTTCCAAGTCTGAGATTAAGGCGTAGTCGAAAAAATAAATGGTCTAGAAGGTTAATAGAAGAAAATAACCTTTCTACAAGTGATTTTATATTACCTATATTTTTAGTTGATGGAAAAAATAAAAAACAAAATATTAAATCTATGCCTAAGGTTTATAGATATTCTTTAGATAAAATAAATAGGATCATTGATAACGCAATTCAAATAGGATTACCGATGATTGCATTATTTCCATTTACTCAATCTAATAAAAAAAATTTTTTGGGAACCGAAGCACTTAATGAAAATAATCTGGTTTGTAAAGCTATTCAACAAATTAAGAAAAAATACAAAAATGAAATTGGGATAATGTGCGATGTAGCATTAGATCCCTACACTTCACATGGTCATGATGGAATACTAAAGTCTGGATATGTTCTTAACGATGAAACATTAAAGATATTAATTGATCAATCTTTGTTGCAAGCTCAATTGGGATGTGATGTTTTATCACCATCAGACATGATGGATGGTAGAATAGGTGAAATAAGAAAAGCTCTTGATAAAAATGGACACCAAATGACTCAAATATTATCTTATGCCGTTAAATATGCGTCAAACTTTTATGGTCCATTTCGAGATGCTGTTGGATCAAAGGGAGTTTTAATAGGCAATAAAAAAAATTATCAAATGGATTATAAAAACGCAGATGAAGCTTTAAGAGAAGTTGCTTTAGATATTAAAGAAGGTGCTGATATGGTAATGGTGAAACCAGGCTTACCCTATCTAGATATAATTAGATCTGTTAAAAATAATTTCAAGATACCTGTTATGGCCTATCAAGTTTCTGGAGAATATAGTTTATTATCTAGTGGTATAAACAAGGGTCTTATTAATGAAAATGCTATTCTAGAAAGTTTAATAGCTTTCAAAAGAGCTGGAGCTAATGCAATAGTTAGTTATTACGCTGATAGAATCAATAAAATATTGAAATAATTATTTCAAGGTATTTATAAAATTTACTCTGCTTGTCGGTTGTCTAAGATTATTTGGTTTAAATACTGATTTATCTAAATAATCACCTACTAAATTTAAACCATCTAATAAGATTTCTAATTTAACATTCTCGTGATTTTTATCTATTAGAAAATTAGGTATAATCTTTTTTGTTTTCGATGATTTAGATACATATATAGTTTGATTATTAACAACTTTTTTATCAACTAAATTTTCAATTTGTAAATCATAACCGAGTATCTTACATAAATTTAATTCCCAAAAAATATAATCTTTAATCCAATTTTCTTTTTTTAGAAGAATATAAAAATCTTCTATTAAGTCGTATACAGGTTTATTTATTTGAGCCTCAGCAGTTAATATTTTTACTAAATGCATTGCAGAAAAAATACACGATAATTTATACTGATTATCGAAATAGTATGGAGATAAAACTTCTTTAATTTCAATCTTAAAACTTCCAATACGATTTTCTGATTTTGAATTAAAGTTAACATGTATATTGTTTCCAATTTGAAGATAATTTTTAATCTTTTTTGAAGTTCCCCCGAAAATTATTCCCGATACTTTACCGTGATCCTTTGTATATATTTCAGCAATTACTGAATTTTCGTTATATTTATTTTTAGATAATAGATACCCTAGATCATCCCAAGTCATATTTTCTTAATGTTTTGTAAACATTCATAAGCTGCATTTTGTTCCGCATCTTTTTTTGATCTACCATTAGCATTATAAAATTTGGTATCAATTAACTTTACACCTACTTTAAAAAGTGGCTTGTGTTTTGGTCCAGTGTTAGAGATAAGCTTGTAAATTGGTAACTTCTTAAATATCTTTAATGAATATTCCTGTAATTTTGTTTTTGCATCTATTTTAGTAATAATGCTATTCTTTATATGATGAGACCATAAATTTAAAATAAGTTTTTCAACAATCTGATATCCTTTATCAAGATAGACTGCACCAATTAAGGCTTCACAGGTATCTGCTAAAACTTTATCTTCGACTATTCTTTTTTTATTTTTTGAATTAAATATCAAGATATATTTTTCTAATTGAAGATCTTTAGCAATACTTAAACAAGTTTTTTTATTAACTAAAGTTGCAAATTTTTTATCTAAAATACCCTCACTATCACCAGGGTAAATTTCTAAAAGTTTTTTTGCCATTACTAATCCTAAAACTCGATCACCCAGGAACTCAATTTTTTCATTGTTTTTATTTTTATCAAAACTTTTATGTGTTAGTGATTTGATTAATAAATCTTTATTTTTAAAAATAATCTTAATTTTTTTTTCTAAAATATTGTAATGAGTTTTCATTAGTTTATCTTTTTAAAAAATCTATCAAATCTTATTGACTGATTCCATTTCCAAAATGAAAAAATACTTCCCTTTGATCTATCAGATGAAAAAAATATAAATCGTGCTTTACCAACAAGATTATTTTTATGAACATAACCAACGCTAGATAAAAATCTACTATCTTTAGAACAATCCCTATTGTCACCTAAAAAAAAAAAGTGTTCATCTGGTACAATAAATGGATCTGAGTTTTCAAATGAATAATCCTTAAAATATACTGCAATATACTTTTTTCCATTAGGTAGTAGCTCCTCAAATGTAACAACATCTATTTTTGTTTTTCCACAATAGATCTTATCTGTTTTTGATATTATTGATTTAAGGATTTCACTTTTATTAATGTACAAATTTGAGTCTCTAAATTGAATAATGTCGCCAGGTAAACCTATAAGTCTTTTAATATAATCGGTCCTGTTATCTGCTGGCGTTTTAAAAACTACTACATCACCTCTCATAGGGTTATTTGATATTAATCTTCCATCAAAAATTGGAGGACTAAATGGAAACGAATGCCTGCTATAACCGTATGAATATTTAGTAACAAAAAGCCTATCACCAACTAATAAATTTGGTTCCATAGAAGATGATGGAATATAAAATGGCTGTATCAATAATGATCTAATTATAATAGCAATAATCAATGCATAAAATAGAGTTTTAATATTTTCTTTTATTGATTCTAGATTAAACATTATTTAGTTTGTAACATTGTAAAAGCTATTGAATAATCTTTTTCATCTGAAATTGAAAGAAACAAATTGTATTTCTTAACTTTAAAAGTTTTATTTACAACAGCATTTATTTTTTTATTTTTAAAATAAAAAGGTTTTCCCTTATTATCATTTAAAATTTCAATATCTTTAAAATTTAGACCATCCCTAAAACCAATACCTAAAGATTTTACAAAAGCTTCCTTAGCAGCAAATCTTTTAGAAAAATAATTTGTTTTATTAGATTGTCTTTTTGCTATTATTATTTCATTAGAACTGAAAATTCTTTTAATAAATTTTTGGTTTTTAATTAATAATTTAATTCTTTTATTTTTAATAATATCAACACCTATACCTAATATTTTCATAAATTTATTAAAATTATGTCTTAATTATTCGTTTAAATTTTTTTATTACTTTCGTTAATCCTTCAAATATTGACTCCCCTATAAGAAAATGGCCAATATTAAATTCTTTTATTTCTTTAATTCTTCTTAAAATTTTCGTTGTTTTATAATCTAGCCCATGACCAGCATGGACTTCTATGTTATTTTTTATAGCAAATTTAGAACAATTAATAATTTTTTTTAATTCCTTGGAATAATTTTTTTTAGATTTAATTAAATTTGATAATCGACCTGTATGGATTTCAACACAATCAACACCTATTTTTTTGGATCTTTTTATATCTTCAATAGATGGATTGATAAATAAACTTGTTCTAATTTTTTTTTTTTTAAATTTTGATATGATATGTTTAATCTTAGATTTATTTATCTTCAAATTTAAACCTCCTTCTGTTGTAATTTCTTTTCTATTTTCTGGTACGATACAAACAAAATCTGGTTTAATTTTAAGGGCAGTTTTGATAATTTCTAAATTAGTTGATATTTCTAAATTTACTAAAAGATTTTTTATTGAACAAATCTTTTTAGCATCATAATCATTAATATGCCTTCTATCTTCTCTTAAATGAATTGTAATTGAATCGGCCCCAGCTTTTTTAACGAATCTAGCTGCATAAACTGGATCTGGATGATTTTCACCTCTAGCATTTCTTAAAGTTGCTATGTGATCGATATTTACCCCTAATCTCTTCACTTTATAAATCTGCTTCCAGGTGTTGTTAAAGGAATTGATTTTAAATATTTTGGTAATTTATCTTTTTTATAAGTAGGAACATTAATTTTAAGATGAGAAATAATTTTCTTTTTAATCTTTAATGTTTTTTTTGTTGATCTATTAATTATAGAGGCAAAACCAACTAACTTAGCTTTATTCTTTTTTATCAACTTAACACACTCCATGCTTGATTTTCCTGTTGTAATTACATCTTCAATTATTAAAACTTTTTTATTTCTATTTATTTTAAATCCTCTTCTTAAAGTAAACTTACCCTTAACTCTTTCACAAAATATAGTCTCTTTTTTCAACACCTTCCCAATTTCATACCCTATAATTATTCCACCCATCGCTGGAGCTAAAATTAAATCGAAATTTTTGAATTCTTTTTTTATTTTACTAGCTAAAGATTTACAGATAATCTGAGCTATATGTGGAAAACTTAACAGTTTTGCACATTGTATATATTTAGAAGAATGTAAGCCTGAAGATAAAACAAAATGTCCTTCTAATAGTGCATCAGTTTTTCTTAAAATATTTAAGGATTTTTTGTGTGAAAGCATTTCTTTTATCTTCGTGTCTAATTATCTTAAATTTTATACCCTTTTGTTTAAGCTCTGCAATAAAATTAGTAAAGTTTTTTAAATCTGTAATAATTAATTGAAATTTAAAATTGATATAATTGGGATTTTTACCAGCCATTTCTAAATTTGATATATTCAACTTATGTTGCCCTATCAATGAACTTACATTACCTAACTGACCAGGTTTATCAGGTAAGGAAATCCATAGTGTAGTATTATACTTCTTATTTTCTTCGTGTTTCCTTTCTTTTCTATCATGCCAGTATCTTCTAATGGCTGCTCTTGCTTTTCCAGTCTTGGTTATAGGTATCCAGTGCAGAGATGGAGATTGCTTTTTTGAAGTGATAATATTTATTCTATCACCGTTTCTTAAAATTGATTGTAAATCGCTTTTATTTCCATTAATTTCACATCCAACAGCTGTATCACCAACTTTAGTATGTACAGCATAGGCAAAATCAATTGGTGTTGCATCCTTTGGTAATTTTATCACTGATCCTTTTGGAGTAAAACAAAAAACATTTTCCTGGAACATTTGTAATTTTGTATATTCATATGAATGTTCAGGATTTTCATTTTTTTCAATAATTTCAACTAAATCTTTCAACCAATCATATTCTTGTAATGTTAACGAATTAAATTTTTCTGATGATTTGTACTGCCAATGAGAAGCAATACCTCTTTCGGCGAATTCATGCATTTTTTGTGTTCTTATTTGAATTTCAATTGGTTTTTTATTTGAACCTATTACTGATGTATGAATTGATTTATAACCATTAATTTTAGCAAATGAAATATAATCTTTAAATTTTCCAGGAATACAGTTGTATTCTTTATGTAAAATTCCAAGAGCTCGATAACAATTATCAATATTATCAACAATAATCCTGAAGCCAATAATGTCAGTTATTTGTTCTAATGAAACTCTTTTTTTTTGTACCTTTCTCCAGATTGAGAAAGGTGTTTTTTCTCTTCCAAAGATAATTGATTTAAGATTATTTGTATTAAGCAACTCATTAAGTTCTTTTGATAAAATTGTAAAAATATCTTTTTTATCTAATTTAATTTCGTCAAGTCTTTTTTGAATTAACAATCTAGCTTGATTATTAAGAATTTCAAAAGATAGATCTTCTAGTTCATCTCTAATTCTGTGCATACCCATTCTGTCAGCAAGTGGGGCATAAATTTCCATAGTCTCTTGTGCGATTCTTTTTCTTTTATCTTTATTTGTAATTGCTTTAATAGTTCTCATATTATGTAATCTGTCAGCAATTTTAACTAATAAAACTCTTATATCTTTTGAAGTTGCTAATATTAGTTTTCGAAAATTTTCTGCTTTTGAACTTGGGGAAGCAGTATTTTCTAAAACTGATATTTTTGTAACACCATCAACTAGATCTGCTACTTCATTACCAAATTCTCCTCTAATTGTCTCGTAGGTAGCAAATGTATCTTCGATTGTGTCGTGAAGTAGTCCTGTTGTAATTGTTGCACTATCTAGTTTTAAGTCAGTAAGAATATTTGCAACTTCTATAGGGTGAACTGAATATGGATCTCCAGAAGCTCTTTTTTGATTACCATGAGCTCTAACGGCAAAATCATAAGCTTTATTTAATTTTTCAGGATTTAAAAACTTATTATATATTTTTACTTTATTTATTAAATCGTCCGAGTTTAACATTGAATTACTATATCATTAAATTAAATTTTTTTAATAGATCTTATGTCTTTACTTGATAATGCTAATATAAGTGACTTTATATTGGATTTAGTTTTAGGATGTTTCCAGCTTTTATTAAGCTCAAATAATGGTAAAAGAACAAAATTTCGTTGACTTAACCTTGGATGAGGTAAAATTAGACCTTTGTTTATTTGCTTTTTTTTATAATCAAGGATGTCGATATCACATATTCGAGGGGAATTTCTCTCTTTTTTTCTTTTACCAAATGATTCTTCAATTTTTTTGCACAATCTAATTAACTTAATTGGTTTTAAATTTGTCTTAATTTTAATCACAATATTTAGAAATTTCGGATCTTTTATATTTGGCCAAGACAAACTTTCATAATAATTTGAAGATTGAAGTATCTTTATGTTATTTTGAGATATCCTGAATTTTGCTTGTTCAATATTAATTTTTCTATTTCCCAAATTTGACCCTATTCCTAAATATATCATTTAACTTGACTTTCTAATATATCTAGCCTTAAGTCGATTCCAATCTCTTTTTTTTTTCACGGCTCTTTTATCAAATTGTTTTTTCCCTTTGGCTATTGCAATCTCTATTTTAGCTATACCTTTTTTAAAATACATTTTTGTTGGAATTATAGTAAAACCTTCACGTTGCATTTTTCCTATTAATTTGTTTATTTCTCTTTTACTAAGTAATAATTTTCTCTCATCCATAGGATTATGATTAGAATAACTTGCTTGCTTATAAGAAGATATATGTGAATTGATTAATACTATCTCACCTTTTTTTTCTATAGCATAAGAGTCACCAATATTTACCTTTCCATTTCTTATAGATTTTATTTCTGAGCCTTTAAGAACAATTCCAGCTTCTAGAATGTCTTCAAAAAAATAATTAAAACTCGCTTTCCGATTTAGGCAAATTATCTTTAAACCAGGATTGGTTTTTCTTTTCATCAAAGTAATTTAGCAGACACTAACGCTTTTTTTACTATATCTTTTGTTGGATCTGTAATTTTAACTAAAGGAAGTCTTACTTGATCATCGCAAAGTCCTAGTAGTTTTGCCGCATATTTTACTGGACTTGGATTACTTTCCACAAACATAGAATGATGAACTGGTTCTAAAATCTTATTAAGTTCATCTGCTTTTTTTTGAGAATCACTATCATTCATTATAGAATATCTTTGAAAATCTGAGCACAGTTTTGGAGCAATATTTGCAGTAACACTTATTGCGCCTGCACCTCCTCTTTTATTAAATTCTAATGCATTGTCATCGTTACCAGTCAATTGTAAAAAGTTTTTTCCCATCTTTTTTAATGATTGATCAACTCTATTAAGATCACCAGTTGCATCTTTAACACCTATTATATTTTTTAATTCGTATAATCTAGCCATAGTATCAACTGTCATATCTATTACTGATCTACTTGGTATGTTATAAATTAATATTGGTATCCCACATTTATCATTTATCGCTTTATAGTGCTGATAAAGACCTTCTTGTGTTGGTTTGTTATAATATGGTGTAACTATAAGAGCACCGTCTGCGCCCTTTTTTTCTGCGTGTATAGTTAATGAGATGGCTTCCTCGGTAGAGTTTGAACCTGTTCCTGCAAAAACTGGTATTTTACCATTACTTTCTTTTACACACAATTCAATTACTCTCTCGTGCTCTTGATGAGATAAAGTTGGTGACTCTCCTGTCGTTCCAGCAGGGACAAGACCATCAGTCCCATTTTTTATATGAAAATGGATTAATTTTATATAAGTACTATCATCTAGCTTATCCTCTTTAAATGGAGTAATTAAAGCAACATTTGAACCTTTAAACATAAATCCTTATAACATAGATTGTAGATTTTTATAGTAAAGATTATGACAAAAAAATTCTTATTTTTTTTATTTATGTTTTACCTTTACGGAATATTTAATTATGTCTCATCTGACATAATTCCTCTCAAAAAACCTATCCTATCAAAAGAACAAACTCAAAAAAAATTATTAATAGATGCGTTAAGACCTCTTCCAAAACCGATTGAAGAAAATAAAGAAAAAAAAACTGAGAAAAAAATTATTGTCAAAAAAAATGAAAAAAGTGGAATTATTTTACCAAAAAAAAACCTTTAATAGCAGGTACTCAAAATAGCAAAAACATCAAAATTTCTAAATATTATAATAAAAAAGATTTTAATTTAGCAAAAAAAGCTATATCTGAAATGAAAAGATCTAAATGGTCAGATGCTTTAAAAACTTCAAAAAAAGCAAAGGATAAATCAATATATAATTTTATTGAATGGAGACACTTGTTAAGAAAAGGTAACCAAGCATCTTATTATGAATATAAAAAATTTATAGATAAAAATGAAAACTATCCAAGAATTGGTCGTATTAAATATCTTGCAGAACATAAGCTATCTACCAAAAATATATCACCAAATAAAATTATAGATTGGTATGAAAACTCAATGCCTCTGAGCGGCTTTGGCAAAATGATACTTGGGGAAAGTTTGGTTTTAACAGGAAATAAAGTAAAAGGAGTTAATTTAATTAAAGAAGGATGGATCTCAGCTGAATTGACTAAATCAGATTTAAAATTTTATAGAAAAAAATTTAAAAAATATCTTGATTCAGAAGATTATATAAATCGTGCTGATTATCTTGCCTGGAATAATAAATATTGGGATTTAAAACGAATGTTAAGGTATTTGCCTAAAGATTACGAACTTTTGTATAATGCAAGACAACTTTTAATGAGCAAATCATATGGTGTTGATAATGCTATATCTAAAGTACCCGCCAAGTTTAAAAATGATGCAGGATTAAATTATGATAGATTAAAATGGAGAAGAAAAAGAGGAAGAGTTGATAGCTCAGTTGAAATCTTATTAAAAATTAAAAACTCAAAAGATTATTTGGTTAGGCCCGATAAATGGTGGGAAGAAAGAGAAATCATAGCAAGATCATTAATATATAAAAAAAAATATGAACTTGCCTATAAAATCTCTAGTAATCATGCTTTGACCGAAGGTTCTGAGTTTGCAGCTGCAGAATGGATGAGTGGTTGGATTGCCTTAAGTTTTTTAAATGATCCTTTATTAGCAAAAGAACATTTTGAAAATTTTTATAATAACGTTGGTTTCCCAATAAGTGTTGCAAGAGGTGCGTATTGGTTAGGAAAAACTTATAAAAAATTAGGATACAGTGAATTATCAATTAACTGGTTTAAAGAAAGCGCGAAATATTTAACTACATATTACGGTCAATTAGCTTTTAGAGAATTAGATCCTAATGCAAATTTTGAACTTTCAAAGGATATGGAAGTAAAAAAAGAATATAGAGATTATTTTTTTAAAAAAGAAATCGTTAAAATAATTTATTTACTCGATGAATTAAATGAAGATAAATATGCTAAACATATGCTGAGACATTTAGCAAATGACAATGTTGATAGTGGAAGTGAAATTTTAGCTGCAGAACTTGCAACTAACATTGAGCGTTTTGATTTTGCAATTCAAGTAGCAAAAATTGCCTCATATGAAAAAAGATTTCATAACAAATATAATTATCCAATAATTAGTACTCCAAAGTATATTAATGGTAGAAAAATTCCTGAAACTGCATTTATTTTATCAATCATTAGACAAGAAAGTGAATTTGATTTAAGTGCAAATAGTCATGCTGGAGCTAAAGGGCTAATGCAATTAATGCCTTACACAGCCAAGTTAGTTGCAAAACAAGCTAAGCTTCCTTATTCAAAATCAAGACTAACAACTGATCCAGAATATAATATCAACTTAGGTTCTCATTACATTGCAGGATTAATTCTTGAATATGATGGTGCTTATCCTTTTGCAATTGCTGCGTATAATGCAGGACCAAAAAGGGTAAAATATTGGAAAAAGATAAATAAGAACCCTCAAAAAAAACAAATAAACTACGTTGATTGGATAGAATTAATAAAATTTAAAGAAACAAGAAATTATGTTCAAAGAGTTTTAGAAAACTACAATGTTTATAGGTATATATTAGAACAAAGACCAATTCCTATGAAAGATTTCTTTAAAAATAACCCTCTATTCTAGAATATGGCGGAAGAGGAGGGATTCGAACCCTCGGTACAAGTTTCCTCGCACGGTCATTTAGCAAACGACTGGTTTCAGCCTCTCACCCACTCTTCCAATAAATTTGTCACTTCTGATTGTATTGAATAATCAATATTTATAAAGTAATTATTCATTAATTATGAAAAATAAGTATTCAATATTTTCACTTATTAAAAACGCTTTTTCTTATCATGAAAATTGGGAGAAAGCTTGGAAAGATCCTGAGCCTAAAAAAGAATATGATGCTGTAATAGTCGGTGGTGGAGGACATGGTCTTGCAACTGCTTATTATCTTGCAAAAAAACATAACATTAAAAATATTGCTGTTGTTGAAAAAGGTTGGATAGGAGGAGGAAATACTGGTCGAAATACCACAATAATTAGATCTAATTATTTATGGGATGCAAGCGCAGGTCTATATGACCATGCTCTTAAAATTTGGGAGGGTTTATCTCAAGAATTAAATTATAATATCATGTTTAGTCAGAGAGGAGTTATGAATCTTGCACATAATTTGCAAGATGTTAGAGATTTAAAAAGAAGAACTCACGCAAATAGATTGAATGGCATTGATGCAGTTTATTTAAATACCGAGGAAGTTAAAAAATTTTGCCCAATTATAAATACCTCACAGGAAATTCGTTATCCAGTTTTAGGTGGAACTCTTCAAAGAAGAGCTGGTACAGCTAGGCATGATGCTGTTGCTTGGGGATATGCAAGAGGTGCGGATGAAATGGGTGTTGATATAATTCAAAATTGTGAGGTAAAAGGAATAAAAAGAAATGGTGATACAGTTGAGGGAATTGAAACAACTAAAGGTTTTATCAAAACTAAAAAAATTGGAGTTGTGGCCGCTGGTCACTCCAGTGTAATAGCGAATATGGCTGGATTAAAATTACCTTTGGAAAGTAAACCACTTCAAGCTTTAGTGTCTGAACCAGTAAAACCAATAATAGATACAGTTGTAATGTCTAACGCTGTTCATGCATATGTAAGCCAGTCTGATAAAGGAGAATTGGTTATTGGAGCAGGAACTGATGATTATGTGTCTTACTCTCAAAAAGGAAGTCATGATATTGTGGAAGGAACTTTAAATGCAATTTTAGAGCTATATCCAATATTTAGTAGAATGAGAATGCTTCGTCAGTGGGGTGGAATAGTTGATATATGTCCTGATGCAAGTCCAATAGTAAGCAAAACTTCAATTAAAGGTTTATACTTTAATTGTGGTTGGGGAACAGGAGGTTTTAAAGCAACACCTGGCTCAGGGGATTTATTTGCTCACACAATTGCGAATGATGAACCTCATAAATTAAATGCTGCCTTTAATATAAATAGATTTGTAAGCGGTGATCTAGTTGATGAACATGGTGCAGCTGCTGTTGCTCACTAATGTTTTTAATTAATTGTCCTTTTTGTGGTGAGAGAGAACAAAGCGAATTTAAAGCAGGTGGTGAAGCACATATTATAAGACCAAAACAACCTACAGAACTAAGTGATGATGAATGGGCGGAATATTTGTTCATGAGAAAAAATATAAAAGGGGTTCAATTTGAAAGATGGAACCATGTTCATGGTTGTAGAAAATGGTTCAATATGATCAGAGATACGTCAAACGACCAAATAAAAGCTATATACAAAATGGGAGAAAAACCACCAGTAAAGTAAAATGTCTAATAATTTAAGATTTAAAACAAGCAAATTTATCGATGAAACTTATCGAGTTTCTTTTAAGTTTAATAATAAAAAATACTTTGGTTTTAAGGGTGATACACTAGCATCAGCTTTATTGGCAAATGGTGTTCATCTTTTAGGAAGAAGTTTCAAATATCATAGACCTCGTGGAATTATGACATCTGGTTCTGAAGAACCAAATGCAATTATTCAATTACATGATAATTCATCAAGAACCGAACCTAATGTAAGAGCTACAGAGGTCGAAATTTATGAGGGTTTAGTTGCATCTAGTCAAAATTGTTGGCCAAGTGTTAATTTTGATGTTGGTGGAATTAATAATCTGTTGTCCCCTATTTTACCCGCAGGTTTTTATTATAAAACTTTTATGTGGCCCGCAAGTTTCTGGGAGAAGTATGAATATTTTATTAGAAAATCTGCAGGTTTAGGTAAATCACCTAAAGTCGCTGATCCAGACATATATGAGCATAATTATATTCATTGCGATGTTTTAGTTATTGGGGCAGGTATATCAGGAATAATGGCAGCTAAAATGGCAGCTAAAAATGGTTTTAAAACTCTTTTGGTTGATGAAAAATCTCATTTGGGCGGATCTTCTATTTATGATAACTCAGAATTTTCAAAGATTAATAATCAAATAACAAGTTCATGGTTAGAAAAAGAAATTAATGAGATATCTAAATTGAAAAATTTAGAAATAAAAACAAGAACTAGTGTTGCAGCATTTCATGGATACAATTTTTTATTAGCTCGTGAAAATCTCACTGATCATTTACCAATTAATCAAAGAGAAAATAAAGTAAGACAAAGACTATTGAAAATTAGAGCTAAAAAAGTAATTACAGCTACTGGCTCTATAGAAAGACCTCTAATATTCAATAATAATGATCGTCCAGGGATACTATTATCTTCTTCAATTAAAAAATATATTGATTTATATGGTGTAGCTTGTGGTGAAAATATTATTCTTTTTACCAATAACGATACTGCATACGAAACTGCCATGAGCTTAATTCAAAGAGGAATTAAAATTAATGCAATAATTGATAATAGAGAGCAGATTGACTCAAAAATTTCTTATGAGGTAGAAAAAAATAATGTTAAAATTTATAAAGCCTACACTGTTGTTGATACCTACGGATATAAAAGAATAAATAAAATATCCATTATGAAACTTTCAAAAGATGGTCAAACAGTAATTGGTGACAAAACAAAACTAAATTGTGATTGTTTGGGTATATCGGGTGGCTGGACCCCAGCAGTACATTTATTTACACAGTCGGGTGGTAAATTAAAATTTAGAGAAGAAGACCAAGTCTTCATCCCAGATGTTTATCCCTCAGATCAAATAAGTATTGGATCTTGCAATGGAGACTTTAGTTTAGAGGAAATAATAAAAAATACTTTATTTTCTATTAAAAAGTTTCTTAATATTGAAAATTCTGAATACAAAACTATTGAAATTGTTTCAGGTTTAAATCTATCAAAGAGAAATATTTGGTTATTGCCATCTGACAAACCCATAGGAAAAACTAAATCATTTGTTGATTATCAAAATGATGCAACCTCAAAAGATATTAAATTAGCTCTAAGAGAAGGATTTAGATCTATAGAACATGTAAAAAGATACACCACTACTGGCATGGGGACTGATCAAGGTAAACTTGGTAATATGCATGCTTTAGGAATAATTTCAGAAACAGCCGGGACTAAAATGGGTGAACATGGAACCACAACTTTTAGACCTCCTTATACACCTCTTACTTTTGGTACTATTGTAGGAAGAAATGTGGGGGAATTTTTTGATATTTTCAGACGTACTCCGATACATGATTGGCATGTTGAAAATAATGCTAAGTTTGAAAATGTTGGTCAATGGAAAAGAGCTTGGTACTATCCTAAGAATAACGAAAATATGCATCAAGCAGTGCAAAGAGAAAGTAAATCTGCTAGAGACTCAGCGGGTATTCTAGATGCATCTACATTAGGAAAAATTGATATACAGGGTACTGATTCATCAGAATTTTTAAATCGTGTCTATACCAATGCTTGGTCAAAACTTGCTGTAGGTAAATGTCGTTATGGTTTGATGCTAAACGAAGATGGAATGGTTTATGATGATGGAGTAACAACTAGATTAGGTGAAAATCATTATTTAATGACTACTACTACTGGTGGAGCTGCTAATGTATTAGGAAAGCTTGAAGATTATCTTCAGACAGAATGGCCTGAATTAGATGTATATTTATCATCTGTAACTGATCATTATGCTACAATAAGTGTTTGTGGTCCTAATAGTAAAAAAATTGTTTCAAAAGTTATTCCTGATTTAGATCTTTCTGATGAAAGGTTTCCACATATGTCGTTTAAAAATGCAAAAATAAATAATATTAAATGTAGAGTAATGAGAATTAGTTTTACCGGAGAACATAGCTATGAAATTAATATCCAAGCAAATTATGGTAAATCTGTTTGGGAAAAATGTATGAAAGCCGGTAAAGATTTTAATATAACTCCCTATGGAACTGAAACAATGCACTTATTAAGAGCAGAGAAAGGTTTTATAATTGTCGGACAAGATACTGATGCAACCATGACACCAATTGATTTACAAATGGATTGGATAGTAAGCAAAAAGAAATTCGATTTCATTGGAAAAAGATCATTATATAGATCTGATACAATTAGGGAGGATAGAAAACAATTGGTTGGTTTATTAACGGAAAATCCAAAGGAAATTTTAGAAGAAGGTGCACAGATAGTTGCTGATGTTAAAAAATCACCTGTTGAAATGCTTGGCCATGTTACTTCAAGTTATTATAGCCCAAATTTAAAAAAATCTATCGCATTAGGTGTCGTTAAGGGTGGAAAAAATATGTTAGGACAAAAATTGATTATTCCAATGGAAGATAAAAACATAAATGTAATTGTAGCTGATCCAGTTTTTTTTGATAAAGAAGGTGAAAGATTAAATGCTAAATTATAATCATGCATTAAAAGAGAAAAAATCTTATCAAGGCCTACAAATGAATGAAATTAAGCCTGTTATGAAATTGATACTAAGAGGAAAAAAAAGAGAATTTTTATCAGCAATCGGTAAATCTTTAAATATGGTTTTACCTACAAAAGCAAATACTTCTACCCAAAGCGAAAAGTTGACTGCCTTATGGTTGAGTCCTGATGAGTGGATGATTTTTTCGAATGACGTTGTTAAAGAAAACACAAATTCATATGATACCGAGATACTTTTAAATAAAAACATATCTAAATTAAATTTAGGAGCTGTAGTAGACGTAACGGATCAATTTGTAAGGATTAATCTTAAAGGTGACAAGATATATAATCTCTTTCAAACAGGATCTCCTTTTAATTTTAGCGATTTTAAGGGCAAAATTGGCTCTGTAACCCAAACAATTCTCGCTAAAATAGATGTAATTATTCATAACCAAAATAAAAATGAGGTCAATTTGTTTGTAAGACGGTCATTTTCAGAACATTTGTTTAATTGGATGAATGATAGTGCGTCAAGATTATAGTCACATTTAAATCTCAAATAAGTTAAATAAAAAATATGAAAAAATTATTTTTAGTAGCAATATTTGCTCTCTTACCCTTTTCACTCAATGCGGAGTCTAATTTAGATAAAATTTTATCTTCAGGAGTATTAAAAGTTGGTACCACTGGGGACTGGGATCCTATGACAGTTAAAGACCCTGCAACTAACAAATATAAAGGTTTTGACATCGATGTTATGAACCAATTAGCAAAAGATATGGGTGTTAAAATTGAATTTGTTCCTGCAGAGTGGAAAACAATCGTCTCAGGAATAACATCTGCAAGATATGATATTTCCACAAGTGTTACAAAGACACCAAAAAGAGCTGAAGTAGCAGGTTTCACTGATACATATTACAAGTATGGTACTGTGCCTCTTGTCCTTAAAAAGAATTTAGAAAAGTATCCAACATGGGACTCGCTTAATAAGTCTGATGTAACTATTGCAACTACTCTTGGTACGTCTCAAGAAGAAAAGGCTAAAGAATTTTTTCCCAAATCAAAATTAAATTCTGTTGAGGCTCCCGCTAGAGATTTTCAAGAAGTGTTAGCTGGAAGAGCAGATGGGAATATTACAAGTTCAACAGAAGCAAATAAACTTGTTATTACATATCCAGAATTAGCTATCGTTCCAGATGGAGAGAAAAATCCTGCATATTTAGCTATGATGGTTCCAAAAGGTGATAGTAAGTGGAATAGCTATGTAAATGATTGGATAAAAAAGAAAAAAACATCAGGTTTTTTTAATAATCTATTAGCTAAATACAATTTAAAAAGCCTATAATAAATTAGATATTAGATTTTAATTCTTTATAACCTTAAAGGTGAGAAATTTATTTCTTTTACTTTTAGTTTTAACTTTATCGTCTTGCAGTGGTAAAGAATTAGGATGGTTCATACTTTCTCCTAACAATATTGAAGGATTAACAAATCTTAAATTTTTAATAAGTGGCTTTACAACCACAATTTATATATCTGTTGTTTCTATTATTATATCAATGATTTTAGGATTTGTAATAGCCATACCTTCTTTAGCTAAAAATAAATTTTTAACTTATATTAATATTGCATATGTTGAGATTGTAAGAGCAATACCATTATTAGTTTTAATTTTATGGATTTATTATGGTTTACCTATAATGACTGGAATTAGTTTTAGTCCTTTTGTATCTGGTATTATTGCATTATCAATAAGTGAAAGCGCTTTCCAAGCTGAAATTTTTAGAGCAGGTATTAATTCTATAAAAAAATCTCAATGGGAAGCTGGAAGTTCACTTGGATTAAATTTTTTTAGAAAGTTAAGATTAGTTATTTTACCACAAGCTATAAAGAATATTCTACCAGCTATTGGTAATCAATTTGTATATGTCTTAAAGATGTCTTCTTTAGTTTCTATAATTGGAATTGGAGATTTAACTAGAAAAGCAAATGAATTAGTTGTCACAACATATAGACCTTTAGAAATTTATACTTTTTTAATTCTTGAATATTTAGTTTTAATTTTAGTTGTTTCCTATTTTGTGAGAAAATTAGAAATGAAATTAAAAAAAGATTAATCAATTAATTTCCTTTTCTCCATTCCCATGGCATTTTGAACGTACCACTCCATAAGCCTAATTTTTCATTTCTTGCAAGATTTTCAGCAGCTAAATATTTTTTTGAATATTTCTTATACGCAACTGCATACCCATTTCTAACCATCCACCAATTAATGTTGGTTTTACCCTTAAAACATTCTGCAATAAATCTTTTATATTTGTCTTTATTAGTCGATTTGCAGGTTACAAATTTATTATTAATCTTATTTTTTAACTTTAATGTTGATATTTCTCCACAGGGATAATCTTTATTAATAGTTATAAATGTTATCGTTAACCATGCTTTTCGACAACTTTGTTTTTTTTCAGGCGCATCTATACCAAAAAATCTAATTTTTTTTTTTTCAATTTTAATTGTGTCACCATCAACAACTTTAGCGATTCCTGAGATTAAACTAACTTCCTGAGACTCTACGTCAATATTGAGTAAAGAGATGAAGATTAGACAAATACTAATAACTAAAAAGAGTTTTATTCTGTTTAAAAACATTATTTAAGAAATAACCAATAAAAATCAAAAGAGCAATTCCCATTACCCAATTAGTGACCAAGATAGTATAAAAAATATCTTTATAGTCACCTCCTCTAATATTGATTACATACCATAAACTCAAAAAAGGAAATGCAGTCAATCTTAATATGCTTAAGTAAAGACTATAGAGAGGTTTTTTAATTGCTTGAAATACTGCAGTGGTAATGAAAAATGAGGGATAAATAGGCCCGATGAAAGCTGCAACTTTTAAATAAATTGCACCGTGTTTAATTGCTTCCTGATTGTCAGTAAATAGAGAAACAAAAAACTCTGCTCCTAGAAATATTATTATCCCAGCTACAACCATAAATGAAACTCCAAAAAACAATGCTTTTGTATAAAGTTCTCTTATTCTGTCATAAGCTTTAGCTCCAAAGTTCTGACCGCCTATCGAGAGAACAGCTGTATTTAAACCTATAACCGGCAATAAAAATACTTGTTCTATTCTTAAGGCTGCACCATAACCTGCTGTAGCCAAGTCACCAAATTTACCTATAAAATATAATATATTAAAAATACCCACTCCAATAAATAACATACTGAACATTACTGGTACTGCCTGATTTGTTAATGATTTTAGAAACTGGAACTTTGGTATAAAACACTCTATTTTTAAATACTCTCTAATTTTACATTTATTAACTTTATATGCTAAATAAATTGTTCCAATTAATTGTGATATAACAGTTGCAATTGCTAAACCAGCAATTCCAAAACCTGGAATAAAACCATATCCCCAAATAAATAACGGATTTAAAAAAATATTTAAGAAAAAACTAAATATTAAAACATTTCTATAACTTTTTGTATCACCTTGTGCATTTAAAGTTCCGTTTAAAGAAATTTGAATTAGCACAATAAAAGTTCCATAAAAAATTATGTCTAAATATTTTCTTGTTAATATTATACCTTCAGAATTTGATCCCATAACTTCTAAAAGAAAATTTGAGGCATTTAATCCAAAGAATGTAACCAAAACCGAAACTACTAAAGCAAAAATTAAGGATTGAGCTATATATAACGAAGCAACTCTTTGTTTCTTTTCTCCTATAGAGTTACCAATCAGAGCATTTGTCGCTGCACCTATCCCAACTCCAACTGCTATAATTGTGAAATAAATTGGAAATGATTTAGCTATTGCTCCAATAGCTTCTGCAGAAATTTTACCTGCAAACCATGTATCAACTAAATTATAAAATGTTTGAAACAATGATCCTACACTTGCGGGAATTGTTACTTTTCTAAGTAAAGTCCAAATTGGATCTTTAGTAAGCTTAATTGACTTAGACAAAATTATCCTTATTTAAATTCTTTTTGAAAAAAATGTTTTTTTCCTGATTGTTTGGCTTTATATATCTGACTTTGTCTCATTCTAAAACGAGATTTTTGATTTTTAGAGAGTTTATAATAGCAATTTGGACATGAAACACCCTCCTCATACATTTTAGATCCCTTGTCTTTAGTGGAAATTGCCTCTCTACATCCACTACAGACAGAATATGTGCCCTGAACTAAACCATGTTTTAAACTAACTCTATTATCAAACACAAAGCATTCACCTCTCCATAGACTCTTTTTTTGTTTAATTTTTTTTAAATAATTAAGAATTCCGCCCTTTAGTTGATAAATATTTTTAAAACCTTTTTTTTCTAAATATACGGAAGCTTTTTCACACCTAATTCCACCAGTGCAAAACATAGCTATGGGTCGATCTTTTTTTAACTTTTTTAGGTATTTTGGAAAATCTCTAAAGTTACCTATATTTGGATTTACCGATTTTTTAAAAGATCCAACTTTATGTTCAAAAGGTTTTCTTGCATCTAATAAAAAGGTTTTTTTATCTTTTATTAATTTGTTCCAATTAATTGGATCAATATGAGAGTTTTTTTTTTTGATTCTATTTGAAATTTTAAGATCCATTGGAACAACTTCTTTTTTAATTTTCACTTTAGGTTTATGAAAAGGTTTGAGTTTACTTTTAGAATTATTAAAACTATCAAATTTTTTAATACTTAAAATTTTTTTTAATCTTGTAATTGTTGTCTTGATATCTTTGTTTGTTCCAGATATAGATCCATTAGAACCCTCTTTAGAGATAATTATCGATCCATTTATATTCTTATTAATTAAGAGATTATTCAATATTTTTTGATTTTTTTTTAAATCATTTATTTTTTGAAATTTATAAAAACCAAATACAGTAAACATCAAATCTTCCTACAAACGGTCATTCCATCACCAAATGGAATCATGACTTTTTCAATTCTTTTATCTCTAGAAATAAAATTGTTCAAATCTCTTATATTTTTTGTAAATTTGTCATTTATGTCTTTCTTAATAACCTCTCCATGCCATAATACATTATCAAGTATCACTAAACCTTCCTTATTTAGTAGGTCTAAAGAAATCTCATAATATTTTTGATAATTAATTTTATCTGCATCAATAAAGACTAAATCAAATTTTTTATTTCTAATACTCATCAAAGTTTCCAATGCTGGTTTAACTATTGTTTTAATCTTATGATCTTGATTGGCCTTTTTAAAAAAGCTTTGTGCAACTTTGGTTGTTTCCACATTTTTATCTAATGCAATTATACTGCCTTCATCTGGTAAGGCTAATGCCATGGATAATGTACTTAAACCTGTAAAAGTTCCTATCTCTAAGACTTTTTTTATTTTAGAAACTTTAATAATCAGATGTAGAAATTGACATTGAGAAATAGATATTTGCATTCTTTTTGAATCACCAAGTGATAGGTTGTAATCTATTATTTCTCTTTGAATTGGATGTAATTTCAAACCATTCTTTAGAATATAATCTTGTAAATGTTTTGTGATATTAAGGTCTGAACCCATAACCTTATAATTTTTTCTTTAGTATCTCATTTATTAATTGAGGGTTAGCTTTTCCACCTGATGCCTTCATTGCTTGACCAACAAAAAAACCAAATAATTTTTCTTTACCTTGTTTATATTCAATGGCTTTTTCTCTATTGTCATTAATTATTTTGTCAATTAATGCCTCTAAAGCTTTTGGATCACTTTGTTGTTTTAATCCTTTTTCCTCCACAATCTTTTGAGGATCTTTATCACCATCGATCATCAATTCAAAAACAGTTTTTGCTATCTTTCCTGAGATAGTTCCATTCTTAATAAGATTTATCAAAATAGCGAAATTCTTAGCACTCACTGGACTTTGAGAAATTTCTAAACCTTTGCTATTTAAAATAGCAAATAGTTCTCCTGTAATCCAATTGACTGCCAACTTAATATCTTTGTTTTTACCCATTTTAGCTATAACCTCTTCAAAGTATTTTGCAGTAGCAATATCAGACACTAAAATATTGGCTTCATAAGAAGATAATTTAAACTCCTCAATAAATCTTTTCTTTTTATCATCTGGAAGTTCTGGAATATCATTTTTAAGTTCTTCAATAAATTTTTCCGAAACCTCCAAAGGTAATAAATCAGGGTCCGGAAAATATCTATAATCATGAGCGTCTTCTTTTGATCTCATTGACCTTGTCTCATTTTTCTTTGTATCAAAAAGCCTTGTTTCTTGATCAATAGTTTTGCCCTCTTCTATTAAATCAACTTGCCTATTAGCCTCATATTCTATCGCCATTTGCATAAATTTGATTGAATTAACATTTTTAATTTCACACCGAGTACCAAAATCTTTTGAGCCTTTTAGTCTTACAGAAACGTTCACATCAGCTCTTAAAGAACCCTCTTGCATATTCCCATCACAAGTTCCTAGATACCTCATTATAGATCGTAATTTTTTGATGTAAGCATTAACCTCATCTGGTGATCTCAGATCAGGCTTGCTCACTATTTCCATTAAAGCCACTCCTGATCTGTTTAAATCTACAAAGGTATTTTGTGGGTCAAGATCATGAATGCTTTTTCCAGCATCTTGTTCTAAATGCAATCTCTCTATACCAACATCTTTTTGACCATTTGGCATATCTAAAATAACCTTGCCCTCACCTACTATTGGGTCTTTAAATTGTGATATTTGATATCCTTGAGGTAAATCAGCATAAAAATAATTTTTTCTATCAAACACTGAACGTTTATTAATTTTTGCGTTAAGGCCAATACCAGTTTTAATTGCTTGTTTAACACAAAATTCATTTATTACTGGTAACATTCCTGGAAACGCAGCATCAACTAAACTAACCTGCGTATTAGGCTCTGCTCCAAATTTGGTTGCAGACGTAGAAAATAATTTTGACTCAGATAATACTTGAGCATGAACCTCTAAACCAATTACAACCTCATACTGATTGTCTTTTCGATTAATCAAATATTCTGAATCTTTTTTACTCATTTTATCCACCAATCAGTAATTCTATTTTTAAAATTAATCTTTTCCTCCATAGCATAAGCTATATTTAATATATTTTGTTCATCAAAAGCTTTACCAATAATTTGTAGACCTAAAGGATAGCCTTTTGTGTCATGTCCTGCAGGTATTGAGATCCCAGGAAGTCCTGCTAAGTTGGCAGGCACTGTAAATATGTCATTAAGATACATTGAAATTGGATCATTTGTTTTTTCACCTATTTTAAATGCTGAGCTAGGTGTTGAAGGGGTTAAAATTGCATCAACTTTTTTATAAGCCTCATCAAAATCATTTTTAATAAGTTTCCTTACTTTTTGAGCTTTAAGATAATATGCATCGTAATACCCAGAAGATAAAACATAAGTTCCAATCATAATTCTTCTTTGAACTTCAGCTCCAAAACCTTCCGATCTAGTTTTTTCATACATATCAATTAAATTTTCTCCTTTGGCTCTAAATCCATACTTAACACCATCATATCTTGCCAAGTTTGATGATGCCTCTGCTGGAGCAACTATATAATATGTTGGTAAGGCATAACTTGTATTTGGTAAAGAAATATCAATGGTTACAGCACCACAATCTTTAATATATTGAATACCTTTTTGCCAAAGATCCTCAATTTCGTTTGGCATACCATCGACTCTATACTCTTTTGGTATTCCAATTTTTTTTCCTTTTATGTTATTTATAAGTTCTTTACTATAATGATTTCTTTTAAAATCTATTGAGGTAGAGTCTTTAGGATCATAGGAACTAATAACTTCATGTAATAGAGCACAATCTTTTACATTTTGTGCTATTGGTCCAGCTTGATCCAATGAAGATGCAAAAGCAACTATTCCATATCTTGAGCAACTACCGTATGTAGGTTTTAATCCTACAATCCCAGTGAAAGAGGCTGGTTGTCTAATTGAACCACCAGTATCAGTACCAATTGTAACAGGAGACAGTTGTCCAGCTACAGCTGAAGCTGAACCACCAGATGATCCACCTGGAACTAAATTTCTATCAATAGGGCTTTGCACATTACCAAAAAAACTTGTTTCATTTGATGAGCCCATTGCAAACTCATCACAGTTTAGCTTACCTAGAAGTATTGCACCTTCATTCCAAATATTTTCAGTTACTGTTGACTCATAAGTTGGTACAAAGTTATTTAAAATCTTACTACCAGCAGTTGTTTTAATATTTTTCGTGCAAAATAAATCTTTAACTGCAATTGGAATACCAGGCAGTTTTAAATCAAAATTAGGTTTTTGATCAAATTTTTTTGCTTTATCCAAAGCTGATGTAAAGTCATTTGTAATGTAAGCATTCAATTTCTCAGATTTTTCAGATCTATCAATAAATGCTTTGGTTACATCTCTTGAAGAAAGTTTTTTATTTTTAATATTTTCAACCAGTTCTGTAAGGGATTGTTTTGTAATATCTGACATTATTCAATAACCTTGGGTACTACAAAATAGTCCTCATTATCCTGAGGAGAATTTTTAATAATTTGTTCTCTAATATTTTTACTTTTTACTTCATCAGATCTTAGTTTTAAGGTTGTTTCTGCAATAGAAGTTAATGGTTCTACATTGTCAGTTTTTAATTCGTTAAGTTTTTCAATAAATTCAAAAATAGAATTTAAATCACCAGCTAATTTTTCAGCTCTTTGCTCGTCAACTGAAATTCTTGCCAATTTAGATATATGTTTTATTGTTTTAAGATCTATACTCATATGCTATTTAAATAAGAGGCAAAGTATCACTTAAGTTTAAAATATACAATATGATCACTTTAGAGGAATTTAAAAAAAAACACTCAGATAAGTGTAGATTGATAGGTCTAGACCTTGGATCTAAAAGAATTGGTGTGTCAATCTGTGATGACAAACAATTAATAGCCACCCCGTTAAAAACAATAAATAAGAATTCACTTAAAGATCTTATTGATGAGCTAAGATTAATAATTAATGAAAATGATATAAAAGGTGTCATTGTTGGAAATCCTTTAAATATGGATGGATCCTCAGGTAGGTCAGCTCAATCAGTAAAAGATACAACTGAAAATATTGAAAAAAACTTAGATATTCCAATTTGTCTCTGGGATGAGAGACTCTCAACTGTTGGCGCTTTTAATCTATCTAGCCAATTAGATATTAATGTAAGTAAAAGAGAAAAAAAGATAGATGAAAATGCTGCTGCTTTTATATTACAAGGAGCTTTAGATTTTTTGAATAATTAATACTTGCTAATATAGGAGTTTATAGTTATAGAGTTGGTTTTAATGGCAATTAAAACAAATCAAGCTATTAAAATTTCTCAAAAACACCTTTTAGGAATCCAAGATTTATCAATTAATGATGTTAACTTAATACTTGATGAAGCAAATTCATTTATAAAAGTAAATCAAAGTAAAAATAAGAAAGTTGATGTTTTAAGAGGTAAAACTCAAATTAATTTATTTTTTGAACCTTCCACTAGAACTCAAAGCTCGTTTGAATTAGCTGGTAAAAGACTTGGGGCTGATGTTATGTCAATGAATATAAGCAACTCAGCAATTAAAAAAGGTGAAACATTGATAGATACAGCAATGACACTAAATGCAATGCATCCTGATATTATTGTAATTAGACATCAAGATTCTGGGGCATGTAATCTACTTTCACAAAAAGTAAACTGTGCGGTTCTAAATGCTGGTGATGGAAGAAGAGAGCACCCTACTCAGGCTTTATTAGATGCATTAACAATTATTACTCGTAAAAAAAAAATTCAAGGATTAAAAATTGCAATCTGTGGAGATATTCTTCATTCAAGAGTTGCCAGATCAAATATTTATTTACTTAGTATGTTAGGAGCAGAAGTGAACATTATTGCTCCAACAAATCTTATGCCAAAAGAAATTGAAAAATTTGGTGTTAATACTTTTACAGATATGAAAAAAGGATTGAAAGATTGTGATATTGTTATGATGTTAAGATTACAAAGTGAACGAATGACGAGTTCATATCTTTCATCCAACAGAGAATATTACGAATATTATGGATTAACTCCTGATAAATTAGAACATGCCAAATCTGATGCTTTAATTATGCACCCTGGTCCAATGAACAGAGGTATAGAAATAGATACAATGTTAGCAGATGATATCAACAAAAGTGTCATTAAAGAGCAAGTTGAATTAGGTGTAGCGGTGAGAATGGCTTGTCTTAAAATATTTTGTACATAATGAAAAAAAAATATTTTATAAACGCAAATATAATTGATCCTTATAACTCCATGAATGAGAATGGGGGTCTGATTATAAGTGAAGATGGAAAAATTGAAGCCATAGGAAAAAAAGTAAATATTAATAATTTACCAAGTAGAGAGAAACCAATTGATTTGAAAGGTAAGTATATTTTCCCTGGATTAGTTGATATGCGAGTTTTTGTTGGTGAACCAGGCTATGAGTATAAAGAAAATTTTAGGACACTGAGTAACGCGGCACTCTCGGGTGGTGTCACTTCAGTTGTAACAATGCCAAATACAGATCCAGTAATTGATAACGTTTCCATAGTCGATTTTCTAAAAAGAAGAGGAAGAGATAAATCAAAGATAAATATTTTTCCATGTGCCTCTTTAACAAAAAATACTGAGGGTACAAATATGAATGAGTTTGGTTTGTTACAAAATAAAGGAATAATTGCATTCACCGATGGCGTTAAAACAATTCAAAACCCAAGATTAATGTCTAGAATAATGAACTCTGCTAAAGACTTAGGTAGCTTAATAATGCAGCACGCTGAAGATTATGAGTTAGCAAAAAATGGTATGATTAACTCTGGAATAATTGCTTCAAAATTAGGTCTATCTGGTATACCTGAAATCGCTGAACGTATTCTGATCGAAAGAGATTTAACATTACTGGAAAAGGTTAAATGTAGATATCATATCTCTCAATTGTCATCACAAAAGTCTGTCGAAGTAATTAAATCAAGAAAGGAAATAGTAAAATTCACATGTGGTGTTTCGATTAATAACTTATCTTTAAATGAAAACGATATAGGAGATTTCAAAACATTTTTGAAATTATCTCCACCATTAAGAAGAGAAGAAGATAGACTAGCTTTAGTACAAGGTTTAAAGGACGATTTAATTGATGTAATAGTTTCAGACCACAAACCTGAAGATGAAGAGTCAAAAAGATTAACATTTGCTCAAGCAGCAACTGGTGCGTCAGGTATAGAAACTCTGCTGTCTCTAAGTTTAGAATTATATCATAACGGATCACTCAAATTAGAGACTATTATAAAAGCATTGACATCAAACCCTGCTAAAATATTAAAGATAAATAAAGGGAATCTATCTATTGGTAATAATGCCGATCTTTGTATAGTAGATATAGATAAACCGTGGATCGTAAAAAAAGATAAACTTATATCAAAATCAAAAAATACATGCATCGAAGATAAAAAACTTCAAGGCAAAGTTACAAATACATTTGTAAACGGTAAAGAATTATTTAAGCTATAGTATGGATATTTTAATCATAGGTATAATTTCATATTTGATGGGTTCAATTCCATTTGGATTGTTACTAACAAAAATTTTTTTGAAAAAAGATATAAGAGATATTGGATCTGGAAATATCGGAGCCACAAATGTACTAAGAGCTGGCAACAAGACAATTGGTTACATCACGTTATCTCTTGATATATTAAAAGCTATCGTCCCTGTAATATTTGTTAAAGTTTATCACACTGATTTCCTATATTTGGCAGCGTTATGTACATTTATAGGTCATGTATTTCCTGTATGGCTCAAATTTAAAGGAGGGAAAGGTGTTGCAACATACGTTGGTATTCTCTTTGCTATAAATATTTATTTTGGAATTATCTTTGCTTTATCTTGGTTTATAATTTTTGCTATAACAAAATTTTCATCTTTATCTTCATTAATTGCTTCTATATCAGTTCCTGTATATTTACTGGTTACCAGTCAATTTAATGATGTATTTTTTTTTATAATCATGTTCGTGTTAATATTTTTTACTCATCGAGAAAATATTAAAAGATTGAAAAATAAAGAAGAAACTAAGACAAAAATTTATTAATTTGACTATCTAACTCTTTTAGGTAGTTTGTCATTTATGAACTTGGTGATTGTAGAAAGCCCAGCTAAAGCCAAAACTATCAATAAATATTTAGGTGACAATTATAAAGTATTAGCTAGTTATGGACATATTAGAGATTTACCTTCTAAGAATGGTTCAGTTGATCCAGATCAAGATTTTAAGATGGAATGGGAAATCGATAGCTTCTCTAAAAAATATCTCAAAGAAATTACTGACGCAGCCAAAGATTCTTCAAAAATTATATTAGCTACCGATCCTGATCGTGAAGGTGAAGCGATAGCTTGGCATGTAAAAGAGTATCTTAATGAAAAAAAACTTCTTAAAGATAAAGAAATAGAAAGAGTTGTATTTAATGAAATTACAAAAAAAGCAGTAATTCATGGTATTGAAAATCCAAGACAAATTGAACCACTTTTAGTTGATGCATACATGGCTCGACGAGCCTTAGATTACTTGGTTGGCTTTAATATTTCACCAATATTATGGACAAAACTTCCAGGCTCTAAATCTGCAGGTAGAGTTCAATCAGTGGCTTTAAAATTAATAACTGAGAGAGAGCATGAAATTGAGTCGTTTCAGCCAGAAGAATTTTGGACTTTAAGTATCAAATTTAAAGATGAAAAAAATCAGATTATCGTTGCAAGTATTAGTCAGCTAGATAAAAATAAAATTGAAAAATTTTCCTTTAGAAATAAAAATGAAATAAATAATGCTATATCAAGTATCAATCAAAAAAAATTTAGTATAACTGATATATCTAGTAAAGTTGTAAATCGTAATCCATCAGGACCATTTACTACATCTACTCTTCAACAAACAGCTTCAAGTCGATTAGGTTTTGGTGCATCAAGAACTATGCAAATTGCTCAAAAGCTTTACCAAGGGGTCGAAATTGAAGGAGAAACAATAGGTTTGATAACATATATGAGAACAGACGGTACTAATATATCAAAAGATGCTATCGTGACTTTTAGAGATTATATCAAAAAAGAAGTCGGTAACGAATATTTGCCTGAAAGTGCTTTAAATTACTCTGGTAAAAAAGCAAAAAATGCACAAGAAGCACATGAAGCAATAAGACCCACAGATATTATCAGAACTCCACAAAGTGTAAAAAAATATCTAAGTACAGATCAAAATAAACTTTATGATTTAATATGGAGTAGAGCTTTATCTTCTCAAATGCAATCTGCTAAATTTGATAGAAATACTATCACAATAACATCAAATAATAGTGATACAATATGCAAAGCAAGTGGATCAGTTCTCAAATTTGATGGATTTCTAAAGATATATAATAATCAAGGTAAGGATGATGATGAAAAAATTCTACCCTCTGTATCCAAAGGACTTGTAAATGTTGAGTCCTTAATAGATGAACAGCATTTTACACAACCTCCACCAAGATATTCTGAGGCTAGCTTGGTAAAAAAACTAGAGGAATTAGGAATTGGAAGACCATCTACTTACGCAAGTATAATTTCTACAATAGCAAATAGAGGTTACGCAGAGATATTGAATAAAAGATTTTTTCCTACTGACAGAGGAAAACTTATTTCGGCTTTTCTTGAAAAATTGTTCTCAAAATATGTGGATTATAACTTTACCGCTAGTTTAGAAGATCAATTAGATGAAATTACAACTGGTAAAGAAAGTTGGATTAAAGTTTTAGAGTTGTTCTGGAAAGATTTCAATAACAATGTGGCTGAAGTCAAAGAAAAAAGAACTAGAGAGGTTTTAGATCTATTAAATGATAGTTTGGGAGATTTAGTTTTCGATAAAGATGATAAAGGAAATATTATAAGAAAGTGTCAATTATGTAATTCGGGAATACTAAGCTTGAAAAATAGTTTTAGAGGTGGTGCATTTATTGGTTGTTCAAATTACCCTGACTGTAAATTTACTAGACCTTTATCTAAAGCTAAAGCAGCTGCACAAGCTCAGTTAGCTGAACCAAAATTTATTGGAAAACATGAGAACGGAAATGATATATATCTTAAAAACGGAAGATTCGGTCCATATTTACAATATGAAAAAATACTTGAAGATATAGAAATTGAAAAAACGCAAAAGAAAAAAAGAAAATCAAAAAAATTTAAATCAGAGGTAAATAAACTTTTAAAAAATATCTCCATTCCAAAAGGTTTGGAGCTAGATAGTATTGATTTAGAAAAAGCACAATTTTTATGCTCACTACCAAAGTCTTTAGGAATAAATCCTGATAATCAAAAAGAAATTACGTTAAATACTGGAAGATTTGGTCCTTACCTAAAGTGTGAAAATAAATCAGCTCGAATAGAAAATATTGAGGAAATTTTTTCTATTGGTTTAAATAGAGCGATAACATTAATTGCTGAAGCTAAGCCTGGAAGAATGTCTTCTTCTATTATTAAAGATTTGGGAGAACATCCTGAAGACAAAAAACCTATAAGAATTATGAAAGGTCAATATGGCCCATATATAAAATATAAATCTTTAAATGCTACAATACCTGAAGAAAAGGATCCAAATGAAATCACGGTGGAGGATGCGTTAATTTTAATTGAGAAAAGAAGAGAATACGATAAAACAAAAAATAAAAAAAAAAGAAAAAAATGATTAAAAAAATTTCATCTATTCTGTTAATTCTTGTTCTAACCAGCTGTGCAACAATTAAAGACAAAATGCCAAAGAGAAAAGCATGCACTGGTGAGAACAACACACTTGCAGATTTGATTTGTAAAAAATAGACATATAAAAAATGAACTTTAATAAAAAAGTTTCTGATTTAGGTATTGATTTGCCATCTGCTAAAGCACCAGTAGGAAATTATGTTGCTACAAAGATAATAGGTAAACTACTATATATTTCAGGCCAAATTTCTATCGATGATAAGGGTGAATTAATAAAAGGCAAAGTTGGGAAAGATTTAAATGTAGAAGAAGCCTATTTTGCCGCTAAAAGATGTGGTTTAAGTATTTTGGCTCAAGCAAAGTTTGCATGCGGTGGTGATTTGTCAAAAATAAAGACCTGTGTAAAACTTACAGGTTATGTCAATTCAAATGACAATTTTATTGATCAACCGAAAGTGATTAATGGTGCGTCGGATTTAATGGCGGAAATCTTTGGAAGCTCCGGAGCACATACTAGGGCTGCTGTAAGTGCAAACAGTCTACCGCTTGGTGTTGCTGTTGAAATTGATGCCATTTTTGAATTAAAATAAAAGTTTATCTACCAACACTATAATATTTAAAACCTTGTTTTTTTATTTTTTCCGGCGAGTAAATATTTCTCATATCGTATATAATAAATTTCTTTCCTTTAACTAAATTTTTAAAGTTTAAAGATTTGAAATCATTCCATTCAGTATGTACAATTACTAGATCTGAACCTTGTAAAGACTGTTTTATTGAGTCTGAATTATAGACATTTTTAATTTTAGAAAATTCTTTTTTATATCCTGTGGGATCATAATATTTGATTATTGCACCTTTTTTAGAAAGGGCTGGTATCATTTTAAGAGAAGATGAGTCTCTCATATCATCAGTATTAGCTTTAAAAGTAACACCTAAAAAAGTTACTTTTTTATTTTTAATCTCTCTATTTAATATATCGTAAACTCTATCTAATAAAAGTTCAGATCTATTTTCATTTGACTTTATCACTGATTCTATGACTGATAGCTTTGTCTTAAATTTATCAGCTGTTGAAATAATGGCCTTTGTGTCTTTTGGAAAACAAGAACCACCATATGCTGGCCCAGCTCTCAAAAACCTGCTACCAATTCTTTTATCTAGTCCCATACCTATGGAAATATCTTCAATATTTATCCCTGTCTTTTCGCATAAATTTGCTATTTCATTAATAAATGTAATTTTGGTTGCTAAAAAAGCATTAGAAGCATATTTAATTAACTCTGCTGATCTTCTTGAGGTAGATAAATAAGTGGCTCCTTTGGAAATCAAAGGATTATAGAGATTTTTTAAAATTCGATTTGATTTGTTCTCGTTAGAGCCAACAACTATTCTATCAGGATATATAAAATCTCTAATAGCTTCACCTTCTCTTAAAAATTCTGGATTAGACACAACAGAAAATTTTTTTTTACTGTTTTTTTTTAATAGAATTTTTTCTATTTCATCACCTGTAGTAACAGGAATTGTTGATTTGGTTATAATTATTTTAAATTTATTAATCGCTAAACTTATTTTTTTAGTTACATTTAATATTTGACTTAAATCAGCAGTGTTGCTTCTTTTTTTTGGAGGGGTTCCCACACAAATAAAAATCAAGTCTGATTCTTTAACTGATTTTTTTAGATTGGTTGAAAAATTTAATCTTTTATTTTTGTAATTTTTAATTACAAGTTCTGATAATCCCGGCTCATATATTGGTATTTGTCCGTTTATAAGAGAATTAATTTTATTTGAGTCTTTATCTACACATATAACATCATTTCCTAAATCAGCAAAACAAGCACCACTTACTAAACCAACATAACCAGTTCCTATCATGCATAGTTTCATATTCTTGATATTTCGTTTGAAGATTTGATATAACCATTCATACTTCCACAATCTAAGTATTTTCCTGAAAAATTATGCGCTACAAATCTTTCATTTTCTTTAATCAATGATTGTATAGCGTCCGTAATATGAATTTCTCCCCCCTTGCCTGGTTTTTGATTGAATAATTTTGAAAAAATTTTTTTGGGTAATATATATCTGCCGATAACAGCTTTATTTGATGGAGCTTCTTTAACAGTTGGCTTTTCTACAACATCACTAATCAAATAATTATTCTTATTAAATCTTTTTTTAAGTTTATATATGCCCCATCTTGAAACTGTTTTTTTTTTTACATTCATACTTGCCATAACAGATGAATTATATTTATTATGAATTTTAATCATAGATTTAGAGCAATTATTCTTAATAATCAAATCATCAGGTAATAACATTAAAAAAAATTTATCTT
>CABXTU010000012.1 GCA_902515205.1 uncultured Pelagibacteraceae bacterium | reverse complement strand
AATAAAATTTTTAAAGATTAACTTTTCAATTTGTTTTTTCTCAAATTTTGCGACTGAAAATTTATCCCAATTAAAATAAATTGAGTCAACTTTGTTTTCAATTTTGCTTGAGTCAATTATATAAAACTTCTCATAATTTTTTGAAATTTTTTCCATTAAAAATTCTTGTGTATAAAGGAAATGATCTAAATATTTAAAATCAATTAATAAACAAAAAATTTTTTCGGACATATTCTTTAAACTGCTGTCCAGCCACCGTCTACCTTTAAAGTAGTTCCAGTGATATATGATGATAAATCACTTGCTAAAAATAACGTAGCCCCAGAAACATCTTTTGAGGTACAAAATCTTTTTAGTGGAACTTTTGCTATATATTTCTTAATAAAAGCTGAAGGATGATTTTCTTCTTTAATACCTCCGGGAGATATAGAATTTATTCTAATGTTATACTTTCCGTAGTATGAAGCCATCTGTTTAGTTAAAGAAATTAGTCCTCCCTTTATAACAGCATAAGTTAAATTTTCTTTCATTTTCGTATTTTTGTATATTTCTAAATCTTGTCCAACCAATCCATAAATTGAACTTAAAAATATTATTGAACCTTTTTCTTTTTTTATCATTTGATTTGCAATAATTTTTGCTGACCATACAAATGAATTAAGATGTATATCAATATTTTTTTGAAAGTTATTTAAAGAAATATTTTTAAATGAGCTATTTCCCCAATCAGATGTTTTAGGATAGCTACAATTTATCAAAACATCAGGAATACCATAAAGCTTAATTATTTTATTTATCCCAAATTCTAATTTTTTTACATTTCCGATATCTAAAAATATATTTTTGATTTTTTTAATTTTTTTTTTTTTAAATTTTATATCAATATTGAAAACTTTAGATCCAGTTTCAGAAAGATCTTTGCATATTTGAGATCCAATAACTCCAGAGCCTCCTAAAACAAATATTCTTTTATTAAGTTTAGTAATTTTCATTTTTTTTAAAACTCAGATATTTTTATTTTAATCATTAAGTTAACAATTTAGATCTTGTTTGTATTAAATAATAGTATAAATATATAAGAAATAATGTTCAAATTATGAACAATATAAATAAATTATATAACTTTAAATTAATTAATGATTAAAAACTTAAAGTATTTGTCTCTTTTTGTCATTTATTTTACACATGAGCTCATTAGGCACCACGTTAACTCAGTTATTATTCCTTTTAGATTCAATTTAATAAAATTCTTAAAACATAAATTAAATAAAAATTATAATCCTTTTAATGATGAAAACTTTCAAAGTTTTATAACAGAAAATAATAAACTATGGCTAAATTCCTCTAATAATTATTCTGATAAAGAAAATATTCTTGTTACATCTTTAATTCATTCACATTCAGGGTTTTCATTTTATGAGGCTTTAATCTCAAAATATTTAAGTATGAGTAAAAAAAAAAATTTGATAGGCCTTATTAGAAAACAAGATATAAAAAGTGAAGTAATTTTTAGAAGTTATGGAATAAAAAAGATTTTATATTTAAATAGAATAAATTTTTTTATTAAAACATTGAAAATATTAAAAGGATATAAATCTATTGATGATTTTTTAAATATAAAAATCAACGGAATTGATCATGGAAAAGCTGTATATGAACATCTTGTTCGCTATACTGGAATCGCAACATTTAATAAATTAAATTTCAAATTTTATTATTTTTTTTCAAAAAGTTTGCATATAGAGAATTTATGTAGTGAGTTAATCAAACAAAATAAAATAGATAGTATTGTACAATCTGAATGTCAATTTGTCCCATATTCGACTATTTTTCAGTTTTTTTTAAAAAACAATTATAGGGTTTATGCTCGTCATGGGGGAGAAAAAAAATTTTCAATAAGAGTATTTTCTCATTTAAGTGAGGCATATACTATTAGAGCAGAAGTATCTAAAAAAACATTTGAATATGTCTCAAAAAATTTTAAAGACATTGCTATCTCTGAAGGAACTAAACATTTAAAGAATAGATTTTTTGGTCTAGTAGGAAATCAAGATACTGGCAGTAGTAAAATTGCAAATAAAGATAAAAAGGATTATACAAAAAAAGAAATCTGTAAATTATTTAATTGGGATATAAATAAAAAAATAGCATGTGTTTATAGTCATGCGTTGATAGATGGAAATTATCTACAGGGCTGGAGAATTTTTAAAGATAATTTGACATGGCTAAAAGAAACTTTAAATTTTATCAAAAAACATAATCAATATAACTGGTTAATTAAACCTCATCCAATGGAAATTGAATATGATAATCTTTCTAAAACAGATACAAAAAAAGAATTTAATTTAATGAAATATTTAACCCACATTAATCTTGTTCCTAATGATATTTCAAAAATTTCATTGATTGGATTAACCGACTTTGCTGTGACTTGTAATGGGACTGCAGCATTAGAGTATGCGAGTTTTGGAAAAAAAAGTTTAATGGCAGGCAGAAGTGATTTTTCCGATATTTTATTTAAAGATAAAATTCCAAAAAATAAAAATGAGTATTTTGAAAGATTAGAAAATTTAGATTTTATAGAAGAAATATCAGATGAACAAATTGAAAATGCAAAAATTTATACGTTTGTTCAATGGAAACTTAATTTAGTAGATCATCCGTTAAATCCTCCAAAAATGGAGCCAAATTTATTTTTTGATGAAAATTCTTTTTGGGTAGATGCAGTTAAAAAAATAAAAAATTATAATGAAAGTAATGATTATTTTAAAAAGATGCTTTCTTATCAAATTGAAAACGATTATCGCCATACGCCAAATTTAAATATTTTAAATAACGATTAATGAGGAATATCTTGATCGCCATCAGCTTTAACTATAATAATTTTTTGATTGTTTGTCTTAAAAGCTGAATAAATTTTCACATTTCTATTAACATAAGGATTAAAGTAAATTGGTATTATAGGCTTAGAATATCTATTTAATTTAAAGTTACATTTTTCTAAAGTTTTATGATTAATTCCATATTGTATGAAATCCAAAAATTCAGCACTTTCATTTTCAAGTAGTTTCAGAAAAATTTGATAACAGTATTTGAGATATTTATAATCACCAGATATATCAACAATTCTCAAAATTTTAGACTTATTGTAATTTTCAATTCTCAAAACAATTAAAATTTTATAAATTTTTTTATAAGTTATTAATCCTATTTTGTAATTAAAAAATGGGTTTTTTATATATTTATTAATAAAATATTTTGACGATTTTGTTGGGGTATAATTATTTTTTAATTTTAGTAATTTTAAAATTTTTTCGTTGATTAATTCAAATTTTAAGTTTTTAACAGTTTTATATTTTTTAACTTTTTTTATTTTACCTTTAATCAAATTTTGAGCTTTATTTGGATTTGTAATGTAATATTGTTTCAATTCAATTACTTTATATCCAAATGCTTTATAAAGTGGTATAATTTTTTTTCCAATACTGTTTACAGCAAAATTATTATTCAGGAATTTTTTATGTAAATAATTAAGAATAGTTATACCTGCACCCAGAAGAGGTTTTTTTTTTTTACCACACAAAAAAGCTAACCAGATAAATTTATTTTTATTTTGTTTATCAAATTTACTTGATGGTATGAAACCAAGAACTGAGTAAATTTTTTTATTTTTTTTTAAAATTAAAAAATTGTATTTTGAATTTTTATCTTTGTATAACCAGTTAAATAATTTAAGGTTTGTGGTTAAGATATGATTTTTTTTATAGTTAAGTTTAATAAAATTTTGAATATTTTTAATATTATTAGTTTTACAATTTTCTATTGAAATCATTCAATGCTTATAAATTTTGGTTTTTTAAATTCAGAAAATTTGTTTGAAACAAAATGATTTTTCTTCATTTGATTTAATTTTGATTTATTAAATATTTCGAGAGTAGGCATATTTCTTTTTGTTTTTATATATTTTGCTTCGATTATTTTTGCTCCATTATTTTTAGAATATTTGATTGCTAAATAAAACATTAAATCTTCTATTTTTCTTCCCATTGCACGACAACTTAAAACGTAATCTGTTATTATAGATTTACCATTATTAATTGATAAACTAATTATACCAACCAATCCTAAATCACCAAATTTATCGCTTACATAAATCACCTTAATTAAATTATTTGGTTTTTTAAAAATCTTTTTAAATGTATTTTCTGTAAATCTTCTAGTAGTTAGATTAAGCTGATTTGTTTTATTTAAAAGTTGAATAGTTCTAACAATATTTTCACTATTTACAGATTTTACTTTTACCTTAGTTTGAATACGTTTTAACCAAGTATCCTCAGTTTTTGATTTATGTTTTATTTCTACTCTTTTTGCCTCTGTTAAATACATTTTTTTTCTATTTCTATCTTCTTTGGTAAATGATGAATAATTGAAACACTTCAAACTGTTAACTCGATTTACTGACTCTGTTGGATCATCATCCCAATATGGAACTAAAACTTCAGGCAAAACTAATTTTACATTTTCTCTCTCTATGGGATTGTCATCTATGAACACTGCTGAAGACATACCCAAATTTACATCTTTTAAAATATTTTTGATATTTTCAGATTTTGAATACCAGTTTATTTTGAAAGAAATAAAGTCGTCTTTTTTTAAAATCATTTCGCTATGATGTTTAAAAGCATCCATTACGGCTTTTTCCTCATTTTTACTGCAAATTGCTAATTGGATACCACTATTAGAAAGTGCTTTTAAATGAAATTGAAAATTTTTGAATGCTTCCCCAATATAATCGTGTCCACCTAATCTAATTTTTCTCCATCCATTTTCTCCAACTAAACCACCCCACAAAGTATTATCACAATCAACTATGATTATTTTTTTATCATTTCCTTTTATTGCTTCTATTATATTTGAAATTTCATTTGAAGCTTTTAAGAATACTTTTTCATTGTAAGGGATTTTAGCAACATACCATAATTTTCTAGAAAAATTTTCAGACTCTGAAAATATAATTTTATCAAAATCTAATATAAAAATATTATTAAATTTTTTTAATTTTTCAGCAAAATATAAATTTATTTTGGTTAAAAGTATTCTTATCCCAGTATTACTTTTCCACTCAAGTAAGCCATATCCTCTTAAGTCATGTTCAACATTCCATTTAACAAAAAAAATCTGATTATGTTTTGATAATTTTTTAAGTATTTCACAAATAAAATCTACTTCTTTAAAACATTTTTTTTCATTAAAAGGATTCATTTCTAAACTTTTAGCAAATTCAGCGATCATTTTTTCTGGTGATGTCCAAAGCAATAAACCTGAGTATTTATTTTTTTTTTCTAATTTCAATAAATTATTAAAAATATTGCCATATTGTGCAGTTTCAGCAATTAAATTTTTTTTTTTATTAAAATTGTTTAAGTAATTTTCAAGAGGTTTGACATTAAAATCAGAAATTATTTTTAAGATATATGAATTCATTTATATTTTCCTAAAATTTTGATTAAGCTTTTCAAGTTACTCAATTCATTTTTATCTTTAAATGAAAAAAAAATATCAAGTAGTTTTATCTTTATTCTAAATTCTTTATAGTATGATTCTTCAAGTTGTGTAAAAAAAGTTACTAAATCTAGAGAATCTAGTTTACTTTTTTTTCCAACAATATCAAAATTTTCTCTTTTTTTTATCTTTTTTTTATCACTTAAAGATAAATTAAAGTAATCAATATTTTTGAATAGATTTTTTACGATTTGAGCTCTAGAAATTTTTTTTTTCATATTAATATAAAAAAATTTTTAATTTGCATTTTTAAGTAAATCAATAGTCTTTTTATATTCTGACCATTGTCCTACATCCAACCAATTATTATCATTAATAAGAAAAACACCAATTTTAAATTTTCTTTTTTTTGCAATTATAATTAATTCTGTAAAATCAAATTTTTTATTTTTTGGTATAATTTTCAAAACATTTGGCTTAACGATGTATCCACCTGAGTTTGCCAAAAAATTTATTTTTGGTTTTTCGACTAGACTTTTTAATTTTCCAAATTTTCCAGTCTTGCATATACCATACGGTATAGTATATTCTTTAGCTGACGCTATAATTGTAATTGAATTTTTATTTTTCTTATGAAAATCTAATATTTCTTTATAATCTGTATTAATTATTGTATCGCAATTGATGACAAAGAAATCTTTATTTATTTTTTTTTCTAATAATTTTAAAGCCCCTGCAGTTCCAAGTGGTTTTTTCTCCTCTATGTAATTCAATTTATAATTATTCTTTATTTCTTTAAAGAATGCTTTCATGATCTGAGCTTTGTGATTTATTGTAATGATAAATCTTGATATTCCCTGAAGAATAAACTTCTGCATTATATGTTCTATAGTGGGCTTATTGTTGATTGGTATAAGTGGTTTTGGCAAAATATGAGTAAAAGGTTGCATCCTTGTACCAAATCCACCAGCCATAATTATAACAGGCACATCAATTTTATCTTTTTTTTGTTTTTCTTCGTTAAAAATTTTACCCCAATAAGCAACATCAATTATTTGCTTCTTATTATTTACTATTGGAACTATGTCGTAATTTTTATTTAAAAATATTTTCCTCAGATTTTGAATACTTGAGTCTTTTTCGTATACAAATTTTGCTTTTGAATTGTAAATTTTGTTTATTTTTGAACTCAACTCAAAATTATTAAGTAGCGCATTTCTTATATCCCCATCACTTAATGTTCCTAAAAATTTTTTATTTTTATTAGCTATTACGACACATTTGTGCTTATTTAAATTAATAACTTCCATTGCTTCCTTAATTGTTTTGTTTTTTGAGATAATTAAATTTTTATCCATGTGATTTTAAATAAATTTTTTTGTGAATTGTTTCAGCCAAAAGCCAATCTAGATTATCATCAATTTCAATTGATTTCCATTTTGGAAGTTCAAATCCAATAGTTTTATTATGACAAAAAGTTCTTTTTATTAATAAAGTTGTAATTTTTGATAAATATATGGTTCCATCAATGAAATATACGGGTTTAAGATCTTGTCTTCTTAGGTATTTTTTTTTACTTTTTTCAACTGGTAATAGTAAGTTTTTATTTTTTTTTCTAAATAAAAATACTGGATTGTGCTTTTCTGTTTTGCATATACTTATCAATGCTTCTGCATTAGTAGATAAAATTTTTTTTATAGATTTATCGATATCGTTTTGATCTCTAAAAGGAGAAGTTGGTTCTAATAAAAAAATGTAGTCATAATTTTTACCAGATTTTTTTAAAAACTTGACAGCATGTTCAATAGCATCAATTGAAGAAGATTTGTCAGAAGAATATTTTTTTGGTCTTAAAAATGGCACATGTGCACCAAACTTTTTACCAATAGCTGCTATTTTTTTTGAGTCTGTACTTAAAATAATATCTGTAAGTAATTTTGATTTTAAAGCTTTGCTAATTGTCCAATAAATTAATGGTTTGTTACAAAATCTTTTTATATTTTTGTTCTTAATTCCCTTCGAACCACCTCTTGCTAGTATAAGACCTAAAATTTTTTTCATATAAAAATATCTTTTTTAAAAAGCTTTATTGAGTATAGTTAAATTTGTATTTAATCTTTTGCCAATTATTTTATTAAAAGGACTAAAGTCTTTTTTATTTAAAATTATTCCACCATTTTTACAGGCAACATATATTTTAGATGAAATACTTTTATAAATTAAACCATATTGAAAAGGGTGGAAGGTAAAACTTGAATTTGAAACTTTAGCATTTCGAAGTGTTATTATTTTTTTGTCTAAAAGAGTTTTTGCTCCTGAATATGGATTTGAAAAGGCATTTATAAAATTGACTATATCATTTGCAGACCAATTCCAATTAATCCACCCATTTTTTTTTGTGTCTAATTTTGGCCAATAACAAGAATTCGCTTTCGTTTGATTTATTTTTTTTAGATTAAAAGATTCGTTTTTAAAAATTTTCTTAAAAAATTCAAAAATTATTCTTTTTTGAAAATTGTAGGAGTAATTTTGCATTTCATATAAAGAAGCTCTTATTTTTTTTGGAAATTTAAAAGATCTATTTATTAAGCTATATCCATGATCAATTTTATTATTTATTATGTGAATAGTCGATCCAGAATTGAAATTTTTCATCAATATGTTCCAAGATAAACCACCTGCACCTCTGTTATGAGGTAAATTTGAAAAATGAATATTTAACAATTTTCCTTCAAATAATTTTATTTGTTTTTCCTTAAAAATCCATCTGCACGCATTGGACAATCCAAGTGTATTTTTATTTATATATTTTTTTAAAAGATTATTATTTAAATTTTTTATAATCTTAAAATTTACTTTATTTAACTTTAAGTTTTGAGAAAAACTCATTTTATTACTTTGGATTTTTTCTATACTTTGTTTTTTGTGGTAAAAACAATGTTATAAATTTTTTTTTTATTTAAAAATTTACATATTTCTAAAGTGACTTCATTTCCACCAAATATTATTACTTTATCTATTTTTCCAAACCTGATTTTTTTCATAATAAATTAAATTAATTTTTTATTTGACTGCTCTTCAAATAAAAACTATATTTGTTCATTATTTGAACACTATGAAAGATAATCACAAAAGTCCAGAGGAAAACCCAGATCATTTTGATGTGCTCAGAAAAATTGATAATATGCCTGGAGTATCTCAAAGAAAACTTGCTTCAGAATTAGGTTTTAGCCTCGGAAAATTGAATTATTGTGTAAAATCTTTAAAAGACAAGGGACTTCTTAAAATTAGAAATTTTAAAAAAAATAAAAATAAATTAAATTATTTTTATATTCTCACTCCTCAAGGATTAACATTAAAAACGAAATTGACTATAGCTTTTATGGAAAGAAAAATGCGTGAGTATGATGAACTTAAAAATGAATTGGAGAATAAATGAAAAAAGTTCTGGTTACAGGTGGAGCAGGTTTTATAGGATCTCATTTAGTTGAGAAGTTAGTTATATTAGGTTATAATGTAAAAACAATAGTACCCTACAATATAAATAACTCTTGGGGTTGGATAGATAGCTTTCCTCAGAATATAAAAAAAAATGTAGATGTTGTAGCTGGAGATATTTGTGATCAAAATTTTATTTCCGAGGAGTCTAAAAAAGTAAATATCATTTTTCATTTAGCTGCTTTAATTTCCATTCCTTATTCATACAAATCTCCACAAAGTTACGTATCGACAAATGTTAGTGGAACATTAAACATGCTTGAAGCAGCGAGAGAAAACAACGTTGATTTATTTGTTCAAACATCCACAAGTGAAGTATATGGCAGTTCTCAATTTACCCCAATTACTGAAAAACATCCACTTCATGCCCAATCACCTTATGCTGCTACAAAAATTGCTTCAGACTCTTTGGCATTGTCTTATTATAACAGTTTTGGGTTACCAGTTTTAATATTAAGACCCTTCAACACTTATGGACCAAGGCAATCTTTGAGAGCAGCAATACCAACAATTATTACTCAACTTGTATCAAATAAAAATAAGATTAAATTAGGGTCACTCAGTCCACGAAGAGATTTTACATTTGTTTCTGACACTGTTGACGGATTTATTTCCGCGATTGGTAATAAAAAATGTTTAGGTGAAACTATAAATTTAGGTACTGGAAAAGATTTTAGTATAGGAGAGACAGTAAAAAATATTGAAAATATGATGAATAAAAAGGCAAACATAATCACCGATAATAAAAGATTGAGGCCCAAAAAAAGTGAAGTAAATAGACTTATTTCCTCAAATCTAAAAGCAAAAAAAATTCTTAATTGGAGTCCGAATTATAAAGGCTCAAAAGGATTTAAAGAAGGGCTAAAAAAAACAATAGAATGGTTTAGCCAAGAAGAAAATTTAAAAATATATAAAGCTAATCTTTACAATTATTAATGAAAAAAAAAATTCTTGTTTTTACAGGGAGTAGAGCTGATTTTGGCATTCTTAAGCCATTAATCATAAAAATTAAAAAAGACAATACATTAAAGCTAATTTTATTTGCTGGACCACATCATTTTCAAACAAAGACTGGTTTTACTGATCAAGAAATAAGAAAAAGTAACCTAAAAATAAATTATTTTCAAAAGTATATTTTCAAAAACCTTAATGAAAAATCAATATTAGATTATTGTGGTGTCTCATTTTCTATCTTTAGTAAAATTTTGATTAAGAATAAACCCAACATAATAATTTTATTAGGAGATAGATATGAAGTATTTATTTTTACTATTGTTGCTTTCTTTTTGAATATACCTATAGCTCACATTCATGGAGGTGAAATTACATCAGGAGCTATAGATGATGCTTTAAGGCACTCAATAACAAAAATGTCTAATATTCACTTTGTTTGCCATCATGAATATAAAAAAAGAGTTGTTCAATTAGGAGAGAATCCAAAATATGTACATAATTTTGGTTCCCTAGCGCTGGAAGCTATCAAAAAAAAAAAACTTTTAAATAAAGCATCTTTATTTAATAAGTATAAAATTCCTACTGATAAAAAAACTATTTTAGTTACTTTTCATCCTGAAACAAAAAGTAATATTCCTATAAAAAAACAAATTACAATTTTGCTTAGTTCACTTATGACAATCAAAAACACTAATATCATTTTTACAAGTAGTAATTTTGATACATTTGGAAATCATTTTATAAAAAAAATTATTCATTTTTGTAAAAAGAATAAAAATTTTAAAATGGTAAAATCACTAGGCACTGATGAATATCATAACTTTGTTTTTAATGTAGACTTGGTCTTGGGAAATTCTTCAAGTGGAATTATTGAAGTTCCAATTCTAAAGACACCAACTCTAAATATAGGACAAAGACAAAAAGGAAGAGTTTTTTCAAAAAGCATATTTCAATCTGAATTAAATAAAAAAATTATTACAAAAAAAATAAATCATATTTTGAGCAATCAAAAAAGAATTTCTTATGAACAAAAATTTTATAGAAAAAATACTGCCCAAAATATATTGAAAGAAGTTAAAAAATTTGTATCAAAAAAAAAAATCAATTTAAAAATATTTTATGATATTAAAAAATAAAATTTACGTAATTGCAGAAATAGGAGTAAATCATAATGGAAGTTTTGATTTAGCAAAAAAATTAATTGTTGCTGCAAAAAAATCAGGAGCAGACGCTGTTAAGTTTCAAAATTTTACTGCTGATAGTTTAGCAACAAAAAATTCAAAAAAAGCTTTATATCAAAAAAAAAATACTAATTCCAAAGAAACTCAATATGAGATGTTAAAAAAATTAGAATTAAAAAAAGAATATTATTTTAAATTAAAAAAATTAAGTGAAAAAATTAAGATTGATTTTATCTCATCAGTATTTGATGAAGATAGTGTAGATTTTTTAACAAAAAAATTGAAAATAAAATATTTAAAAATACCATCAGGTGAAATAACAAACTTATTAATTTTAAAGAAATTACAAAAAATTAAAAATAAAATTATTTTATCAACAGGGATGGCAAATTTAAGAGAAATTATTAATAGCTTAAATTTAATAGCAAAAAATAAAGTTTATAAATTTATTAACGAAGAAAAAATAATTATTAGAAATAAAAGTTTACATAAAAAATTAAAAGAAAAAATTTTTGTTTTACATTGTGTGACTGATTACCCTGTAGAGGACAAATATGCAAATCTTTCAGCTATTGAAAATTTAGAAACTAAATTAAAATTAAACATAGGCTATTCAGATCATACATTAGGAATTTTAGCACCTTTAATAGCAGCTTCAAAAGGAGCAAAAGTGATAGAGAAACATTTTACATTAAAAAAAAGTATGCCTGGACCAGACCACAAGGCTTCTTTAGAACCATTGGAATTTAAAAAAATGATTAGTTATTTAAGAGTCTTTGAAGATATGAATGGTGATGGAAAAAAAAAATTACAAAAATGTGAAATTAAGAATATTAACATTGCAAGAAAAAGCATTGTAGCTAAAAAGTTCATAAAAAAAAAAGAGGCATTTTCTTATCGAAATTTAACAACAAAAAGACCTGGTAATGGATTGAGTCCTATGGATATATTAAAAATAATAAATAAAAAGGCTAGGAAGAACTTTCAACCAGATGAATTAATTAAGCTATAATGAAAATTTTATCTATATATCCTTGGACACACATATCTTCATCAGCTTTGATGATTAATGGAAAAATTGTAAGTGCAGCACCTGAGGAAAGATTTACAAGAAAAAAATGGACTACAGATTTTCCAATTAATTCAGCAAATTGGTGTTTAGAAAACTCAAACTTAAGTTGGAAAGATTTAGACTTGATAGCAATACCTTGGAACCCAGGTTTAAATATAAGTTCAGCTTCTTCTAGGTGGGATAATAATATTAGTTGGCGTGGAGAGATGCTGAGTAATATTCCTTCAAATATTTTAAAAGCAACAAAAAACTATAACCCAGGCACAATAAATTTATCTTTTGACAAAACAAAAATTATCTATTTTAATCATCATGATTGCCATGCTGCTTCTGCAATATTTGTTTCACCATTTAAAAAATGTGATTATTTAACAATAGATGGACACGGTGAAACAGAAACTTGTTTAATTGGAAACTATGATGGAAAAAAACTTAAGAATAATCACTCAATTGCTTATCCACATTCTGTTGGTTTGCTTTATGGTACTTTCACAGATTTTTTAGGTTTTAAACCTGACAATGATGAATGGAAAACAATGGCTCTTGCCTCCTATTCTAAAAAAGAAAATTTATTTGATAAAAAATTTTTAAAGATTTACGAAATGAGTCAGACTGGTTTTGAATTGAATTTATCTTATTTTGATTTTTATCTATTTGATAGAAAACCTAATTTCTATAATAAAAAACTAGTTGAATTATTTGGTAAGCCGAGACGTAAAAATGAAAAAATTACAAAAAAACATTTTGAAATTGCTGGAGCTCTTCAAAGAACTTTTGAAAAAATTGTTTTTCATTTATTAAAAATAACTAAAAAATTTGGTGGTCAATCTAATAATATAGTATTAGCTGGCGGCGCTGCAATGAATTGTGTGTTTAATGGTAAACTTGAAAAAAATGATATTTATAAAAATAATTTTGTTCCTCCATGGCCTGATGATTTAGGTGTAACAATCGGTGCAACATTTTTAGCTAATAAATATTTAAAAAAAATAAAGAATAATTTCTTAATTAATAAGTCTGTATACTTAGGGCCAAAATATTCAAATATAGAAATTGAAAATTTATTAAAAAAATATGGATTAAAATTTAAAAAAATTAAAAAAATATCGTCTTATGTGGCACAAATGATTTCAAAGGGTTATTTAGTAGGATGGTTTCAAGATAGAATGGAATTTACACATAGAGCTCTTGGTAATAGATCTATACTTGCCGATCCTAGAAATAAAAATATGAAGAATATTATTAACAAAGCAGTAAAATATAGGGAAAGCTTTAGACCATTTGCTCCAGCAGTGTTAGGTGAAAAAGCACACGAAATTTTTGATATTAAAAAAGATAATAAAATTGAATATATGGAGAAAGCAATAATGGTGAAAGATAATTGGAGAAAAAAAATTCCAGCAGTAACTCATGTAGATGGAACCGCAAGGGTTCAAACTGTTTTTGAAAATTATAATCCAAAATTTTATAAATTGATTAAGGAATTTTATAAATTAACGAAAGTTCCTATATTAGTTAATACATCTTTTAATTTAAACGGAGAACCAATTGTAGAAAATCCATCAGATGCAATACGCACTTTTTATACATGTGGTTTAGATATTTTGGTATTAGGTGAGTATATAATAGAAAAATAATGGAAAAATATGAATAAGGGACAAAAATTATTAAGTAAGGCAAAAAAAATAATTCCAGGGGGAAATCAATTATTATCAAAAAGAAGTGAGTTGTTTCTGCCAGGTTATTGGCCCAATTATTACAAAAAAGCTAAAGGTTGTAAGGTTTGGGATTTAAATAATAAAGTTTATTATGATTTTGCTGGAATGGGAGTAACAGCTTGTGTATTGGGATATTCAAATGATGATATTAACAAATCATTGATTCGTGGCCTTCGAACCGGTTCGATGTGTACATTAAATGCAACAGAGGAGGTAGATTTAGCAAAAGAATTACTCAATATTCATAAATGGTCTGGAATGGCAAAATTTTGTAAATCTGGAGGTGAAGCATGTATGGTTGCTATAAGAATTGCTAGAGCTTTTACAAATAAAAATAATATTGCATTTTGTGGTTATCATGGATGGCATGATTGGTATTTGGCAACAAATATGTCAAATTCAAAAAATCTAGATAAGCAATTACTTCCGGGTCTTAAAACAAAAGGGGTGTCCAACACATTTAAAAATTCGATTAAACCATTTCTTTATAATGATATTAATTCATTAAAAAAAATCTTTAAAAAAAAAAATAATAATATTGGAATAATAATAATGGAACCCATGAGAGGAGTAAAACCTTCTGGTAACTTTTTAAGAAAAGTTAAATTGATTGCAAAAAAAAATAATGCTTTACTTATTTTTGATGAAATTACTTCTGGTTTTAAAGATAATTATGGTGGGTTGCATTTAAAACTAAAAGTTAATCCTGATTTAGCTATATTTGGAAAGTCAATTGGAAACGGATACCCAATATCAGCAATCATAGGCAGAAAAAAAATAATGCAGGTAGCTCAAGAAACATTTATTAGTTCAACAATGTGGACAGACAGATTGGGATTTATTGCAGCAAACACAACTTTAAAAAAATTAAAACAATTAAAGATTAATAAAAAAATATCAATTTATGGAAAAATGATAAAAAAAGGCTGGAAAGAAATTGCAAAAAAAAATGGAATTAAAATAGGAATTAGTGGACAAGATTGCATTCCATATTTAAGGTTTGATTATCCAAACAATCAGGAAATAATGACTTTTTTTACTCAAGAGATGTTAAAAAAAGGATTTCTTGCAGGCGCCCAAGTTGCCACTAGTTATGCTTATAGCATCCCAGTAATAAATAAATATTTAGAAGCAACTAATATCGTTTTTGGTAAAATTCATAATTGTTTAGACATTGGTAAGTTTCCATTAAAGGGAGAAATTAAACACTCCACTTTTAAAAGGCTTACCGGATGAATGATTTATACATTTATAAAAAATGAAAGTTAAATTTAATTAAATGGAAAAAGAGCTTTTAAATAATATAGTAAAATCTATAGGTAACTTTAATTCCCATAAAAAAAGTGAAGTATATTTACATGAACCAAATATTGATAAAGATGATTGGAATAGCGTAAAAAAATGCTTAGAGAGAAATTTTGTATCAACTGTTGGAAATTATGTAAATGAATTTGAAGATAAATTGAGAAAATATACTAAATCAAAGTATGTTGTTGCAATAGTTAATGGTACGTCGGCAATACATGTTTCATTAAAAGTTCTTGGAGTAAGATTTAATGATGAGGTACTTATGCCATCTTTAAATTTTGTCGCTTCAGCAAATGCAGCAAATTATTGTGGCGCTATTCCCCATTTTGTAGAAGTTGAAAAGGAAACTATGAGTGTAGATCCAAAAAAACTTAAAGAATATTTAAAAAAAATTATTTCATTTAGAAAAGGTCATGCATATAACAAAAAAACAAAACGAAGAATCTCATGCTTTATTTTACTTCATTTATTTGGTCATTCATCTAAAACAGACTCTATAAAAAAAATATTATTTGAATTTAATATTCCGATGATTGAAGATGCTGCTGAAGCTTTAGGCAGTTTTTATAAAAAAAAACACCTAGGTACATTCGGTACTATTGGAGTTCTAAGTTTTAATGGAAACAAAATTATTACAACAGGCAGTGGTGGAGCAATATTAACTAATAATAAAAGTATTGCGAAAAAATTAAAGTTTTTAACTACTACCGCAAAGATTCCACATAAATGGAGATATGAATATTCTGACATTGGTTTTAATTATAGATTAGCTGGAATAAATGCAGCCTTAGGATGTAGTCAATTAAAAAAGCTTAAAAATTACGTTAAATTAAAAAGAAAACTATTTTATATTTATTTAAAAAATTTTGTAGGAAGTAAAAATTTCGAAATATTTAAGGAGCCGAAATTTTCTAAAAGTAATTATTGGCTACAAACATTACTGTTAAAAAAAAGTTCGTTAAAAAATAGAGATAAACTGATTAAAATAATGAATAAAAAAGGATTTTCAGTAAGACCAGTATGGAAACCTTTGCATAAGTTAAAACATCTTAAATCTTGCCCAAAAATGAATTTAAATATAACTGAAGATTTAGAAGGAAGAATAATAAATTTGCCAAGTAGTGCTTATTTGGCAAAACATAAATTTTAAATATGAGTAAAAATAAATTAGTTAAGTGTACCAAATGTCAGCTGCCAGAGACTTATGAAACTATTGAATTTGATGAAAAAGGAATTTGTAATATTTGCGAGGGAGTAAGGCATAAAAATGAAGAAATAGATTGGGCTAAGCGAAAATTGAAGCTTGATAAATTAATTGAAGAAAATAGAAATAAACATGCTTATGATTGTATTATCCCTTTTTCAGGTGGAAAGGATAGCGTTTTTCAAGTTAATTATTTAGTAAAAGAATACAATATCAAACCTTTACTGGTTAGATTTAATCATGGTTTTATTAGAAAAACTGTTCAAGATAATGTTAATTCTGTCATAAAAAAGCTTGGAGTAGATTTAATTGATTTCACACCAAATTGGAAAATAGTGAAAAAAGTTATGCTCGAGGCTTTTAAGAGAAAAACTGATTTTTGTTGGCATTGCCACACAGGAATATATTCATATCCAATTAGAATTGCTTTGATGCATAAAGTACCATTAATATTTTACGGTGAACCCCAAGCAGAGTTTAACACATATTATGATTACACTAAGGATGGATATGATTATGAGAATGAAGAAAGATTTAATATGATTAGAACCTTAGGTATTACCGCTGAAGATATGCATGGTATGATAAATAGTGATGTAGACCCAGTCGATATAAGAGATTTAACACCTTATACTTTTCCCGATATAGAAGAACTAGAAAAACTAGAATATAATCCCGTTACCCTTGGAACTTTTATCCCTTGGGATCATCACAAAAATACTGAAATTATTAAAAAAGAGCTTGGATGGAAAGTGGATGAATTAGAAGGAGTTCCAGATGAAATTAATCCTCATGGAGAAAAAATAGAGTGCTTTATGCAGGGTACAAGAGATTACATCAAGTTTTTGAAAAGAGGCTATAGCAGAGTTTCACAAATTAATGCTTTAAATGTAAGACATAAAAGGATGACACCAGATGAGGCTAAAATTATAAATGAAAAATTTGATGGAAGTAAACCTCCATCATTAGAAGTTTTCTTAGAATATGTAGGACTTACTGAGGAAGAATTTAATCAAATTGTAGATAAAAGTATTATACCTCCAAACAAGCCTAATTATAAAACTAATGAGATTGCTAAAAAGACTTGGGATTTTGAACAGTGGTATAGAGAAAACAATAAAAATAAAGAATGATAGGAATTATAGATTATGGATTAGGAAATTTGTACTCAGTTTTAAATGCTTTAAAAAAAACAAATTTTGAAGCTGAAATATTCGCTAGTCCTAAAAAAATAAATAAATACTCTAAAATTATATTACCAGGAGTTGGATCTTTTAAAAAAGGAATGGATAACCTAAATAAAGATGATTGGAGCTTAAATATTAAAAAGTTCATACAGTCAGGAAAACCTTTTTTAGGTATATGTTTAGGCATGCAACTTCTCTTCTCAAAAGGTGAAGAAGAAGGCACTTCTGATGGCTTAGATATAATTCCCGGGAAAGTAAAAAAGATGGATGTGCAACATGGATATAAAATTCCTCATGTTGGATGGAACTCATTGAGCAATTTTAAAGAACATATCATATTTAAAGGAGTTAAAAAAAATATAGATTTTTATTTTATTCACTCCTATTCATGTATACCTGACAATAATGATCATTTAGTTGCAAATTTTGAATATGGGAAAAGCTTTACGGCATGTGTAGCTAAAGAAAATGTAGTTGGAACACAATTTCATCCTGAAAAAAGTATTCCATCTGGACTTACAGTCTTAAAAAATTTTGGAAATTGGACTATCTGATGCTTAAGAGAAGAATAATCCCTGTTCTACTTTTAAAAAATGATAGAATGGTAAAAGGTAAACAATTTCAAGATTATATTGATACTGGAAATCCTTCTTCAACTGTAAAAATTTATACTTCTCAATATGCTGATGAACTAATGTTTATTGATATTGAGGCTACGCTAGGATCAAGGCAAGCACTTATTGAAACAATTAAAAAAGTAGCAAAATATTCATTTATGCCTTTTACAGTTGGCGGTGGAATAAAAACCATAGAAGATATTAGAGAGCTATTAATTTCTGGTGCAGACAAGGTGCTCATAACATCATCAGCTTGTGAAAACCCAGAGTTTATTGATGAAGCAGTTAAAGTTTTTGGTTCACAAGCAATTGTAGCTGGTATTGACTACAAATTTAATAAAGATAAAAAAAAAAATTTTGTTTGGACAAAATGTGGAACAAGAGCAACAGACATACATCCAGTTGAATTATCAAAAAAATTAAGATCATTAAATGTTGGTGAGATAATGCTTAACTGTATTGATAGAGATGGAATGATGCAGGGTTATGATCTAAACCTTTCAAAAGAAATTTCAAGCAACCTTGATATTCCCATAATATCATGTGGTGGAGCAGGAAACTTTCAACATTTAGTAGAGCTTTTTAAAAAAACTGATGTATCTGGTGCAGCTTGTGCAAGTATTTTTCACTTTGGAGATAATTGCCCAATACAAGCAAGAACTTATTTAAGAAACCATGGGGTAGAGATGAGGAATATAAAATAAAATGAATTTAAAAAAATACGAGGCTTTAATTTCAAAAAAGGAAATGCCTAAAATTTATTTTTTATTTTTTAGCTCAATTTTTGTTGTTTTTTTTGAGATGCTTGGTATTGGATCGGTGCCAGTTTTAGCATATATTTTGGTAGATCCAGAAAATTCAATTTTGAACATAAAAGATAGACTTGAAATATTTGGAGTATCTTCAATTGAATTTGAAAAAAAAAATTGGATAATTCTTTCAGGCATTTTATTTGTTTTCATTTTTTTCTTAAAAAATTTATCAATAGTTTTGATAAAATATTATGAATTAAAGGTCATGAGAGTTTTAAGAGAAAAAATTTCAAAAAAAGTATTTATTAATTATTTAAATTTACCTTATTCATTCTTTGTAAACACAAATCCATCTTATGTTTTAAGGACTGTTCACTCAGATATTGGTGACTCATTTATGTATATATTAGCTAAAATAAGACTTTATAGAGAAGTGTTGTTAGTTTTGATAATGCTCATAGTTTTAATATCTATTGACCCTTTGGTTTACAGTTCTACTTTTGTAATCTTCTCTTTAGTAGCTTTTATCTTTTATTTTTTTTATAAAAGACTTTTATCTGAAAGATCAAAAATTGAGATGAAAACAAATTCATTAAAATTTAAATTGTTAAATCAAACTTTTAATTCAATAAAAGAAATTAAGATATTTAATAAGAGTGACTACTTTATAAAAAAATTTAATGAAAATGTAACAATATTAGAAAAAATAAATTTAATAACTAGTTTTGTGAGTCAATTGCCAAGAATTGTATACGAAATGATGGCTATTATAATGATCATAATTTTTACAGTATTTTTAATATTGTTAGATAAACCACAAAATACAATATTTCCAATTATATCATTATTGGTAGCTAGTGGGGCTAGGTTCATTCCTGCATTTAATCAAATTTCATCTTCAATGGGCATGATACGGTTTACAAAACCAAAATTTAAAAATGTCTTTAACATTTTAAAAGATATGAATATAAGAAATGAAAATCTTTTATTAACTCAAAATAGCGTGAGTACTACAAAGTTAGAATTTAATAATTTTTTAGAAATAAAAAATTTAAGTTTCAAATTTGGAAGTAAAAAAATTTTGGATAATATATCTCTTAAGATAGAAAAAGGAAGTGTCACAGGGATTATAGGCCAATCAGGAGAAGGAAAATCAACACTATTAAATTTAATTTTGGGATTGCTTAAGCCATCAAGTGGGGAAATCTTAGTTGATCAGACAAACATTAACCTAGATATTCAAAACTGGCACAAAAAAATTGGTTTTATATCTCAAGATATTTACTTATTTGATGATTCGATCAAAACTAATATTTGTTTTGGAATTAATGAAAATCAAGTTGATGAAGAAAAATTTCAAAAATGTTTAGAAATGGCACAAATTAAAACTTTTGTTAATTCACTTGAAAACAAAGAAAACACATTAATAGGAAATCTTGGTTCTAAAATATCTGGAGGGCAAAAGCAAAGAATAGCAATAGCTAGAGCTTTATATTTGGACCCAGAAATACTAATTTTAGATGAGGGCACTAGCTCACTTGATGTAGAGAATGAAAATAAAATTATTTCTGATTTAAATAAAATTAAAAAAGAAAAGACAATTATAATTGTAAGTCATCGAAAAAATACACTAATTAGTTGTGATCAAATTTTTTCTTTAAAAGATAAAAAAGTAAATTTAATAAATTCGGATTTAAATGAGTAAATTTGAAAAAATAAGAATTATACCAAAATTAGAAATAAAAAATGAATTTTTAATTAAAGGTTTGCAATTTGAAGGATTAGCCAAGTTAGGAAATCCTATTGAATTTGCAAAAAAATATTATGCAGACGGTGCAGATCAAATTTATATACAAGATATTGTAGCATCTTTATACAGCCGTGATAATTTATTTGAGGTGGTTAATGAAATATCAAAAAATATATTTATACCAATTACAGTAGGTGGTGGCATAAAAGATATAAATGACATCAAAAATTTATTAAAATCTGGAGCAGATAGAATTTCTGTAAATACCAAAGCTATTAATAATCCAGATTTTATTGGAAAAATTAACAATATTTTTGGAAATCAATTTTTAACTATTTCAATAGAGGTGAGAAATATTGATGGTTATTTTTATTGTATGATGAATCATGGACGAGATAATTCTAATTTCCAACTTAAAGATTGGCTCGAAATTTTAGATAAATTCAATATTGGGGAAGTAATGATAACTTCAATAGATAATGATGGTTCATGTAATGGCTTTGATAGAAATCTGATTAATGAGATTAAAAAATTTAATTACAACTTTCCGATTGTTTATGGGGGAGGCCTGAATAGTGAGAAAGATATTGATGAACTTTTATTGAATTATAACTTTTCAGGTGTTAATATTGCAGCTGCACTTCATGATGATCAATTAAAAATAAGTAAACTTAAATCTCATTTGATTGCTAAAGGCCATAACATAAATAATATATGAATATTGGAATTATAGATTTAGGAATAAATAACATTAAAAGTGTTAAAGATTTTTTTTCATTATTTGGAAAAACTTATATTTTAAATGATGATAATGATTTTAAAATTAATACAAAATTAGTAGTTCTGCCTGGAAATGGAAGCTTCAATTCAGGAATTGAAAGTTTAAAAAGAAATAAATTAGATCTTTTATTATCTAAAATTTATAGAAATGGCACTTTAATAATTGGAATATGTTTAGGAATGCAAATTTTATTCGAAAAAAGTGAAGAAAATTTAGGAAAACAAGGATTAAATTTTATTGAAGGAAGTGTTGGAAAAATTAAAAGCTTAAATTGTAGATTACCATTACTGGGATGGTATCAAGTTCAATCAGATATCAATGAATTGAATAATAAAACTTTTTTTTTTAATAATGGATTTTCTTGTTTCCCAAAAAAAGAGATTTATATCGAGTCTAGTCTTAATCTTGGAGATTATAAAGTTATATCTTCTGTTAAAAAAGAAAACTTAATTGGTCTTCAGTTCCATCCGGAAAAAAGCTCTTCAAATGGTTTACATCTAGTTAAAAGTTTATTAGAAGAATCAAATGTTTGATATTGAATTACAGCCTAAAGAAGTCAAATTCTGTAAAACCTGTGTTACTTCTAATCAAAAACCATGTCCAAGTGATATTAAAAAAGATGATTTTTTACATTCAGCAAAGGAATTTTTGCGTTTTGAAAATGGGGTTTGTTCTGCATGTTTAGAGGTTGAAAAAAAATTTCAAAGTAAAAAAGATAAAAATATAGATTGGAATAAAAGAGAGGCCAAATTAAATAAGATTTTGGAAAAATATAGATCAAGGAATGGATCTTACGACTGTATTGTTCCAGGATCTGGTGGGAAAGACTCAGTTTTTCAGGCTGAGATACTTAAAAAAAAATATAAAATGAATCCACTTACAGTTACTTTTGCTCCTATAATGTATACAGAAATAGGTATGAAAAATTTTCATAATTGGCCAATGTATGGAAATGTTAATAATATTTTATATTCACCCAGTGGTTACACTTATGGAAAATTATCAAGACTTGCTTTTGAAAATTTGCTTCATCCATTTCAGCCATTTGTATTTGGCCAAAGGCATTATGCGTCTCACATAGCAAAATTATTTAAAATCCCTCTTATATTTATTGGTGAGTCTTTTGCTGAATGGGGAGGTGAGAAAGAAATAGATGACATGATAGAATATACACCAAAATATTTTACAAAGAAAAAAAATGAAAAAGTTTTAATTTCAGGATTAGATGTTGAAGAAGTCATTAAAAAACACAAAATTTTAGAGCAAGAATTAGAATTTTTTTTACCTTTAGAGGAAAATTTTGTTAAAAAGGAGGGTATCAGAGTTTTATTTCTTGGGGAATTTGAAAATATTCAACCACAAGAAAATTTTTATTTAGCAACGAAAATTACAAAATTTAAAACTTCTAATGAAAGAACTGAGGGAACTTTTTCAAAATATGTAAGTTTAGATGATAAAGTAGATGGTCTTCATTACTGGTGTGCGTATATAAAATTTGGTGTCGGTAGGGCAACTGATGAGGCGGCACAGGAATGTAGACATAAATATATAAATAGAGATGAAGCAGTTGCACTTGTAAAAAAATATGATGGTGAATTTCCTAAAAAATATTTTAATGATTATTTAGAATATACAAAATTAAAAGAGGATGAATTTTTTGAAATAGTTGACAAATTTAGACCAGATCATTTATGGGAAAAAAAAGGAAACGATTTCAGATTCGCAAAAAATTGGAGTTTAAAAAAAGCAGTATTTAAATAGATGAGATCAAAAAGAAAAAAAAACTTTTTTTATGGAATCATGTTCCATCATTTTCATGATCAAAAAAAACACTATAAGGGTCAAGGATCTATAGATAGAGATCGTCTTTATTCATTAATCAAATACTTTGGTAAAAAAAATATTTTAGATCCAGAGGAATTTATTGAAAGATATAAAAAAGATGAATTAAAAAAAAACCATTTATGTTTAACTTTCGATGATGGATTAAAATGTCAATTTGATATAGCCGTACCTGTATTAGAGGATTTAAAATTAAAAGCCTTTTTTTTTCCTAATACGATAAATTTATCGAGTAAGCCAGATTACTTAGAGCTTTATAGAGCTTTCAGGCACTTATATTATGAAAATATTGAAAGTTTTTATGATAACTTTTTTGAAACTTTACAAATAAAAAACTTAGATCTTTTCTTTAAAAAAAAATCAAAAATAATTGACCACTGGAAAAAAAAGTTTCCATTTTATAGTTATTCTGACATACGATTTAGGATTTCAAGAGAATACTTAATCGATGATGACAAATATAAAAAGACTATGTTTAAACTTTTTAAAAACAAAAAATTTGATTATAAAAAAAAACAGAATGAAATTTATATGAATACAAAAGATCTAAAAAGGCTTTCTAACTTAAACCATAATGTTGGACTTCATTCTCATAGCCACCCCACACTTATGAGACTAGAACCTCGAAATAAACAAATTAATGAGTATTCAAAAAATAAAAAAATTTTAGAAAAAATTATTTCAAAAAAAATAAATTCTATGGCTCATCCATGTGGTTCTTATAATAAATTTACCCTTAAAATATTAGAAAAATTAAATATAGATATCGGATTTAGATCTACTTTAATGGTAGATATGCAAATGAAAAAAATAAACAATAGTAAATTAGAAATTGCTAGAGAGGATCATTCAAACATTTTGAGTAATATTTAATTGAGATTAATTGATATAGTTTTTTGGTGGTTCTCTATTTACTCCTGGTATCTCAATTTTTTCCTTTGGAAGAGGATAATATATTTTTTCTTTTTGTAAAAGTTTTATAAAATCATCATCAATTATATGTCCATCTTTTGTTATATCTGTTCTATGTTTTAAGTAATAATTAACAAAATGTTTTGAATGTTTATTGTTTCTACCATATGAGAAATGAATTGCTCTCTTCCATCCCGAAGTTTCAGTTGGAGTGTGCCACAGATTAGCATTAAAAATAACACAATCCCCTCGATCGGTCACAATATTTTTTCCAATTAATGATGTAAAAAATCTTTTTAGAAAACCTAATTTAGATTTCTCATTAAATTTTGAAAAACATTTTTTATGAAAAAATCTTAAGATTTCTCTAAAAGTATAACGTTTTTTGTGTGATCCAGGAATAACATTTATACAAGATTTAGCCTCATCATAAGGTTGAAGATATATACCAACTCTTAAAACATCATATGGTAAATTTTTATCCCAATCAGGTCCAATACCAAATCTTCTACATGGATTATCTCTATGCCAATTTTCAATATTTTTTGGTTCAGTTTTGTGCATGATTGTTGAGTCATGTAAAAAAAATATTTCTGGCCCTAGAAGCTCTTTTAATACTGTTAAAAGTTTTTTATTAGCAACTATATCAGATATTTCTTTTGCATTATATATTCCACCCAGGTTAAACTGTTCTCCATTGGCTAATTTTTTTATTTTATTATCATAATAGGCTACTTCGTTTTCATTTAATAAATTTTTTACTACACAATATCCATCTCTTGAAAACGCTTGTTTATTTAGTCTAAATTTCATCTTGATTCAGAATTATATTTATCAAAATAGTTGAAAATAGTAAAGTTGATTTAATCCAATTATTATTTATAATATTTTCAATATAAACATCAAAATTTTATTAAACCTCAGTATAAAATAAAAAAAATGAGCTTATCATATTTAACTAGTCGTTTTTTTTTTAGACTCAAAAAATATGGATTGATTAGCACCTTATCAAAATTAGTTAACCATTTTCTTGACAAAAATAAAATCGATCTTGATAAATTAAGATTAGATGAAAATCTGAGTTTGGATGATATTTGTCTAACATTTGGAACAGACAAAGGTTTTCTAGATGGAAAAAAAACTTATGATTATTTGAAAAAAACAAATCCAGATTTTAAATATGAAAATTATTTTGATTGGGTTTGTAGAAAAGATATTCATAATTTCGATTATCCCCTAGGTGCAAATTATACTCCTTTTTATATAAAATATTTTGAAAGTATTAGATTAAATGATTTGAAAATTTTAGAAATTGGTGTTGCGAATGGTCACTCTACTGCAAGTTTTTATCATTATTTTCCTAATGCACAGTTGTATGGAGTTGATATTAAAAATCCTAACTATTTATTCTACTCAAGTAAAAGAATAATTTATCAAACAATTGATATTTTAGATCATAAAAAAGTTAAAAAATTTTTAGAAAAAAATAATGAATTTGATATTATTATAGATGACTCTTTGCATACTTATGAAGGACATATGCTAAATTTGAGGAATTTCCTTCCTGGTCTTAAGAATGAAGGCACATATGTTCTGGAGGATTTTAATTCAACAGATTTGACGATTGAAGTAATTACAGATTTTAATAAAAAATATCACAGAAAACCCATGGTATACGGCTTTAATACCACAGAAAACGTATTTGATTTTATTAGAAATAAAAAATATTTTGATTGTCGTATACTTACAAAAAACGATCAAGAATATCTTATGAAGAACATTTCAAAAATAAATTCTTATAGATCTGAACATCCACATGGTTCGATAGCATTTATTCATAAAAAAAGATCTCGAAGTGAATAATATTATTGAATTATTTTATAAACTTAAAAGATTTTTTTTTGGTAAATACCTAGAAAAAAAATTTTTAATGATTGGAAACTCTCATATATTAAATATGAGAAATAATTATAAAAATATCAAAAATATAAACGATTTAGACTACAAAATTTATTCTCAATTTGGTGAAGATGGTATAATTGATTATCTTGTAAAATCTCTAGAAATTACATCTCTAAAATTTGTTGAGATTGGGGTGGGAGATTATTCTGAATGTAACACTAGGTTTTTATATGAAACAGTTCAACCCAAAGGTCTAATTGTAGATTGTATTGATGACTTTAAAAAAAAAGTTTCAAAAAATATAAGTTTGTGGAAGGGAGATCTTAAGATTTTAAAAAAGAAAATTAATTCTGAAAATATTAATCAAATTCTTAACAAAGAAGGTTTCAGTTCTGAAGTAGATATCTTTAGTCTTGATATAGATGGAGTAGATTATTGGATATTAGAAAAATTACCTCAAAACTTTAGTAAAATTGTTATTGTTGAATATAATTCTGTTTTTGGACCAGATTTGGAAGTGACTGTTCCAAATATAAATGATTTTGATAGATCAAGTTATCATCATTCAAATTTGTGTTTTGGAGCCTCTTTAAAAGCAATGATTAGCTTACTTGAAAAAAAGGGATTTATTTTTTTGGGCTCTACAAGATCTAAAGTAAATGCTTTTTTTATTTTAAAATCAGAAATAAATAAAATAAATTTAGATATACCCAAGACCAATGATTTAACTTTTTTTACAAACTCAAATATTAAAGAAAGTAGAAATATAGATGGACAACTAAGCTATTTAAGTGGCAAAAATAAATTGAATGAAATCTCAGAGTGTGAATTAGTAAATTTAAATGACAACAAATTAAAAAAGATAAAAAAAATTTATAATTTAAATTAATGAAAATTGCTTATAGTGGTGGTATTTTTTTTTTACAAAAATATGGAGGTATATCAAGATATTTTTGTTCTATAATAAATGAATTTATTAAAGATAAAAAGAATATAAAAGTTTATTCCCCTATCTTTAAAAATAATTACTTATTAGATCTACCACAAGATATAAGAAAAGGTTTTTACTTATCAAGATATCCAGTACATGATTTATTTAAAAATCTAGTTGATAATATTTCTTACTTTCAAATTAGCAATTCTAACTATGATATAGTGCATGACACATACTACTCTAAAAATATTTTAGAATATAAGAATAAAAAAAAAATAATTACTGTCTATGATTTGATACATGAAAAGTTTAGTCAACTATATAATAATAAAAACTTGGAACTTAAAAAAAAAATAATTCAAGGCTCAGATGCAATTATATCTATTTCTGAAAGTACTAAAAAGGACCTTATAGAGTTTTATAAAGTTGATGAAAAAAAAATTTTTGTGACTCACTTAGGATATAATCATATTATAAAGAATTATTCATCATTAAAAACTGATCAATTAAATATTCCAAAAAATTTTATTTTATTTGTTGGTTCTAGGTATAAATATAAAAATTTTAAATTATTACTTAAAGCTTATTGTTTAAATCAAAATATCAAAAATGATTATAATATTGTCTGTTTTGGAGGAGAAAAGTTTTCTAAAAAAGAAGTAAAAAATTTTAATGATCTAAATATTAAAAATAGAATATGCTATTTTTCAGGAGACGATACTCTACTGTCTTACTTATATAAAAATGCAAAATTATTTGTTTTTCCATCTCAATATGAGGGATTTGGAATTCCTTTATTAGAAGCAATGGCCATGGGCTGCCCTGTGCTAGCAAGTGATATAAGTATTTTCCAAGAAATTTGTAAAAATGGAGTAAATTATTTTAAAAATAATGATCCAGATGACCTTTCAGATAAATTGAAATATTTATTATATTCAGATACAAATTTAAAATTAAAAATTGATTTAGCTTTAAGTATTTCTAAAGAGTATAGTTGGAAAAAATGCTCTCAGAAAACTTATGATATTTATCGCAATCTTTAAATTATGATATTTAATTTTAAATAAAATTTCATAAATGAATTATTTAATAAACAAAAAAAAATCATTTTCCTCTATCTTAATTCTTTTTTCATTAATCTTATCAATAATGTTTTTAAATCATAATTTAAAAAATTATGACAAAATTATTTTTGATGAAAATGGAAGTTATCATCAAATGATAAAGTCAGATGCCCTCAGATACTTAAGTCATGGAGATGAAATTAGAAAAGATCTTGATCGAGGAATAGATTTTTTTGAAACAGGAAGAGAAAATTTTACTAAATATTTACCTCCAAGAATAGCAGCTTTAATATTTAAGGTATTTGATATTGAATTATATAAAAATTTTGAAACCAAAGAAATTAATACCGGAGTATTCAAGCCTTATTTGTACATACAGTGTTTAGTTTATTTTTTTAGTATATTAATTTTTTATATACTCACTAAATCTTACTTTAATAAGATAACTCTTAATTTTATTATTTTTTTTTTATGTTTAGAGCCCACAATATTTCAATATCATGCAACATTTTGGAGTGAGTCTTTCTTTTTTTCATTCCAAATTATTATAATTGGATTAATTTTAAGTAAAAAAAAAAATAACCTATTATTTTTTCTTACAGGTTTTTTTATAGGGGTTTTAAGTTTACAGAAACAATATGCTATCTTTTATATTATTCCTGTAATTATTTATTTCTCTTTCTTTAATCCCAGAAACAAAATAATTAGTTTATCTTTTTTAATATTTGGTTTTTTAATTACTCAAATTTTCGTTGGTTACAATAATTTTAAAAGATCTGGTGTTTTTTATATTTTAGCAAATGATAATAATATAGCTTTTCACTTAGATTTAGTTCCAAAAGTGATAAACAGAATAAAAGGATATTCAGGTAATGAATTTGTAATCAAGGAAGCAAAAGCGATGAAAGAATGGTTAATGGTAAATTCAATAGAATTTAGGGAAGATCCAAATAACAAGAATCATTATATGCATTATCGAAAAAATATTGTAAATGAAAAAGATAAATTAAAATTTGATAAAGAAATAAGATCAAGAACTCTTAAATATGTAAAAAAATACCCCCTAGAATTTACATATACAATGGTTAAAAATGGAACCCATATTGTTTTGCTTAATCCCTTTCACATCTACTCTGATCATAATTTTGCATCAGGAGAAATTTATTATGTTTCTAAGAAACATGATCAATTAGTTCCCTTTAGAATTATTTATACTTTAATAATATATTGTATCTGTCTTTATGGTTTTTACATATTTTTTTTGGAAAAAAACTACCAACTTCTAACTATTTTACTTTTATCAATTATTTATTTTTATGGACTATCTTTTTGGCATGGTAATACTAGATATTTTTTACCAGCATACTTATATTTTGCCTTTTTTTTTGGAAGATCTTTAGAAAAGTTTACCTGCAGCTTAAAATAATTCTTCTTATTTCTTAAAACTTAATCTTAAAACATTAAACAACGTTCTTATTATTTCTATTTTAGGTATTTTTGATTTACCTTGTTTTCTATTGGCAAAAATAATTGGGATTTCATATGTTCTATATTTAAACTTATTTATTTGGTAAATTGTTTCCATGAAAAAACTATAACCTTTTGAGTTAATCATTTTTAAGTGGAATTTACTCATTTTTTTTATGTTAAATCCTCTGTACGCTGATGTAAATTCCGTAAAGTTTAAATCTAAAATAAATTTAATAAATTTATTACCAAAAAAACTTAAAATAAATCTAAAAAAATGAAGTTCATTTCTACCACCTTTCATGTATCTAGATCCTAAAACAAAATCATAGTTTTTAAGGTATTTTAGGAAATTTGGGATTTCAGCTGGATCGTGAGATAAATCTGCATCCATCGTAATTAAATAGTCATATCTATTTTTTACAGCGTAACTATATGCAAATTTATGAGCAGTATCTAAACCATTTTTTTTTTTTCGAACTATCAATTTTATTTTATTTTTTTTATTTTCTTGAATGATTTTATTAATTTCATCTGCAGTTCCATCAGGACTACTATCATCTACTATTAATATATGACCTTTTTTACATTCTCTCTTTATTCTTTTGATAACTTTTTGAATGTTATTTTTTTCATTATATGTTGCAGTAAAGATAAGAATTTTTTTCATTATTATAAATTAATCTATTACTCTCTATATCAATCTTTTAATCAACCAAATTTTCTTTTTTGTAGATTCGATAATATTTATTATAATTAAACATCGATAAATATTTTTTGGTATTTCTCAGTACTTTTTTTTTCACTAAAATTATTTAAGTGTTTATAAACAACATTCTTGCTTATTTTAAAAGTGATTTTTTTTAATAAAATTTTATCTAAATTTTTTTTCAAATCACTTTTTTTATTATAAATGATACCGAATTTTTTGTTTTTAATTATATCATTAATTCCGCCGAAACTTTGAGATGCAATCACGGGTACCCCAGAACTTAAAGCTTCGACAACACTATTTGGGAATCCTTCAAAATCTGATGTATTAATTAAGTAATCAAATTTTTTTATAGCTTTCCAAATATTGTTTGGATTAAATAGACCATAAAAAATTACTCTATCTTTTAAATTAAGATTTTTAGCTAATTGTCTAAGTTTTTTTCCTTCTGGCCCATCACCAATAATTTTTAAGATAGGTTTACCTTCTAATTCTGGTAATATTTTGATTAAATCTTCTATTTTTTTTTCTCTACTTAGCCTACTTACAACTCCAAAACAAACTTGATTTTTTTTCCTTTTAATAAATGGAAATAATTTTTTAAATGATGGAGGATTTATAGTTTGAAAATTAAGATTATAAAATTTATTATAACTTTTTGATATGTATTTTGAATTAGCAATACATGCATCTGCTTTTTTGAATGTAAAACCAATCAAAATTTTGATTATTTGTTTTTTAAAAAAATCTAAAAAATCATAATAGATAAATAACTCTTGAAATGGTGTTCTTTCAACTAATATAATCTTTATTTTAAGTGATCTTAAAAAAAATATTGACAATATATTTGAAAAATAAATATTTGATAAAAAAATATTTTTTTGATTGGGTTTTATTAATTTTTTTACTAAATACTTAACTTTAGGCATTGCAAAAACTGTTTTGCTTGAATTAATTTCAATAACTTTTATTCCATATTTTAAAAGATCAGATTTGTAATAACTCTTTTTTAAACAAATTACTGTAATATTAAATTTCGCTTTAGGTAGATTTTTACATAGTTTAAATATCGAGTTTCCTGCTCCACCAAGATTAAACTCGGATATAAAAATTATTAAATTTATTTTCATATTTTATAGTGTTAGTTACTTATTTATTTATAAAAATAAATATAAATATATAAAATAACTTGGTATCGATGAATAATAAATTAGCGGTAATATTTGGTATAACTGGACAAGATGGCTCATACTTAGCTGATTTTTTGCTTAGAAAAAAATATAAGGTTATCGGTATTACAAGAAATCTTTCGAAAAAAAACCTTATTAGACTTTCTAAACTTAAAATAAAAAAAAAAATTTCAATACTTAGAATAAAAAAAACTAACCATAAAACAATTAAAGATTTATTTAAAAAAATAAAAAAAATAGATGAAATTTATTATTTATCAGGAGAAACTTCCCCACTAAACTCAATTAATAATCCATTACAAACTTTTGATAGCAATGTAAATAATCTGGTATCCATTTTAGAATTTGTAAAGATTAAAAAATTAAAGACAAAAATATTTTATGCATCATCATCTGAAATCTTTAAAAATAAAAAGCCGAATATATTTGATGAAAATTCTGAAATAGGGCCCCGGACACCATATGCAATTTCTAAAGCTGCTGGATTTTGGCTTATTAAATATTATAGGAAATATCATAGAGTTAATTGTTGTACTGGAATATTGTTTAATCACGAGTCTCCTCTACGTTCAAATAATTTTGTATTTAAAAAAATTATAGAACAAACAAAAAAAATAAAAAAAAATGGAGGCAAACTTGAACTTGGAAATATTAAAATAAAAAGAGATATAGGTTGGGCTCCTGATTACATCATTGCAATTTGGAAAATGTTGCAGCTTAAAAAAATTGAAGATTTAGTAATTGGATCTGGAAAAGCTTATAGTATCGAAAATTTTTTAAACATAGTTTTGAAGTATTTAAAATTAAATAAAAGTAGTATTGTTTTTAATAAAAAAGAATTAATAAGAAAAGATGATTTGAGTGAATATAAAGCAAATCCTTCTTTCGCATTAAAAAAATTAAATGGAAAAATACTTTTAGAATTGAAAAAATAATAGAAAAAATGTTGAATGATGAGTATTATTAATTATTTAAACAATTTTTAGTTTGACAATGAATAAAGATTACAAAATATTTATAGCAGGTCATAACGGGATGGTTGGAAAATCTTTGGTAAATTTTTTTAAAAATAAGAAATTTGGAAAATTAATTTTAGTTTCTAGAAAAAAACTTGATTTAGAAAATTTTAAAAAAGTTGATACTTTTTTAAAAAAAAAAAAACCAGAAATTATAATAAATTGTGCAGGTAAAGTGGGTGGAATAATGGCAAATTATAATTTTCCAACTCAATTCTTAAATGAAAATATTTTAATTCAAACTAATCTTATCAAGAGTGCTCATGAAAATAACGTTAAACATTTTATAAATTTAGGAAGTTCTTGTATATATCCAAAAAATTCTAAACAACCTATTAAAGAAGGCTATCTTTTAACAGATAGCCTTGAAAAAACAAATGAGGCTTATGCTTTAGCTAAAATCATTGGAGTTAAATTATGTGAGTACTACAACAAACAATTTAATCGAAACTATTTAACTTTAATGCCCTGCAATCTATATGGTCCACATGATAATTTTGACTTGCAAAACAGTCATTTTTTGCCTGCATTAATAAAGAAAATAATCATTTCAAAATTAAATGATAACTCATTTATAGAAATATGGGGCACTGGAAAACCGAAAAGAGAAGTAATGTATGTGGATGATTTATCAAGTGCAATTTTTTTTATTTTAAAAAAAAAAATTATGAATGATAGAAGATTAATAAATATTCTAAAAAAAACTGCTCTAATAAATGTTGGAAGCGGTAAAGAATATACAATTAAAGAAGTAGCAAAAAAGATTTGTAAAATTGAAAATAAAAATGTCACATTACATTTTAATACAAACTATCCAGATGGAACAAAAAGAAAAGTAGTTGATATAAGGTTATTAAAACAATTAGGCTGGTCATCAAAAGTTTCTTTAATAGAGGGTTTGTTTAAAACTATAAAGTGGTATAAAAAAAATTATCTTTGATTAATGTTATTTCAATTAAAATTTATTTTAAATAAAGAAGTCAATTAATTTTCATAAAATTAATGAAGTCAAAAAAAAAAAAATATAAAAAAATTGTTATCTTTATTCCTTCTGTTGAATTTGGAGGAGTGGAAAAGAATTTTTATATAATAATTAATTACCTGAAAAAAATTTATCCACAAATATATGTAGTCACTTCTTCAAAGCTCACAAAACAAATTGAAAAAAAAAATATTAAAATTATCAATCCAAAATTTAGTTTTTGGTATCATAAAAGTAGATTTTTTAAAAATATTATTAGTTCATTTTTATTAGTAAAAAATTTTAGAAAAAAAGATGTTTTAATCATTTCTTTTCAAGCAAATATATTCTCTATAATCGTATCAAAATTAATGAATTGGCAAATTATAATTAGACTGAATACATCGCCGGAGAAATATATAAACAATACTTTTAAAATGTTTTTTTTTAAGTTTTTTTACAATCTTAGTAACGAAATTATTGTCAATAGTTTTGAGTTTAAAAAAAATTTAAAAAAAATTTTTAATTTAAATTCAACAGTAATTTTAAATTCTATCTTAAAAAAAAAAATTAAAAAGAATAAAATCAATTTTTTTAAAAATTTTAAAGGTCTCAAAATTATTAATATTGCAAGACTTACAGATCAAAAAGATCATCTTACTCTATTAAAAACTGCTAAAATGATATCAGAAAAAAATAAGATAAATTTTAAATTAGCAATTATTGGAAGAGGTAAAAATTTTCAAACCCTTCAAAAATTCATAATTGAAAATAAATTAAAAAAAAAAGTTTTTTTATGTGGATATAAAAAAGATGCAGAACAATACTTAAGTTATTCAGATTTATTTATTTTGACTTCAAAATTTGAGGGTTTACCGAATGCACTTATTGAAGCTCAATCTGCAAAACTTCCAATAATTTCTTCTGATTGTCCATCTGGCCCAAAAGAAATATTACTTAACGGAAAATTAGGTATCCTATTTAAAACCGGCAGCTATAAAGATTTATACAGAAAGATTTTGCATTTTAATAATAATAAAACTAAATATAAAAATAAAGCTGTATTAGCGCAAAAATTTTTAAAAAGATTTGACTATAAAACTAATCTGTCCAAATATAATAAAATTATAAATAAATATATTTAATCCTTTGGAAAAAAAATTAAAAATATCTGTTATCACAGTTACAAAGAATTCAGAAAAATTTTTAGAGGAAAATTTTATTAGTTTGCAAAATCAGACTTATAAAAATTTTGAACATATTATTATTGATGGTAAATCTGATGATGGGACGTTGGCAATCATTAAAAAATATTCAAGTAAAATTCACTATTGGAAAAGTGAAAAAGATCACGGGTTATATGATGCTATGAACAAAGGCATCAATGTATCTAAAGGAGATATAATTGGTATTTTAAATTCTGATGATATTTACTATCCTGAAGCATTAAATACTGTAAATAAATATTTTTCTTCTTACCCAGACATAGATTTTATATTTGGTTCTGTGCATAAACATAAACTAATGCATGGATTTCATCCAAAAAAAATAAAATGGACTTTTGGTTTTTATACAACTCACTCTGTAGGTTTTTTTATTAGAAGATCCTCCCAACTAAAATTAGGGTTTTATAACACTCAATATAAATATTCTGCTGACTATGATTTATTTTACAGGATGATTGTAAAAAAAAAATATAAAGGAATATCTACGAAAAAAGAGGAAATTCTTGGAAAGTTTCGAAGGGGTGGACTATCATCTAGAATAAGGTATTTAGATTTTTTAAAAGA
>CABXTU010000011.1 GCA_902515205.1 uncultured Pelagibacteraceae bacterium | reverse complement strand
ATAAAGTATCATGTTTATCAGTTTTAACTGAAGAAGATTTCTTTTTAGGTAATTTAACTCATATAAGTCAAATTAAACAAAAGATTAATTTACCAATTCTTTGTAAAGATTTTTTTGTAGACAAATTTCAAATACCGCTAGCAAAAAGTTATGGGGCTGATGCTATATTAATAATATTAGCTGGTGTGTCTGATGACCTCGCTGATGAATTGTATAATGAAGCGTTAAAACTTGATATGTCTGTGATTGTTGAAGTTCATACGATTGAAGAGGCTAAACGAGCATTAAAATATAAAAAAGCATTAATAGGAATAAATAATAGAAATCTTAAAACTCTTAAAACTGAAACAAATACAACTTACAATATTCATGATGTGTTAATCGATCATTCTGGTCCTTTAATTTCTGAAAGTGGAATAAAAACTAAAGTTGAATTGCTAGAAATCTCAAAGAGAACCTCTATTAAAACTTTTTTAATAGGTGAATCACTTTTAAAAAATCTAGAGAATAATTCTATTTTTTCAGTTCTTTAAGTAAATAATCTTTATTTTAAGCCAATTATTTACTATTGTTTATCTAGGAGAACTTTTATAGAACACTATTTGTACGATATTTGTTCTTATGCTAACAAAAAAACAAAAAAACCTACTATTATTTATCAACAAGAAGTTGAGAAGCTCAGGTGTATCTCCATCTTATGAGGAGATGAAAGATTCTCTAAATTTGAAGTCCAAATCAGGAATACATAGATTAATCAGCGCATTAGAGGAAAGAGGATTTATTAAAAGGCTTGCTCATAAGGCAAGAGCATTAGAAGTAATAAAATTACCAGAAACAGCTTCTGCAAATGATATTTACAATAGTTTCTCACCTAGTGTAATCAGAGGTGGACTAGATCTAGAAAAGCCAATGTCAGATGAAACTGAGGTTCCAGTTTTAGGTAAAATAGCTGCAGGGACACCTGTAGAAGCAATTCAAAATGAGGTATCAAGAATACCTTTACCTAATAATTTGGAAAAAAATGGTGATTACTTTGGTCTAAAGGTCCAGGGTGATTCCATGATTGAAGCCGGTATTAATGAAGGTGATACTGTTATTATCAAACGGACTGACACTGCTGATAATGGAAAAATAGTTGTTGCATTAATTGATGAGCATGAAGCTATGCTTAAAAGAATTAGAAAAAAAGGTAAGGTGGTTGCATTAGAAAGTGCTAACAAAAACTATGAAACTAAAATTTTTGGTCCAGATCGAGTTAAAGTTCAAGGTGTATTAGTATCTTTATATAGAAACTTCTAATAAAATAGTCTAAACAATTTCAATGAAAAAAGTAGCAACAAGATTTGCTCCATCTCCTACTGGACCTTTGCATATAGGTGGTGTTAGAACAGCTTTATTTAATTGGCTATATTCTAAAAACCAAAAGGGCAATTTTTATTTAAGAATTGAAGATACTGATAAAGAAAGATCAAAAGATGAATATAAAGGTCAAATTATCAAATCTCTTAAATGGATTGGTATCAATTATGATGCAGAAGAGTATATTCAATCAAAAAAAATTGAAGATCATATAAAAATTGTAAACGAGTTGCTTGAAAATGGAAATGCGTATAGATGTTATTGCTCAAGTGAGGAAATAGAGGAACAAAAAAAAAGAGCAAGACAAAAAAAGATTCCTTACGTGTATGATAGAAAATGGCGAGACAAAAAAGAAGCTGATACTCCTAAAGATATAAAACCAGTTATAAGATTTAAAAGTAAAATAGATGGAACCTCTGTATTAAAAGATTTAGTACAAGGCGATGTTGAAATAGATAATAATACTATAGAAGATTTTATCATTTTAAGAAATGATGGAACTCCAACTTATAATTTATCTGCATCTGTGGACGATCATCAAATGAATATGACGCACATTATTAGAGGTGATGACCATAAAATTAATACCTTCAAACAAATGCAAATTTATCAAGCTATGAAATGGGTATTACCATCTTTTGCACATATACCTTTAATACATACAATAGAAGGAAAGAAATTGTCGAAAAGAGATAGGGCTTCTACATTAGACGATTATTCCAAAATTGGTATCATGCCAGATGCTTTAAGAAATTATCTTCTTAGGTTAGGATGGTCTTATAAAGATAAAGAAATATTCACTTTAGAGGAAAGTATTAAGTATTTTAATCTCGAAGGGATTGGTAAATCTCCCTCAAAACTAGATATGAGTAGAATTTTATCAATGAATGAACATTACATTAAGAACATCGATGAAAATGATTTATTCGAACAACTTACTGAATATTGCAAATTATATAAAAGTGAAATTAAATCAGATAAAAAAGATAATATTAAAAAATCCCTTACCTTCTTAAAAAATAAAGCTAAAACCTTAGAAGATATATTTAATAATAGTCAATATATAATGGTTGATGAGGTTAGTTTTAATAAAGATGATATTAAGTTAATTGATGATAAGGCCAAAAAAGTAATTTCTGATTTCAATAAACGATTTGGCAGTGTTAATAAACTTAGCAAAGAAACATTAGAACCAATAGTGAATGAACTGATAGAGACAAATAATACTAACTTTAAAGGGGTTGGTCAGCCTTTAAGAATAGCTTTAACAGGTTCAAAATTTGGACCTGGTATATATGATATAATTATTTCTCTTGGTAAAGTGGAGGTAACAAAAAGATTAACCAATAAGAAACTTGGATAGTACGGCCGAGGCTTCATCAGAGGATGAGGTTTTTGATCTGATTTTGGTTAAAGTTTTCTCACATTCAATAATTTGCTTTTTCATCAACCCTGGATTTTTTAAGAAATAAACAACTGAATTAAAAATCTCTTTAGCGTTACATTTATTTTGTATTAACTCAGGAATTATTTCTTTATTATTAATAATATTAATAATGTTAGCAAATTTTATTTTGACCAACATTTTGACAATTAAAAAATTCAAAAAATTCATTTTATAAATAATTATAGAAGGAATTTTTGCTTTACATATTTCAAGAGAAACTGTTCCAGATTTAGAAACTGCAAAAATAGATTGATCTAGTATTTGTTTTTTAATATTTTCGTCAGAAATAACTTTAACATTTTCAACATTTGTATTTTTTATTTTTTCACTTATTAAATTCCTATTCTCGTCAGTTGCGTGAAAAATAAAAATGATATTATCAAATTTTATATTCATCATTTTAATAAAATTTATTAGGATAGGTAAAATTTGATTTACTTCAGATGATCTACTTCCACAAAAAAGAGAGATAATCTTTTTATTACTTGATACAATATTAGATATATCTATTTTATTCTTTATTTCTTGTTCTAATAAAGGATGACCTACAAAAGTATTTGGAATATTTTCTTTATCAAAATATTTTTTTTCAAAATCAAATAATAACAAAATATGATCTAAAAATTTTTTAAATTTTTTAACTCTACCCTCTCGCCATACCCATACTTGTGGAGCTACATAATGAATAGTCTTGATCTCATTATTTATTTTTTTAACTTTTTCAGCGACTCTTAATGTAAAATCAGGACTATCTACACTAAATAAAATATCTGGATTAAATCTAATTATTTCCTCTACAGTTTTATTTATTTTATTATTTATTTGGAAAATATTTAATAAAACACTTGTGAAACCAATATAAGTAATTTCTTTTAAGTCAAAAATAGATTTTATTCCTAATGAATTTAAATATGTTCCACCAACACATAAATAGCCGATATTAGGATTATTTTTCTGGAGTTTAGATATTACTTTAGAGGCAAGTTTATCTCCAGAAGGTTCACCAGTTAATATAAAAATTTTTTTCATTTTACTGAGATAAACATCTTATTTTTATTAACAAATTTAATACATTTATCTTTATCCAAAAAAACATGTTTTTTGCTTTTAACTACAATACCCTTCAGTCCAGCAGTCTTACTTTGTTTTATAGTTTTCAATCCTATAGTTGGAAGATCTACCCTCAAGTCTTGTTTCTTTTTTGGAAACTTAACTAAAACTCCATGATTTCTTAATTTTTTACTTCTGCTTTTTTCAAGCATTTTTTTAGTGCCATCTTTTCCTTCTATAGAAACTACTTTTTTGTTTCTGACTACAACCCCTTGGCTAAAATTATATTGTCTTAAATTATTTAAAGTTTTGATTGCTTTTTTAATATCTAATTGATCTTGTTTATTTGGTTTAATCTTTGAATAATTGCCTTTTTTCAAGGATAGTTCAGGATTAAATAATAGTGAGTTTTGAGTTTTTATATTGTTTTGAGCAAGTATCTTGATGATTTCTTTAAGTATTGCTGCATCTCCAAGTTTAGATGATTTAATAATTCTGGGAATATAATAAATTCCCTTTAAATCTAATTTTAATTTAGAAAAGTTTGGTTTGTTTACTTTTCCAGCAAATAAAACTTTCTTACACTTATTTTCTTTAAGAATATTAATAATTTTACCAAATTGACCTATAGATACCGAATATGACTTACTATTTTTTTTAAATTTCTTTGATTTAGACAAATCAATTATCAAATAATTTATTTTCTTTTTTTTAATAATTTTAAGAATTTCTTTTGGAAAATCAGTGTCACCAAAAATCAATCCAATCATCTTATGAAAAGGGTGTGCAAATAGATCTTTTTTTATCTTTTGCTATAAAGTCAATTACATTTTTTACTAATGGATTTTCTTGAAAAGATCCATTTAACTTACTTATATTTTCTATAATATTTTTTGATGCAAAAATTTTCTTATAAGCTTCACTTAAACCTAAAATATCTTTGTTTTCAAATTTAGCTCTTCTTAATCCTATTAAGTTTAATCCTTGTAACGAATTTCTATTACCAGTAGACAACCCATATGGTATTACATCATGTAACACTCCAGTCATTCCGCCTATCATTGCCATTTTACCAATTCTAGTAAATTGTTGAACGGCAGAATTACCACCAATCACAACATTATCCTCAATAATTGCGTGACCTCCTAAAGGAACATTATTTGCAATTATAACGTTGTTCCCAACTTGGCAGTCATGAGCGATGTGAGATGAAATCATAAATAAACAATTATTACCAATAGTTGTTTTTCCTCCTCCACCTATTGTTCCTGGATTAATAGTTACATACTCTCTTATTTTATTATTATCTCCAATAACTAAGGTTGTCTGCTCGTCATTATATTTCAAATCTTGTGGATCGTTAATTGAAACAAAAGGATAAATCTTATTTCCCTTACCAATTTTAACATTTCCAGAAATATTAACATGTGATTGAATGATAGTGTTTTCTTCAATTTCTACACCTGGTCCTATTACAGTGTAAGGGCCAATACTTACATTAGAGTGAACTTTTGCATTTTTGTTAACTATTGCAGTTTTATTTATCATTTATTCTCTCTAATAAATTTTTTTAAATCTTTTGACGGATAGCCCATAACTTTTGTATTATCTGGTATATCTTTAATCACACCACTTCCACCACCAATTTGAACATTATTACCAATTTTAAGATGACCTGAGACTCCAGCTTGTCCACCTATCATTACGTTGTTACCTAAAGTAGAACTGCCTGCAAAACCTACTTGACCAGCGATGATACAATTTTCACCAATCTTAACATTATGAGCTATGTGAATTTGATTATCTAAATATGTATTTTTTCCAATTATAGTGTTAGATAGCGAGCCTCTATCTATTGTTGAACCACAGCCTATTTCAACGTTATCCTCAATCATCACTATCCCAATTTGAGGATATCTAAAGTTAGAATTTTTATCTGGAAAGAAGCCAAAACCTTTTTTTCCAATTACACAACCATCTAAAATATGCACATTATTCTTAATTAGTGAATTTCTTACGATAACGTTAGATCCAATAACACAATTATCTCCAATAGAAACATTTTTTTCTAAAATTGAATTATGACCGATGAGACAATTAGATCCAATTTTTACATTCTTTCCAATCAAAACATTTTTACCAAACTTAACTTTATCTTTGTGTTCAGTATTGGTTATATATTCAACTGTATTATCAAAATTATCAGTAACTGATCCTGGATAAAAAATTTTTGTTATTTGAGCTGTGTGAAGCAAAACTTTATTTGATATTATTGGCTTACATGATTTTGGTAAGATTGACTTGAGATTTTCTGTAGTTAAACAATACGAAGCCTTTGTAAATTTCGCTAAATTAATATATTTGCTTGAATGAAAGAAAGTTATTTCATTATTCTGTGACGAAGAAAGATCTTTAATATCATTTATTTGTTCATCTGGAAAATTTTGATTAGTTAAATTAATCGATGTTAATAAATAATTAATATTATGTGGACCAGTATTTTTAAAAAAATGATTTGGCATTAGTGAATACATACCAAAACATAATTTTTTTATTACTCAACAAATATTACTAATTATTTTCTATCAACTATTGTAGCAGACCATAATGCATCAGCCATTTTTTTTCCTTCTACAAAGGCTTCACCTTTGTATTTCCATACTCTTCCATGTGATCTCACAGCTTCAATTTTTAGCTCTAATTTGCAATCGGGTATAACTGGATTTCTAAATCTAGCTTTTTCTACACTCATTAAAAAAACTAATTTATTTTCATATGTTTTTTTATCAATTCCATGCGCGGTTAATGCTGCAGCAGCTTGACCAAATGCCTCAACAATGAACACGCCTGGCATAACTGGTTGATTTGGAAAATGTCCTTGAACATAAAAAGCATTTTTTTTTACATTCATAACTGCCGTCGCTGAGTGTAATTTTTTTATATCTTTTAACTCTTCAATTAAAAGCATTGGTTCTCTATGAGGTAATAAATTTATTATTTCTGATTTACTTAAATTCATATTATTCTAAAGATATTTTCTTAACCTTTTTATTAAATAGTTCCAAAATTTCTTTTGTTACATCAAGATTATTTTTTCCTATAAGTAAGTTCTCTTTTCTCAGTATCATGCTAATTGAATTACTTTTAGAATATTCTTCTAATATCGGTCTAAGTTCATTTGAAAAATTGATACGGATTTTATTATTAAGTTCAGCAAGTTGATTTCTTTTATTAGAAATAATTAAATTATATTCTTGAATATTTTTTTCGAGTAAAAAAACTTTTTTTTTATATTCTTCTTCTGAGGTTACATTTTTTTGGGCTAATAAAGTTTCTTTTTCACTATCAATTTTTTTTTGGAATTCTTTAAATTCTTTATTAATCTTTTTTTTCCCATCATTTATTTCATTATTCATTTTTTTTCCTACATTAGAATTATTGTATAAATAAACTAAATCGATAAAAGCAATCTTATCTTCTGCCTTTACTTGAAAATTAAATGAAAAAAATAATACAACGAAAAAAATTAAATAGTTTTTATTATTCATTAATTAGAAAGTTGTTCCGAGGTTAAATCTGAAAGTTTCAGTTGTATCTGTTGATTTTTTAGTTAAAGGTTGGCTCAATGAAAAACTTAGTGGTCCTACTGGTGTTAACCAATCTAGTCCTATGCCCGTTGAACTTCTAATTGAATTTGAATCGTTTACAGAATCATCATAATCTACACCCCATACATTTCCAACATCAATAAAATAAGAAAAATCTATATTTTCTACCGTGCTCAAAATTGTAGGTAGATTAGTTGAAAAATTTAAAGCAGTAACATAATTTCCTCCAATATATCCCGAACTATCTTTCGGACCAACTTTCCCTTTTTCAAAACCTCTTAATCGATTGTAAGGGATGTTTGCTCTTTTTGAAATTCTAACGTCAGAATCGTCAATAGAGTTAATTGCTTTAAAATATACACTTGCTTTACCAACCATGTCTGAGGCTTTGCTCAAAGTTTTGTATTGTGTAAAGATAAAAGTATTTGCAATTTCATTATTTGTGGAGACAATCGGTAAAGTTTGGTAGAATGAGGTTTTATTTCCAGAATTTGGCCTAAAAGACGAGTTACGTAAATCATAATCAAGACCGTAATTAAAGTAAAAATCCTCATAATTACCCTCTTGTTTTTTTAGACCGCTAGAAGCAGATGAATTTGTTTCTAAATCTTCCAAAGAAACATCTAGTTCAGGACTAAAAAAAAGGTTTTCATATTGTTCAAATCTTGTCCCTACTGAAAAACCAAGATTTGAAACTTTATATCCAAAATCTGTCAAATTATCTGTAGTTGTTGATTTAAGTGATGTAAATAAGGTATTATCTGAATAATTAAAGTTAGGTTTTGAATAAACAAATTGGCCTTTTATAGTTTCCTCTGAAACTTCTAAATTAGTTTTTAAATTAATCCCTTTCCCAAGAAAATTCTTTTCAACAATACCTCCACCTAATGTTGTGCCAGCAGTACCTACACCTGCAGCAAGGGATATTTCACCAGTTGGTTTCTCTTCAACTGTAAGGTCAATTATCTTTAAATTCGGATCTGATCCATCTTTTATATTTGTCTCAACAGTCTTAAATATGCCTAAAGCTTTTACGTTATCTATAGACTTATTAAATAACAACTCATTTAAGGGATCCCCTTCATCAACTATTAATCTATTTCTTATAACTTCTTCTATAGTTTGAAAATTTCCTAAGATATTAACTCTTTCAACATAAAATTTTTGAGAATCAACTATTTTGAAATCAAAATTTATTTTATTACCATTTTGTATAGTTTCAGTAACTTGAGCATCAATAAAATCATATAATCTTAAAGAAGCAATCTTATCAATTTCAGTTAATATCAAATCAATACTATCAAGTGAGTATTTTTCATTTTTAAGTTTTGAAAATATATTTTCGATTTTAGCAAAATCAGCATTATTGTAATCATCTGGTAGAGATAACGAAAATTCATTAAAGAAGTACTTTTGCCCAGAATCAATATTAAAAACTAGTTTAAAGGAGCTATCAACCTCATTTAATTCAGCAAAAGAATTTAAAACTTTAACTTTGTAATAACCAAGATTTCTATAATAATTTTCTAATAGTCTTTTATCAAGATTAATTAATGACTGATTTAAGTAAACTTTTTTAGAGATAAATTTCCAAAATTTATGTTCCTCAGAAGCAATAACTTCAATTAATTTTTTATCTTTTATCTTTTTATCTCCTATAAATACTATTTCTTTAATTCTAGCTTTTTTACCTTGGTTTATATCTATTTTTAATCTAACTGAATTTAAATCTGAATTTTTAATTAATGATGGTTCGACACGAGCAAAATAAAAACCACTTGTTTTTAAAATATTTTTTATTAAGTTCACATCATTTTGAAGTTGCGTCTCGGTAAATGACATTCTGTTTTTTAGTACAATAGTTTCTGAAATTTCTTTTATAAAAGTCTTATTTTTAATACCAGTAAATTCAATATTTTCAATTATAGGATTTTCAACTAAATCAATTTTTAATAATCCATTATTAAGATTCATTTTAATGTCATTAAAAAAATTTGAATCAAATAGTTTTTTTAAAGAGGTGTTTAATTTTGAATTATTGAAATCTTCATTCAAAGAAATATCACCAAGTACAAGAATGGTTTGATTTGAAATTCTTTTATTTCCAGAAATTTCGATTTTTTTAATTATTTCAGTGTATCCACTTACAAAAAAAAAGGAGGAAAAAACTAATACTTGTAATAAAATTTTAAGCATAAAAAGTATTGTTTTATATACCTAAAGAGCTCATTTTTAAACTTACATAATCTCTTAAATTGTGGATTTCTGTAATGTTTTTTGGCTTAATTTTCTTATATTTTTGAAATTCTTTAATTTTAGAAAATTTATTAATTGAATAAATTAATTTACTAAAATTTATTTTATTATTTAAAAATTTATAAACAAAATAATCATTTATAGTTATTAAGATGGTATCATACAGAGAGCTATGATTAGGAATAACTTTTAAAATTTTAGTTAGAGGGAATTTATTTTCATCGACAACTTTAAAATTTAAGTTATTCAATTTTTTTATATCTAATTTTTTACTTTTAATTTTTTTGGTACCATTATCATATATAGAATTAAATATTGGTATTATCATATTTGTATCATGTACTAAAATTTTTTTTATACCATTTTCTAATTGTAAAATAGCATGAACATAAGATTTTTCATGTATAAGAATACCTATTTTCGATTTTGGAATAGCAAATATTCTTTGCGCTTCTATTACTTCAAAAACTTTGTTCATCATAGTGGCAGAATCAATGGATATTTTTTTTCCCATAGACCAATTTGGATGTTTAATTGCTTTTTTTGGTGATGCATTCATTATTTTTTTAATTGGCCATTTTAAAAAAGGACCACCTGATGCTGTAATATAAATTTTATTAATCATATTTTTTTCTTTTCTACTAATTAGAGACCAAATTGAAAAATGTTCCGAGTCTACGGGGATAAAAATTGTTTTATTTTTTTTTAATTCCTTATTTATTAATTCCCACCCACATATAATAGACTCCTTGTTGGCAATAGCGATCTTTTTGGTATATTTGATAATATCGACTGTAGGTTTAAGACCATGTATCCCAGAAATTGCACTCATAGTATAGTCAATTTTTTTATTAAAAATTTTTTTGAAATTATCAAAATTGTTATAAATTTTAATTTTTTTCGAGTATTTATTTTTTTTAATATTATTAAAACTTAATTGATTATTTATAATTAAATTTTTAACTTTAAAAAACTTTGCTTGTTTTAATAATTCTTTATAATTTCCATTGGCTGACAAAAGAATTATTTCAAAATTTTTTTTATCTTTTTTTAAAATATTTATAAGTGTTTTACCAATTGAACCTGTAGAACCTAAGATAGCAATTTTTTTTTTCATATACCTAAAATTAAAAATTCATATATAATCATTCCAACAGGCACTGCGAAAAGTATTCCATCAAATCTATCTAGTATTCCACCGTGACCTGGCAACAAATCGCCAGTATCTTTAACCTTTGCTTTACGTTTTAAAAATGAAATGAAGAGATCGCCCAACTGACAAAAGAGTGATACAAGAACTGATAAAATTACCAAATCACCTAAACTGATAATTTTATAATCTAGTAGCATATAAAACACTGGGACTAAAAATAACGATAGAACAAATGAGCCTATGGAACCAGATATTGTTTTATTGGGACTAATTTTAGTTAACTTTTTTCCCTTAAATAATTTACCAAATAATAATCCTCCAACATCGGAAAAAATACAAATACATATAAAAAAAAGCATGCTCATTTTTTGATTATATTGGGTAATTCCTAAAAAAACATTCCAAGAAAATATAGTTAGATAAAGGAGGCAAATTATTTGAATTATAAATTTGAAAAAACTTGAACTAAAATTTTTTTTAATAAAAATTTTTGAAATTAAACCTTTTAACTCTATCCAAGAAAATAAGGAAATAAGAATTAAAGAAATAATTAAGATGTATGAATAGTTAAATGATAGATATAATAAAAAAATTAAAAGTATTGAAGTAGATAATCTGTTTTTTAAATTTGATTTTTTCATACATTGCCAAAATTTCTTTTTATTTTTTTAAACTTTTTAATAATCATATTGTAGTCCTTTTCATTAAATTCAGGCCATAATTTTTTAACAAAGAAAATTTCTGAATAAGCCAATTGCCATAACAAAAAATTACTCAATCTTTTAGTATTTCCTGTTCTAATTAATAAATCAGGATCTGGTATGTTGTGTGTTTGTAAATATTTAACTAAATTTTTTTCATTAATTTTATCTTTTTTTTTGTTTAAGTCTTTAAACGCATTTATCAACTCAAGTTTTGAACCATAATTTAATGCTAAATTTATCTGTAATTTACTGTTTTTTGATGTTTTTCTTTCAGACGTATTCAAAAGTTTATTTAATTTATCAGAAAAACTTTTTACACCTATAATTTTGAGTTTTATATTTTTTTTTTGTAACTCTTCAATTCTATTTATTAAAAAATTTTCTAATAAATTAAATAAAAAATTTATTTCCCTTTTCGGTCTTTTCCAATTTTCGGTAGAGAAAGCATATAATGTAAGATATTTTATTTTATTTTTAATTGTTTCTTTTATAATTTTTTCGACCGTATTAAGACCAGCTTTGTGTCCAGCATTTCTTGAATTTTTATACTTCAAACCCCACCTCCCATTACCATCCATGATAATGGCTACATGATTTAATGGGTTCATATTGTCATTATTTCTTTTTCTTTTGAAGAAACTTTATCATCTACAATTTGAATATGTTTATCAGTAATATTCTGAACATTTTTTTCAAAAGATTTTTCCTCATCCTCTCCAATTTCTTTTGATTTAAGAAGTTTTTTTAATTCTTCATTTGCATCTCTTCGAATATTCCGGATAGAGATTTTACATTTTTCACCCATTGATTTAATTAGTTTTTTTAATTCAATCCTTCTTTCCTCGTTTAATTCAGGTATTGGTAATCTTATTAATTGACCATCTACTTGCGGATTTAATCCTAACTCGGATTTTTGTATTGCAGCATCAATTAAAGATACATTATTTATATCCCAAACTTGAATATTAATCATTCTTGGCTCAGGGGTTGTAATGCTGCCAACTTGGTTAATAGGCATTTTTTGCCCGTAAACATCGATTTTTACAAGATCTAGCATTGCTGCATTTGCTCTTCCAGTTCTTAATGAGGATAACTCTTTTGAGAAAACTTCAATGGCTTTATCCATTTTGAGGCTATGCGATTTTTCATCAAACATTTATTCCCCTATCTTAATTCTGCTAAACTCCTTAATTTTTAGATCATTAATAGCAAGATCTTTTAAAACATCCTGAACCTTTTTTTTTGGTTCCATAACCCAGGCTTGTGTTAAAAGAGAATTCTCTTCTTTAAACTTGTTCATCTTACCTAAACTAATTTTTTTTGCAATATCTTCTGGTTTACCTGAGTTTCTAAGTTCTTCTGTTACAAGATCGTGTTCTTTATCAATAATAGCCTGATCAATAAGATTAGACTCTAATGCTAATGGATTAGAGGCGGCTATATGCATAGATAATTGCTTTCCAAATGTTTTAATTATATCAGAATTATCTTTAGTTTCCAAAGAGACTACAACTGCTAATTTTGCCAAATTATCTTTAACAACTGTATGTAAATATTGGTAGTTTTTAGATGAAGAATTTGAAATTGTTTTTGTCTTACCTATTGTAATTTTTTCTCCTATTTTTGCTATAAGAGCTACCAAATTATCATCAACGGAGACACCATTTTTCATTTTAGCTTTTTTTAACTCATTTATATTTGAGTCATTTTGATTATTAATTTCACTTAATTCTTTAACAAAATTAATAAAGTCATCATTTTTAGCAACAAAATCTGTTTCACAATTTACTTCAATAATTGAAGTTTTTTTAGAATCACCGCTAATGGCAACTAGTCCTTCTTTTGCATCTCTGGTCATTTTTTTTGAAGCTTTTGAGATTCCTTTTATTCTTAAAATTTCAACTGCTTTGTTCAAATCACCTAAAGATTCTTTAATAGCAAGATTACAATCTTTAAAACCTGCTCCTGTTGCTTCTCTTAATTTTTTAACTTTTTTTATATCACTCATTTTAATTAAGTTTTTGTTCTTCCTTTTTAGAAAATTTTTTATCTAATTGTTCTCTGTCAATTTCCTCTAAGGTTTTCTCATTCTTTTTGTTTACATCTTTATTTTCAATGTTTTTTCTTGAGTAAGTATCTGTCACAATTTTTTGAGCTGAAATAATCGTTTCTTTAATTAAATTACAATAAAGATCTATTGCTCTTCTAGCATCATCATTTCCTGGTATAGGAAAATCAATTCCATCAGGATTGGAATTACTATCGAGAATCGCCATTATTGGAATGCCAAGTTTAACAGACTCCTGGATTGCTAAAGACTCATAATTTGTATCAATAATAAATACTAAATCAGGAATTTTTTTCATCTCTGAAATTCCTCCTAATGATCTCTGAAGTTTATCTTTTTTTACACTCATTTTAAGTAGTTCTTTTTTTGTAAAACCTCTATTTTCTGCAACTAAATCGATTTCCAATTTTTTTAATTTTTTTATAGAGTTCGATATTGTTCCCCAATTAGTTAGCATTCCTCCTAACCATCTATAATTTACAAAGAATTGATCTGTTTCTTTTGCCACTTCAGCAATAGCCTCAGACGCTTGTTTTTTAGTAGAGACAAATAAAATCTTTCCATTATTTGCTATAGTTTCATGAATCTTTTGTAAAGCCGATTTTGTGAGCTCTAATGTCTGAGTCAAGTCAATAATATGTATAGAGTCCCGTTTTCCAAAAATGTATTTTTTCATTTTTGGGTTCCATCGTAAAGTCTTGTGACCTAAATGAACACCCGCTTCTAATAACTGTTGAATTGTAACGTTAGGTATTTTCATATTTTTTCCCGGTTAATCCACCACAGTAATTTCCAAAAAAAGGACCGGAGGTATAAAACCAACAACTGTGTGAGTATTTATTAATTTGAGAATATTTACAAAAATTTTATTTAATAAACAAGCTTAAATTAACTTATTTTAGCAGATATTTGCTTATTTCTTAATAAATTTATGACTTTCCTATCAATAGTCCTCTTATTTTTTAGTTGAAATCCAAGATTGTTTTTATCGTCGCTTAACTTAATTTTAATTAATGTTTCACCATTTTTAGGTAAATATTTTGAAACTTCATCGAGTTCTTTAAGTGATTTTAAGTTAAATATTACCTGCTCAATTGGTTTATTTATCAATTCATTGAGTGATGCTATTTTTTGAACATTAATCCTTTTAAATCTATTTTCTTCGTTAGAAATCGATTTAATAAGTGTTAAAATAAAGGAATTACCTTCTTTTAAGATTTCACGATTTAATTCTATGATATCTGAAAAAATAAATAATTCAAATACACTAGTTAGATCAGTTAACTTTAAAACTGCGTATGAATTTCCTTTTGCTGTTTTTCTTTCTTGAATTTTTAATAAAGTTGCAGCTATATTTGACTCTTTGTAAATTTCCTCATTCAAAAAAGTTTGATAATCATTAATATTATAATCATCGTAAACTTCTTTGTATTGGTTTAATGGATGATCAGAAATAAAGAAACCTACGGCCTCAAACTCTTTAGATAACCTTTCTTCAAATTTCCAATCTTCAATGTTAGATACTATTTCATTTTCTTGACTTTCACTTTCTCCAAACAGATCTATTTGATTTACAGACTTATTCTCAAAAATATTTTTTGATTTTGTTATAAAATTTGGTATTGAGTTAAATAAAGATTGTCTATTTGTATTAAGTTTATCAAATGCTCCTGCTTTAACTAAACCTTCTAATTGTAGTTTGTTTATATCTTTTGGGTTTACTCTATTTAAAAAATCAGTTAGGGACTTGAATTTTCCATTATTAACTCTTTCATCAACAATATTAGATATAGCTTCAAAACCCACTGCTTTAATACCACCTAATGCATAATAAAATTTGTCATTACTTGCTCTAAAATCAGCAAAACATTGATTTATATCTGGTCTAATAATTTCCACATTTAGTCTTTTAAGTTCTTCATAAAATTCACTTAATTTATTTTGATTAGAGATATCCATAGTCATGGAAGCAGCAATAAATTCATTGGGATAATAAGTTTTTAAATATGCAGTTTGATAAGAAATAATTGCATATGCTGCTGCATGACTCTTATTAAAACCATATTCTGCAAATGGTTCAATTTTTAAAAAAATACTTGCAGCCACATCTTTACTAATTCCATTATTTACTGCACCAGCTATAAAACTTTGTTTTTGTCTTTCTAATTCAGCCCTTTTTTTTTTACCCATTGCTCTACGTAAAATATCAGCTTGACCAGCTGTAAATCCTGACAATTTTTGAGCTATTTGCATAACTTGTTCCTGATAAATAATCACCCCATATGTAGGCATTAAAATATCTTTTAATAAAGGGTGTAAATAATCTGGTTCTTGTTTACCATGTTTGCAATCATTATAAGTAGGTATATTGCTCATTGGTCCAGGTCTATATAAAGCAACTAAAGCGATGATATCCTCTATATGATTTGGTTTCATCTGAATTAAGGCTTCTCTCATACCTGCACTCTCAATTTGAAATAAACCGACAGTTTTACCTGAGGATAATAATTGAAATACTTTTTGATCATCAAAATTAATATTTTCTATATTAAAATCCTTATTTTTTTTTCTTATCAATTTTTGAGTATTGTTAATTACTGTTAGGGTTTTTAATCCCAGGAAATCAAATTTAATTAATCCAGCATTTTCAGCTGAATACATATCAAATTGTGTAGATGGTAATAATAAATTTGCAGAAATATCTTTATATAACGGAACAACTTCAGTTAGTTTTTTATCAGCTATAACTACACCCGCAGCATGCGTTGCAACGTTTCTATTTAACCCCTCAAGTTTTAAAGAAAGATCTGTAAGTTTTTTTACCCTCTTATCTTCATTTATAAGTTTTTGTAACCTTGGCTCTCCCGCAATACATTCTGTTAAATTTTGAGGTCTTGAAGGATCGAAAGGTATCATCTTTGAAATACTATCAACAAAACCATAAGATAAACCTAAAACTCTACCAACATCTCGTATAACCATTCTCGCTTTTAATTTTCCAAAGGTAATTATATGAGCAACACTATCTTTGTATTTTTTTGTTAGATATTTAAAAACTAAATCTCTTTTTTCTTCACAAAAATCTATATCAAAGTCAGGCATAGAAATACGATCAGGATTCAAAAATCTTTCAAATATCAAATTAAATTTTATTGGATCAACATCTGTTATTGAAAGACACCAAGCAACTAGGGATCCAGCACCAGATCCTCTTCCTGGACCAACTGGTATATCATTTTCTTTGGCCCATTTAATATAATCTGATACAATCAAAAAATAGCTCGCATATTTCATCTCAATGATGATATCTAATTCGTGATTTAATCTATCTTTATATTGCAAATATTTGTCATTTGAATGGGTATCATCATTTTTAATCTTAAAAATTTTTTCAAATTTTTCTTTTAAACCATTAGTAGAATATCTTTTTAATATTTCATCAGCATTTTCTCCCTCATTAGAACTAATATTTGGTAAGATAGGTTTTGAAGAAAGTGGTCTAAAACTGCAACGGTAGGGAAAGATATAATTATTTTCTAAAGCTTCAGGTAAATCAGCAAAGAGTTTTGCCATTTCTGAACTATCTTTCAAATAGTGTTGGTTTGTGAATTTAATCCTATTTTTTTCACTTACATACGTCTTGTTCTTAATACATATTAAAGCATCATGTGCCTCATGCATATTTTTGTCTAAATAAAAAACTTCGTTAGTTGCTATCAAAGGAATTTCTAAATTTTGAGAATTTGATAAATTAAATTTTTCAAATATATTTTCATTTTGATCACCATGTCTTTGAATCTCTATATAAAAACGAGATTCATATTTTAATTTTAATTTTGTGTATATTTCTTGTATTTCATTAAACTTACCGTTATTAAATAATTTACCAAAAAGTCCGTTTATAGTTCCTGAAAATATAGCTAAACCCTCAGTTTTATTTAATAATTCTTCAATCATTAAATGAGGATTAGAAAGATTATCATTTTTAAGATATGACAAAGATGACAATTCAATTAATCTTTTGTAACCAATTTCATTTAAAGCAAATAAAGGCAGTAAACCTATTGTATCATTCATTTTAAAATTTATCTGGCTACCAATAACGGGTTGGGTACCAATTTTAGATAATTTTTCAGCAAATTCTAAAGCACCACATAGATTTTCAGAGTCGCATAAAGCTAATGCTTTTATTTTATTTTCTTTAGAATATTCTCTTAAGTCGTCAATCTTAATTGCACCTTCACAAATTGAATATTGTGAATGAATTTTTAAATGATTAAAATTTTGTTTATTTGGCTCATCCATTAATGGATTTTATATTACCATTTACTATTTCCAACAAGCAATCTGACTTATTTGCAAAAAATCTATTATGAGTTGCAAATATTATCAATCTGTCAGGATTTATTTGTTTTTTAAGAAGTTCAAAAATTCCTTTTGCAGTCAATAGATCCAAACTTCCTGTTGGTTCATCTGCTAAAATAATTTGAGGATTGTTAATTAAAGCTCTTGCAATAGAGACACGTTGTTTTTCCCCACCTGAAAGTTGAGATGGAAAGTGATTTAATCTACTTATTAGTCCAACCTTTCTTAATAAAGATTTTGCCTTATTAAGGGAAATTTCTTTATTATTACCAATTGCCAAACTTGCCATATATACGTTTTCTAAAGCAGTAAAATCAGAGAGAAGATTATCTTGCTGATAAATAATGCCAATTTTATTTGCTCTTAATAAGTCGTTATTTTCTAGATCATTAAAATCAACATTTTTATCTTCAATTATAATTGATCCTGATGAAGGTCTATCAATCAATGATAGAAGATTAAGTAAAGTGGATTTACCAGACCCTGAAGGTCCCATTATAGAGTAAATTTTTCCTTTTTTGAATTTGTAAGAAACTTTTTTGAGTACACTTAATTTTTTTAAATTTTTAAAGGATTTATCTAATTTTGAAATTTGAATTAAACTACTCATATTTAAGTGCTTTAATAGGATCTAGTTTTGCTGCTTTCAAAGCAGGAAAAATTGAAACTATAATGGTTATTGAAATTGAACATAAAGAAATGAAAAAAATTGAGGTTGGATTAATTTCAGAGGGCATACTACTCAAAAAATAAATTTCTTCTGGAAATAAACTAATATTAAAAATATTACTTAAAAGCTGACGTAAATTTTCGATATATAATGAAAATGCAACTCCTAACAAAATTCCAAAAATTGTTGCTGAGGTACCTATTATTACACCAATTAAAAAAAATATTTTTACTATAGACTTGTTTAAAACTCCTATAGATTTTAAAATTGCTATATCACGTGTTTTATTTTTAACTAAAATTGTAAGTCCTGAAATAATATTAAAAGCAGCTACAATAATTATTAATGAAAGAATTATAAACATTACATTTCTTTCAACTTTTAAAGCTGAAAATAATGAATTATTCATATCAGCCCAACTATAAACAAAATCATTAGGGAATATTTTTTGAACTATTATCTTTTGAGCTTCGATATTTTGAGGATTTTTTAAGTAAATTTCTAAATTTGTGTCCTTTTGACCTAAATTGAAAAATTCATTCAAAGTATCTAAATTAATAAATGCGATATTATTATCAAAGTCAGCCAGACCACTCTCAAAAAGAGAAATGACTGTAAAAGTTTTCTTTTTAGGAAGACTACCTATTATAGTTTCAATTCCTGATGATGACATAATGGTAATATCATCACCAATTTTAAGATCAAAAGTAAAACTTAGTTCTTTTCCTATAGATATATAATTATCTATTAACCCATTTTTGTTACCAATAAATGTTTCTTCATTGATAATTTTAAGACTTGAAAAATCCTTTTTTGAATATCCCCTAAGAAGTAAACCCTTAGATTTATCCTTTTTTATGATTATAGACTCTCCAGAATTACTTAAAATAAGGTTATCCGATATCAAATTTAAACTTGTTTTTTTTAATTTATCAATTTCAATTTTTTTTTCATATGGTTTTACAGTTATATGAGAATTAAAACCTACAATCTTATTTATCAATTCACTTCTAAATCCATTCATAACAGACATAACAATAATTAAAACAGCCACACCTAAACCTATTCCAATAAACGAAAAAATTGAAATTACATTTAAAAAACCATCTTTTTTTCTGGCTTTTAAAAATCTTAATGTAATTTCTTTTTCTAATGTAGAAATCAATTTTTTACTTTTTGTTCTTTTAAAATCTTAATTATTTCTTTTAAGGTTATTTTTTGGGAGTCTTTTCCGATTTCTTTAAACTCAAGCATTTCACCTTCTGTTTTTTTTCCAATAATAATTTGATATGGAGCTCCAATTAAATTCATCTTTTTTATCTTTGATGACAAATTTTCATCTGTGTCATCTATTATAATTTCAAAGCCGTTATTTTCTAACTCTAGACTAATTTTATTAGATTTATCTAAAACTGAATTATCATTTTTGTTTATCATAGGAATTATTGCAATATCATATGGTGCAACAGAAGCTGGCCATTTCATGACTTCATTTTTTTCATCGTATTTTGCCTCAATTATAGCACCCACTAATCTTGAAACGCCGATCCCGTAGGACCCCATTTTGACAAAATCTTTTTTTCCTTCTGGTAGATCTACTGAAGCACCCATTGGTTTTGAGTATTTATCTCCAAAATAAAAAATATGACCTACCTCTATACCTTTTGTTGTTAATCGATTTTCCTTTGAAACTTTTTTTTCGAACTCTTCTTTATTAAATTTTTCATCCGTCACTGAATAAAACTGCTCATATTTTTTCCTTAAATTTTCTAGAGATTTTTTATCCAGTTTTGTTCCATCACTACTTAAATCAAATATTCTTTTATCAGTAAAAATTTTGCTTTCTCCTGTCTCAGCTAAAATAATAAATTCGTGAGAAAGATTTCCTCCTATTGGTCCCGTATCCGCTGCCATAGGTATAGCTGTTAAATTTAATCTTTTGAATGTTTTTAAATAAGATAAAAAAAATTTGTTATAAGAAAAAAGAGCTTCTTGGTCATTTATGTCAAATGAATATGCATCTTTCATAAAAAATTCTCTACACCTCATAATCCCAAATCTTGGTCTAATTTCATCTCTAAATTTCCATTGAATATGATATAGAAGTTGTGGAAGAGATTTATAAGATTTAAGTGATGACCTGAATATATCAGTTACAAGTTCTTCATTTGTTGGACCATAAAGCATTTCACGATCTTGGCGATCTTTAATCCTTAACATTTCCTCACCATAATCTGCATAACGACCACTCTCTTTCCATATCTCACTAGATTGAATTGTAGGCATTAAAATTTCTTGAGCCCCAATTTTATTTTGTTCCTCACGTACTATATGCTCGATTTTTTTCATTACCTTAAAACCTAATGGTAACCATGAATAAATTCCTGCTGATGATTGTTTAATCATTCCAACTCGAAGCATTAATTGATGAGATTTTATTTTAGCCTCTGATGGATTGTTTTTTAAAATTGGTATGAATGATTTAGAAATTAGCATACTAAGCGATTATATTTCTTAAATTTAAATATTCAAATTTCATTAATAAATAAATTAAGATGAATAAAATCGTTGTTATTACTGTACAATAAAAGAATTTTTTTAACATTTTGGGATTTTCTGGAGACCCAGGATCTTCACCTTCAATTTTGATTGATTTTCTTCTTTCTACATCTATTGGCAAAATTGCAAAAAAAACTATCCACCAAATGATAATATAAATTATAGCTAATCCTGTTGGACTCATTAAATTCTAACTAAATTAATATTTGTAAAAGGTCTTTTACCAGTCTTTTCCTTAGTAAATTTTCTACAAACTATCTTTAAAGCATCAATTAGGTTATGTTCCTGTTTTTTATTACTTATATTAAAAGATCTAGTTGTTTTCTCTATTTCATCTTCTAGACCGTAAATAAATTCTTCTTTTTCATAAATTGGCAAACCTCTAAAAGACGCAATAGGACTATTATGAATATTTCCTTTTGGAGTGATTAAAATAGTTACCTCTAAATATCCGTTAGCACTTAAATTCTTTCTATCTTTTATTGACTGTGAATCCTCATCGACGCTAATACTACCGTCAAGATAAAGCCTTCCACTTGGTGCTTTATCATAAACTTCTGGTTTTTTACCTGGGAAAATTTTTACTATATCTCCATTCTCAACTAATACAGGATATGGAACCTGCATTTCCTTCGCAAAATTTATATGTTCCATTAAGTGACGATGTTCTCCGTGTACTGGAATAACACATTTTGGTTTAATCCAATTATACATGTCTTTCATTTCATCTCTGTTAGGATGACCCGAAACATGAACAAACTCATTTTCTTCAGATATAACTTCAATTCCATCTTTAACTAGTTGATTATGTAATTTATAAAGTTTTTTTTCATTACCTGGGATAATTTTTGAAGAAAATATAACTGCATCACCTTTTTCAATAAAAACATCAGGGTGCGTGTAACTTGAAATTCTCATCATTGCTCCCATCGGTTCACCTTGGCTTCCTGTACATAAGTAAATAATTTTTTCTCGAGATATATTTTTTGCTTCACGTGGGTCAATAGGTTCAATAATATCTTTAAGATAACCACATTGTCTAGCTGCTTTAAAAATTCTATGCATAGATCTTCCTACTAGTGATATTTGTCTACCAGTTTTTTCTGCACAATAAAATATGCTTTCCATTCTTGCTACATTTGATGCAAAAGATGTCATGATTATTCTTTTTTTTAGTCTTCCCATAATCTTTAATAAACTTTTTCTTACTGTTTCTTCTGAGCCTGATCTTCCAACTGAAAAAATATTAGTTGAGTCACAAATCATTGCAAGTACGCCTTCATCACCAATTCTTTGCAATCTTTTTATATCAATATTTTTACCTACCATTGGATTTTCATCTATTTTCCAATCTCCAGTATGCATAATAACACCTGCAGGAGTTTGAATTTTCAATCCATTAGGTTCAAGTATGGAATGAGTCATTGCCACATACTCAATCTTGAATGGACCAAGCTCTATAATGCCATTCAACTCAACAATTTTTAGATAATTGTTTATATCAATATGTTTTTCTTTAAATTTTTCTTTTATTAATACTGCAGTAAAAGGAGTTGCATAAATTTTACATTTCAACTTTGGCCATAAATGAGAAATTGCACCAATATGATCTTCATGGGCATGGGTTATTACAATTCCCAAAAGATCCTCTTTTTTTTCAACTATAAAACCAGGATCGGGATAAATTAAGTCAATCCCAGGAAGACTATCGTCTGCAAATGTCACACCAATATCAACCATAATCCATTTATGCTCACCAGGTTTACCATAAGCATATAAATTCATGTTGGCACCTATCTCACCAGCACCGCCTAATGGGCAAAATAATAATTCATCTTTCATTTAATTTATAAGTTTAGAAATTTTGATTAACCCTTTTATAGTGATATTTTTATTTTGTATTATTTTATTTTTTAACGATTTTTGAAATAAATCAGAAAGTCCACCAGTAACTATTAATTTAAAGGATTTTCTGGTTTCTTTCTTAATCAAATTAACAATATTGTCAATTAAACCTGAGTAACCCCAAAAAAAACCAGACCTTACTGCACTAATTGTGTCATTACCTACAACTTTATTAATTTTCTTAAGATTTATTTTCGGAATTAAAGTGGCCTTATCAGATAGAGTGTTTAATGAAATTTTTATACCTGGAGCAATTACACCTCCTTTGTATGTTTTTTTAATCACTACATCAAATGTAGTTGCAGTGCCAAAATCTAAAATAATATAATTATGTTTATCATTACTTAAACTAATGGCATTTGTTAATCTATCAGATCCAACTTGATGATAATTGACATTTATATTAATTAATGATTTTAATTTTAAATCTTTAACTTCGTAACATTTTTTTTTAGTTTTTTTGGATAAAAATTTTTTGACTAAATTAAAAGAATTTGGCACTACACTACAAAATAAAACTTTATCTATTAATGCAAAATCTCTAATTAAAGACTTGAACTTAGAGTTTAAGATTTGATTACTAATTGTTTTGGATGGAAAATTTATATTTTTTAAAATCTTATTTTTTGAATTTACCAAAAATACCTTTGTAACAGAATTCCCTATATCACCTAAAATGTACATATCTATATTTATTTATATAATCTAGTAAGTTTAAACTCAAAAATTCTTTTAATATCATTTTCTATTTTATAGATTGATATTTTTTTCTTCATTACATCATATAGGTTGGTTGAAGGATAATCTTTAATTATTGGATTTTTTATCAGATTAATTCCTATACCTACAATTAAATATTTCTTATTATATTTAATTAGAGTTTCTTGCAATATTCCACAAATTTTTTTTTTATCTATAAATAAATCATTTGGTTTTTTAAAGATAATTTTATTTTTATAGTAACGGGATAATAAACTTTTAACTAACAAACAATTAATTTTTGTAAGTTTTTTAGTCGTAATTTTTAGATTATCAAATTTAAAAAAAAAACTAATGAATAAATTGCCTTTATAGGAAATCCACTTTTTACCATATTGACCTTTTCCCTTTTTTTGAGTTTCAGAGATAACCATGCCATAATTTACATTTAAACTTTTAATTATTCTGGCTGCAGTATCATTTGTACTGTTAACTTTTTTAAATCTATAGATTTTAAATTTCATTAAATAATGTTAATTTTTGAAATAACTTTAATTAATTGACTTGGGAATATAAAGTACATAAGAATTAATATTGTCGAAAAAGTTAGAGAAAATTTTAACCATAAACTGTGGTCTGTGTCATATTTGTCTTTTTCTTTATCAAAATACATAATCTTAATTATTCTTAGATAATAAAAAGCAGCAATTACAGTAGATAATAATCCTACAATGGCCAAAAAATACATGGACTGTTCTAATACAGATTTAAAGATGTAAAATTTTGCAAAGAAACCAGCCAAAGGTGGAATTCCAGCTAGAGAAAATAGAATTACTAATAATGATAGAGATAACAAAGGATGATTTTTCGATAATCCTGATAAATCTTCTATATCTTCAAAATATTTATTATTTCTTTTCATCATTAATAGACATGAGAATAGTCCTAAGTTCATAAATATATATATAGTAATGTAAATAACTGAACTTTGTATTCCATCATTTGAACCAGTGGCTAACCCTGCCAAAGTGTAACCAATATGTCCTATAGAACTGTAAGCGATAAGTCTTTTAAGGTTTGTTTGTCCAATTGCTGCAATAGCACCGAATAACATTGAAGCAATTGATAAAAATATCAAAATCATTTGCCACTGATCAATTAAATTTAGAAACGGGACGTATAAAAATCTTATAAAAACTGTAAGCGCTGCAATTTTAGGAACTATTGAGAAAAACAAAGTTACAGATGTTGGTGAACCCTCGTAAACATCTGGAGCCCACATATGGAAAGGTACTGCTGAAATTTTAAAGGCTATACCAACTAAAATAAATACAATACCAAAAGTTATAGCATACTCGTTTGAATTCAACTGTTCTGCAATGATATTGAAATTTGTTGAGCCTGTAAATCCGTATATTAGTGAACATCCATAAAGTAATAATCCAGAAGATAATGCACTTAAAACAAAATATTTTAATCCAGCTTCAGATGATTTAAGCTGATCTCTGTTAAATGTTGCTAGAACATATAGAGCTAATGATTGTAATTCTAGACCCATATAAAAAACGATTAAGTCGTTAGAACTAATCATAACCATCATGCCAAGAACTGAGCTTAAAATTAAAATTGGGTACTCAATTTTAAAAATTTTAAATGTTTTTAGATAGTTTGATGAAATCACTAAGACCAAAAACGCTGCCAGCAAAGTAATTATTTTCATAAATGATGATAAATAATCAATTATGACACTTTCGTTAAATAAAAATGTTTCTTTAATGCCTAAAGTTTCATTTAAAGTAATTACAGAGGTAATAAGTAAAACAATTAATGAAATTTTTTGAATTAAGTTAGAGCTATCTTTTTTAAAAACACCTAAAATTAGTAGAAACATTATAGATAATGAAAGAAAAATTTCCGGAAAAACTAACTCTAGATTTATCATTTTTAATTATTAATTAGATTAATGTTATATATCTTTATTAAATCACTAATAGAAACTTCAATAGTGTTTATTAAAGGTTCTGGATAAAATCCAAAAAATAATATTGGCAAAGCTAAGCAAGATAAAATAAATAATTCGGATTTATTGAGATCCACCATTTGTTTTAAGTCTGAATTAACCAATTTTCCAAAAACCACCCTCTTATATAACCAAAGCATATAAGCTGCACCTATAATTACTCCTAAACTAGCAATTACAGCTACTAAAAAATTATCTTTAAATGCACCCATAAGGATTAAAAATTCTCCGACAAAGCCGCTTGTTCCTGGTAATCCTAGTGCAGCTAGAGTAAACAACATAAATAAAACTGAATATTTTGGAATAATATTTACTATACCTCCATAAGTATTAATTAATCTAGAATGCATCCGGTCATAAACTACTCCAACGCATAAAAAAAGTGCTGCAGCAACTAATCCATGGCTTATCATTTGTAAAATACTACCTTCAAGTCCTTGCTGTTGAATTGTAAATATTCCTAAAGTGACAAAACCCATATGAGCGACAGATGAATATGCTATTAATTTTTTCATATCATCTTGCATTAAAGCAATCAAAGATGTGAAAATAATTGCTATTACACTTAAAGTATAAACTAATGGAGTAAAAACTTCTGAGGCAATGGGGAATAATCCCAAAGAAAATCTTATAAATCCATATCCTGCCATTTTAAGTAAAATTGCTGCCAAAAGAACTGAACCAGCAGTCGGAGCTTCAACGTGAGCATCTGGTAACCACGTATGTACAGGCCACATGGGAGTTTTAACTGCAAAAGAGCTAAAAAAAGCAAGCCACAAAAGATTTTGATATTTACTGTCAATTCCTAATTCATAAAGTTTCACAAAATCAGTTGTGCCAGATATCCAATAAATAGAAATTATAGCTACTAACATTAATACTGAGCCTAACAATGTGAATAAAAAAAATTTAAATGCTGAATACACTCTTCTGGCACCTCCCCAAATTCCTATAATCAAAAACATTGGGATTAAACCTGCTTCAAAAAAAAGATAAAAAACGACAAGATCTAATGAACAAAATACTCCAATCATAAAAGACTCCATGATTAAAACTGCGATTAGGAATTCACCAATTCTGTTCTTGATAGAGTTATTAACTGAGATTATACAAAGAGGAGTTATAAAAGTTGTTAAAATAATAAATAGTATCGAAATCCCATCAACTCCAACCTTATAATTAATAAAACCTTCAATCCAAATTCTATCCTCAACGAACTGAAATTCTGATGTTGATTGATCAAAAAGTACCCATAAATAAATCGATAAGAAAAAATTTACAAGTGAGGTAAATAAGGCGACATATTTTACCGTAATGTTATTCTCTTTGTTACTTCTAGTAAAAAAAATAAAAAGAGCTCCTATAAAAGGTAATAAAATTAAAAAAGATAGAATTGGAAAATTCATTACTTAACAATTAAAAAAGTTAATAAAGCAGAAAAACCAAGCAACATTACAAATGCGTATTGGTATATATATCCACTTTGAAATTTATTTGCTTTTAAAGAGCATTTTTTAATAAGTGAAGAAATACCATCCGGACCTAAACCATCTATTATTTTGATATCAAAAAATTTCCATAAAAATAAACCTATTTTTTTTGATGGAGTCACAAACAAGTAATCATAGAGTTCATCGAAATACCATTTATTTAATAAAAATTGATGTAATGGTTTGTTAACGTTCACAATTTTCTTGGGTAAGTTTTTATTTTTAACAAATAGATAATAAGCTAGAGGTATTGATAGAGTTACAAGAATAGGGGTTAAAATCAAAAACCAAAAAGGCGGGTGTTCAGTACTCAATGGTTCTAGAAAAAAAATTGATCCTTGCCAAAAATTAATTATTCCCTCGTACCCTAAAAATAATTCTTTAAAAGCATATCCAGCAAATATTGCACCTATAGAAAGTAAAACTAAGGGTATCAACATTACTAAAGGAGACTCATGTGTCTCATCAATTTTAATATCTTTATTATTATATTCACCATGAAAAGTTTTAAAAATTAATCTCCAAGAATAAATTGCAGTAATAAGTGCTGTAATAATTCCAACTCCAGCTGCGTAATATCCAGTTGTGTTTCCTCTTAAATAAGCAAATTCTATAATTGCATCTTTTGAATAAAAACCTGATAAAAATGGAAAACCTGTCAAAGCTAAGGTTCCTATAATCATTAGTGTGTAAGTGTATGGTAGTTTTTTCCAAACACCACCCATTTTATTTATATCTTGTTCATCTTTAAACGCATGAATAACTGAACCAGATCCTAAAAATAAAAGTGCTTTGAAAAATGCATGTGTAAATAAATGAAACATTGCAACATTATATGCGCCTACACCAGTAGCAAAAAACATATATCCTAATTGACTACAAGTTGAATAAGCAATTATTTTTTTAATATCTGTTTGAACCAAGGCAACTGTAGCCGCAAAAAAAGCTGTACTCATACCTACAATAGTTATGATATTTAAAGCAAGCTCTGAATATTCATAAATAGGTGAACATCTTACAACTAGAAAGACTCCTGCTGTAACCATGGTAGCTGCATGAATTAGTGCTGAAACAGGTGTAGGGCCTTCCATAGCATCAGGTAACCAAGTATGAAGTAAAATTTGAGCTGATTTACCCATTGCTCCAACGAATAAAAGTAAACAAATCAAATCAATTGCATCTATATTAATACCTAAAAAGTTTAAATTTTTATCAACAATTGTTGGGATTAATTCAAACACTTCTGAATAATTTACTGAACCAAACAAATAAAAAATCAAAAAAATTCCTAAAGCAAATCCAAAATCCCCTACTCTATTTACTAAAAAAGCTTTTATAGCAGCTGCATTAGCTCTATCCCTCTTAAACCAAAATCCTATTAAAAAATAAGAACATAATCCAACACCTTCCCAACCAAAGAATAATTGAATAAAATTATCTGAAGTTACCAACATTAACATAGCGAAAGTAAACAAAGACAAATAAGCCATAAACCTTGGCTTATGTGGATCGTGGGACATATATCCAATAGAATAAATATGAACTAAAGAAGAGATAGATGTTACAACTACTAGCATTACAGAGGATAAAGGATCTATTTTCATTGACCAATTTACTTCTAATGATCCAGAACTAATCCACTTAGCAATTACTATATTATCTTGATATTGATTTACAATTACTTCATATAAAACTGCTGCAGATATAATTGCTGAGATTGATACTAAAAAACTTGTAACAATTTCTGAATTTCTATCACCAATAAATTTACCAAAAAATCCAGATATTATAGATGCCAGAAGTGGTAATGCGATAATTGAGATTTCCATATTAGCCTTTTAATTGATCAATTTCTTCTACTCGAATAGTTCCAGAGTTTCGGTAATAAACAACTATAATTGCTAAACCTATCGCTGCTTCAGCAGCAGCAACAGTTAAAATAAATAAAGTAAAAACTTGGCCGGATAAATCATTTAAATATATTGAAAATGAAACTAAATTTATATTAACCGCTAACAAAATAAGCTCTATACTCATTAAAATAACAATTATATTTTTTCTATTTAAGAAAATTCCAATTATACCTATTGTAAAAATTATTGCTCCTAAAGTTAAATAATGTCCTAAACCAATTTCAATCATCAATTTTTACTCCTTGATTTGACGGGATATCTAAAACCTCTACTCCCTCAGATCTTTCTCTAGAAATTTGTTTGATATAACTTTGTTTTTTTACACCTTCTCTCTGTCTAAAAGTGAGAACAATTGCTCCTATCATTGCAATTAATAAAATCATTCCACTTACTTGAAAGACGTGAATATAGTCGGTATATAGAACTTGTCCTAAAGAGTGAGTATTACTTACAGTGTTAAATACATCTAAATTATTTGAATTAAATAAATCAGGTTTATACTTCCATCCTCCAATAACAATTATTAACTCAAAAAATATTAATGCACTAATAACAAGACCAACCGGTATATGCCCTGAGCTAGCCTCAGACAACAACCATTGGTTTTTTTGCTGGGCTACATTCAGCATCATTACAACAAATAAAAATAAAACAGCAACTGCTCCAACATAAACAATTAACATAATCATCCCTAAAAATTCTGCCCCAATCATAATAAAAAGACATGAAATACTAATAAAATCTAAGATTAAGAAGAATACTGAATGAACAGTGTTTTTAGAAACTGTTACCATTATTGCAGAAACGATAGCTATTAAAGAAAATACGTAAAAAAAAATTGCGTGGGCTATCATTAATTATCTATATGGATTATCTGACTTAATATTTGCAGCTAAAATATTTTCCCATCTATCTCCATTATCAAGTAGTTTTTCCTTAGTATAATATAGTTCTTCTCTAGTTTCTGTTGAAAATTCAAAATTTGGTCCTTGTACAATTGCATCAACTGGACATGATTCTTCACATAATCCACAATAAATACATTTCATCATATCTATATCGTATCGAGTTGTTTTTCTACTACCATCACTTCTTTGGCTTGATTCAATTGTAATTGCTTGTGCTGGACAAACAGCCTCACACAGCTTACAAGCTATACATCTTTCTTCCCCATTAGCATACCTCCTAAGGGCATGTTCACCTCTAAATCTCGGACTAATTTTTCCTTTTTCAAAAGGATAATTGATAGTTTTTTTTGATTTAAACAGTTCTTTAATAGCAATTAATAACCCACTTACAAAGTCAACCATTAATACAGTTTTAATAAATCTATTAATTTTCATTTAAGTTGTAGGTAAAAGGTTAAAATAAAAAAGATAACTTGCTGTAAGTACTACATAGATTAATGATAAAGGTAAAAATATTTTCCATCCTAATCTCATTAATTGATCATATCTATATCTAGGGACTGTTGCCTTAACTAAGGCAAAAAGAATAAATAAAAAAAGAATTTTAAATATTAACCAAGCTGCTCCGGGAACTAAATTAAAAGGATATAAATCTATTGGTGATAACCAGCCTCCTAAAAATAAGATTGATCCTAAGGCACACATTAACAAAATATTGGCATATTCTCCCAACCAAAACATTGCATACATCATACCAGAATATTCTGTTTGATATCCTGCAACTAATTCAGCCTCTGCCTCAGGAAGATCAAATGGAGGTCTGTTTGTTTCAGCCAAAGATGAAATAAAAAAAATAACAAACATTGGAAATAATGGAATTACAAACCACATTTCTTGTTGGGCCAATACAATATCACTTAAATTTAGTGATCCAACACAAAGTAATACATTTATGATAATTATACCTATAGAAACTTCATATGATACCATCTGCGCTGCAGATCTTATAGCTCCTAAAAATGGATATTTTGAGTTTGATGCCCATCCACCCATTATTATTCCGTAAACACCTAATGATGAAACTGCAAAAATGTATAAAATTCCTACATTAATATTTGCCAAAACTTGATTTTCTCCAAATGGAATGACTGCCCAAGCGATTAAAGCTAAAGTCATAGTTATTATTGGGGCAAGAACAAAAATAACTTTATTTGAACTAGCTGGTATAATTATTTCTTTGAAAATATACTTTAGAGCATCTGCTAGTGATTGAAGCAGTCCAAAAGGTCCAACAACATTTGGTCCTTGTCGTTTTTGAACAAATGCCCAAACTCTTCTATCCAACCAAACAATCATTGCAACGGAAACAAGAACAGGAACTAATAAAAATAAAATCCTGTAAACTTCTTGAAAAATAGTACTTAAATATTCCATTTATTAGCCTTCTGTACCTGTTCTCTTTATATTGATTTTTGAATTATTACAGTCGAGCATTGTTTTTGATGCTCTAGCAATTACATTAGAAAAATAATAATCTTTAAATTTAACCGCTATTTCTTCATTTTTAAATTCTTTGAAATCAATATTTTGTTTCAAAATTTGATTTTGTTTTTCTTTTTTTAAATTCAAGTAATTAAACATACTACTCTCAAGTTCATCTCTATCATTAAAAAGCTTTCTATTATTCATAATTTCTGCAATTTCATTAATTATTTGCCAATCTTCTTTTGCGTCTCCTGGTGGGTATGAGGCTTTAAATGCTTTTTGAACTTTACCCTCTAAATTAGTAAAATGCGCATGTTGTTCTGTATAAGCCGCTCCAGGAAGGATTATGTCAGCAATTTCCGCTCCTTTGTCTCCATGGCTTCCTTGATAAATTATAAACTCATCTTTTTTGTCGAAATCAAGATCATCTCGACCAAGAAGATAGATGATTTCAAATTTGTTTTCTCTAAGATCGTAAAAAATTTTATTAGTTTGATCAACTAAATCTAAATCACAGCCTCCAACAGTAGAAGCATCGGTGGATAAAATATTCAAAGGATTCCAATAATCAGTAAATTTACCATTTTTAGATAAAAACTTTTTTAAAAAATAAAATAGATAATTTGCTGATTTTAATTTAAAAAAAGACTCCCCTAATATTATTAAGGGTTTTTTGGAATTTTTTATATCATTTGATATTTCAATTTTCTCCTCAACTAGATCCTTAATAGTTTGAGTTTGACCATCTAAAATTTGATATGGATAAGTAAGGTCACCAACATCACTTAAAGAAAAAATCTTAGTATTATTATTTATATATGATTTTCTGATTCTTGCATTAAGCATTGTAGCTTCGTATCTAGGATTGGCCCCCAATAACAAGATTAAGTCAGATTCTTCTATTCCATTGATTTTTGAATTAAACAAATAATTTTCTCTAATTGAACAATCTATGAAACTATGAGAGGATCTAGATTCATATTGTTGTGAGTTAATAGTTCTATCAAAAAATTCTTTAAAAATAAAACTTGCTTCCATATTTGTAAGATCTCCTACAAAACCACAAATTTTGTCTTTGTTCGTATTTTCTATTTTAGATTTAATGATTTTATAAACTTCATTCCAAGAAGCTTTTTCAAATTTATTATTATATTTTATATAAGGTGTATCTAGTCTTTGATTTAACAAGCCATCACAAGCGTAACGAGTTTTATCTGATATCCATTCTTCATTAATATCCTCGTTAATAATTGGTAAAACTCTTTTCACTTCCCAATCATAAGTATCAACTCTGATATTGGAGCCAACTGCATCCATAACATCGATTGTTTCAGTTTTTTTTAATTCCCAAGGCCTTGCTTCAAAAACATATGGTTTAGATGTTAATGCACCAACAGGACAAAGATCAATAACATTTCCAGATAATTCAGATTGAACTGATTTTTCTAAGTAAGTTGTGATTTGCATATCTTCACCTCTTCCAATTGCACCTAATTCAGGAACTCCAGCAATCTCAGTTGCAAATCTGATACACCTAGTGCAATGGATACATCTTGTCATTTGTGTTTTAATTAATGGACCCATATTTTTATCAGGTACTGCTCTTTTATTTTCTTTAAATCTTGATTTATCTATGCCGTAGTACATTGATTGATCTTGAAGATCACATTCACCACCTTGATCACAAACAGGACAATCTAAAGGATGGTTTGCCAATAAAAATTCCATCACACCTTTTCTAGATTTTTCAATTGTTGGTGTATTTGTTTTTATTACCATGCCCTCTGCTGCTGGCATTGCACAAGAAGCGATTGGTTTTGGAGATTTTTCCATTTCAACCAGACACATTCTACAATTCCCAGCTATAGATAATTTTTCATGATAACAAAATCTAGGTATTTCCACGCCTGCTTTCTCACATGCTTGAAGAACTGTTAGGCCTTCCTCAACTTCTACTTCAGTATCATTAACTTTCAATTTAAGCATTTTTATCTAATAAGTGTTGATCAACTAAATAAGGAATATTTTTATTTTCTTTAACTATTGGATCAAGTTTGTTTCTTTCTTTAATTTCTTTTTTAAAATGTCTTAGTAAACCTTGAACTGGCCAAGACGAACCTTCTCCAAAAGCGCAGATTGTATGACCAGCTATTTGATTTGTTACATCACCTAGCATATCTACTTCATCTTTTGTAGCTTCACCTTTTGCCATTCTCTCAAGCATTCTCCACATCCATCCTGATCCTTCTCTGCAAGGAGTGCATTGACCACAACTTTCATGTTTATAGAATCTTGCAATTCTTGCCATACACTTAATAATGTCCTGGTCCTTATTAATTACAACTATACCAGCGGTGCCTAGTCCACTTTTTTCGGCAACAAGCGAGTCAAAATCCATGGTTAATGTTTCACATTTTTCTTTTGGAATCAAAGGCATTGATGAACCACCTGGGATTACTGCCTGTAAATTATCCCAACCACCAACCACACCTCCAGCATGTATTTCAATTAATTCTTTTAAAGGTATATTCATTTCTTCCTCAACATTACACGGATTATTCACATTTCCAGATATACAAAAAATTTTAGTACCTGTATTTTTTTCCCTACCTAAAGATGCAAACCATTTACCTCCTCTTCTTAATATTGTTGGCACTACTGCTATTGTTTCAACGTTATTTATTATTGTTGGGCAACCATAAAGGCCTATCAGTGCTGGAAAAGGAGGTTTTAATCTTGGTTGACCTTTTTTTCCCTCGATGCTTTCAAGTAAAGCTGTTTCTTCTCCACAGATATAAGCACCAGCACCATAATGAATATAAATATCCAAATCCCATCCAGTACCAGCCGCATTTTTACCAATCAATTTTTTTTCATATGCTTCGTCAATTGCTGATTGGAGCTTTTGTCCCTCAATATAATATTCACCTCTAATATAAATATAACAAGTATGTGCTTGGACTGCATAAGAGGCTAGTAGACAACCCTCGATTAGTTTATGGGGTTCAAATCGAAGTATGTCTCTATCTTTACAAGTTCCAGGTTCAGACTCATCTGCATTAATAACTAGATAATGAGGTCTTGATTTAACCTCTTTAGGTGCAAAGGACCATTTTAAACCCGTTGGAAATCCCGCACCACCTCTTCCTCTAAGCTGTGAATCTTTAACCTCATTAATAATCCAATCTCTTCCTTTATCAGTAAGATCTTTAGTATTAATCCAATCACCTCTTTTTTGAGATGAATTTACATCTGATCCTAGGTCATTATATAAATTCTGAAATATTCTATCTTGATCTTTAAGCATTTTTTACATCCATTAGTGTTTTTCTGTTGTTTTCTGGTTCAGTATTTACTCTCCCTCTATACGAACCTGATATTGGTTTCTCGTCTTTTAAGATTGTATCTAAAATCTTTAAAGTTTTTTCTTTATCAAGATCTTCATAATATTCATCATTTATTTGCATCATTGGAGCATTAACGCAAGCACCTAAACATTCAACCTCCATCCATGAACAACTTTTATCTTTTGAAAGTTCTGATTCATTTTTTGAGATTTTTTCTTTACATGCTTCAACCAGTTTTTCAGCTCCCCTGATCATACAAGGTGTTGTCGTACATACTTGTATAAAATACTTTCCTACTGGAGAAAGATTATACATTGAGTAAAAAGTGGCTACTTCATAAACTTTTATGTAAGGCATACTTAAAAATTTTGCAATATACTTCATTGCTGCGAGAGGAATCCAATTATTATGTTGTTTTTGTGCAATGTAGAGTAAAGCCATTACAGCACTTTGCTGTTTACCTTTAGGGTACTTTGAAATTATAGTGTTTGCAGCCTCTAAAGATGAATTATCAAACTCAAATTTTTCTGGTTGGTCTTTTGCAGGACTTCTTAAACTCATCTATCTACCTCTCCAAAGACTATATCTAAAGACCCGAGTACAGCTGGAACATCTGCTAACATATGACCTTTGATTAAATAATCCATCGATTGTAGATGTGAAAAGCCTGGGGCTCTAATTTTACATTTGTATGGTTTGCTTGATCCATCTGAGATTAAATATACTCCAAACTCACCTTTTGGAGCTTCCACAGAAGTATAGATTTCATCTTGAGGTACTCTATATCCCTCAGTAAATAACTTAAAGTGGTGAATTAATGCTTCCATAGATTGTTTTAATTCTTTTTTAGGTGGTGGAGTTATTTTACCATCAAAACTTTTTACTGGACCTTTTTCCATTTTAGCTAAACATTGCTTAATAATCGAAATACTTTCTTTCATCTCCTCAATTCTACATAAATAGCGGTCATAACAATCTCCATTTTTTCCAACGGGGATTTTAAATTCTAATTGATCATAACAATCATATGGCTGAGATTTTCTTAAATCCCAAGGAATTCCCGATCCCCTGATCATTACTCCACTAAAAGAATAATTTAAAGCATCCTCTTTAGTTACGACTCCTATATCAACGTTTCTTTGTTTAAAAAATCCTATTATCAGTTAATAAATTTTCTAGATCATTTATTATTT
>CABXTU010000010.1 GCA_902515205.1 uncultured Pelagibacteraceae bacterium | reverse complement strand
TAATACCACACCTAAACTGTTTGTTTCTGAGCAATAATTAGATTTCATTTAATGATTATTTATCATATTATCGCTGAAGGGGAAAAATTATTTAAAGACCAGTAAACGAAGTTGAAAGTAAAGAAATCAGCAAAATGAGCAAACACTACACAAAGTTTTTGAAAAAGTGTTATATTCTCTATGTTATTAATTGAGTGACAAAAAAAAATATATCTTACAGTTAAATAAATTTATATTAAATTTTTTTTTTTCTGTTTAATTCTGCTTGGGCAGCAGCTAATCTTGCTATGGGGACTCTATAGGGTGAACATGAAACATAATTTAGACCTGTTTTTGAACAAAAATCTATACTCTTCGGATCACCTCCATGTTCTCCACATATGCCTAATTTAATTTTTTTGTTTTGTTTTTTTCCTTTATTAACGGCTATTTGTACTAGATCTTTTACACCTTCATCTATCGAAATAAATGGATCTACAGTAAAAATTTTATTATCAATATAATCATTTAAAAATTTACCACTATCGTCTCTACTAATTCCTAAAGTAGTTTGAGTTAAATCATTCGTTCCAAAACTAAAAAATTCTGCGTGTTTAGCTATATCTTTTGCTTTAATTGCTGCCCTTGGTAATTCAATCATTGTACCAACTAAAAATTCAATTTTAATTTTATTTTTTTCTTGAACTTTTTTTGCAGTATTTATTACCAGTTCTTTCATAATTTTTATCTCTGCTTCTGTTGAAACTAAAGGTATCATTATTTCTGGAAAAGCTGATTTTTGTTTATTTCTTTTAAGATCTAATAAAGCTTCAAAAATTGCTCTACATTGCATTTCATATATTTCAGGAAAAGAAATACCCAATCTGCAGCCTCTATGACCTAGCATAGGATTTTGTTCATGGAGCTCATCTATTCTAGATTCCAATTCTTTTTTATCTAAACCAATAACTCTAGCTACTTCTGAGATTTCTTTTGGTGATTTTGGTAAAAACTCATGCAATGGAGGGTCTAATAATCTTACAGTGACTGGAAGACCATGCATAATTTTAAATATTTCAATAAAGTCATTTTTTTGATGAGGTAAAAGTTTTTTCAAAGCTTTATCTCTATCCTCACTAGTTTTTGATAATATCATTTGCCTAACTGATAAAATTCTTTCTTCATCAAAAAACATATGTTCTGTTCTGCACAATCCTATGCCTTCTGCACCAAAATCTCTTGCAGTTTTTGTATCTTGAGGTGTTTCAGAATTTGTCCTAACTTTTAATTTTCTAAATTTATCAGCCCATCCCATAAGTTTAGAAAAATCACCTGAAATTTCTGGTTTTACTGTTGGAACATTTCCTAAAATGATCCTCCCTGATGAGCCATCTATAGTAATTATGTCACCTTCTTTAATTTCACAGGATGAAGTCTTGAAAAATTTTTTTTCATAATTGATGTCGATCTCACTTGAACCAGAAACACAAGGTCTGCCCATACCTCTCGCAACGACTGCTGCATGACTTGTCATTCCCCCTCTAGCAGTCAAAATTCCTCTTGCTGCATGCATTCCCTGAATATCTTCAGGGGATGTTTCAACTCTGACTAAAATAGTATCTTGCATCATATCATTTAGTCTTTCAGCTTCCTCAGAGGTAAAGACTACTTTTCCACTAGCCGCTCCAGGCGATGCAGGTAAACCATTAGCAATTACGTCTATAGAACTTTTTTCATCTAAAGTGGGGTGAAGTAATGTATCTAAAGAATTCGGATCAATCCTTAAAACAGCATCAATTTTTGAAATTAATTTTTCATCAACCATATCAACTGCAATCTTTACAGCAGATTTTGAAGTTCGTTTACCTGAACGAGTTTGCAAGATCCAAAGCTTATTATTTTCAACTGTAAATTCGACATCCTGCATGTCTCTATAATGTTTTTCTAATTTTTTTAAAATCTTAAATAATTCTGAATAAACTTTAGGCATCGACTCTTCCATGGATAATTCTTTAACTTTAGCCTCTTTTTTGGCTTTTTTAGTTATGTATTGAGGTGTTCTTGTACCAGCAACAACATCTTCGCCCTGTGCATTAATTAAATATTCTCCATAAATATCATTGGAGCCATCAGAGGGATTTCTAGTAAAAACAACACCCGTTGCACAATCATTTCCCATATTTCCAAAAACCATAGACTGAACATTCACAGCTGTCCCCCACTCTGCAGGAATTTGATTTAATTTTCTATAAACTTTTGCACGATTACTTTCCCAAGATAAAAATACTGCACTTATTGCTCCAAATAGTTGTTCATGAACATCTTGAGGAAAATCTTTATTTTTTTTTTCTTTAATAGTATTTTTAAAATCTTGAATTAATCCATCCCAATCTTCTTCATCTAATTCCGTATCTAACAATACACCTTTGGTTAATTTATAGTTTTCAATCAGTTCTTCAAAGTGATAACTTTCAACTCCCATAACAACATTGCCATACATTTGAATAAATCTTCTATAGCTATCTTTGGCAAATCTACCATTTGAAGTCATATTTGCTAATGCAATCACAGTTTTATCATTTAAGCCAAGATTTAGAATTGTATCCATCATACCTGGCATTGAAACTCTAGCCCCCGACCTAACAGATAATAAAAGAGGATTTTTTAAATCTCCAAATTTTTTAAACACATCTATTTCAATTATTTTTAATTCTTTTTTAATCTGACTAATTAATTTTGGGTTTATTTTTTTTTTATCTTTGTAGAAAAGCTCACAAACTTTTGTTGAAATTGTAAATCCAGGAGGAACTGGAAGACCCATTCTTCCCATCTCAGACAAATTAGCGCCTTTTCCGCCTAAGAAATTTTTAGGATTCTTTATTTTTTTTGTATCTTTTGATTTAAAATTTAAAATCAATTTACTCATTATTTGCCTTTAATAATTGAAAATTTATAAAATTTTCAAAGGTTTTACATAACATATTAATAAGTTCCAATCTGTTTTTTCGTAAAGCTTCATTTTTTTCATTAACTTTTACATTATCGAAAAATTCGAAAATCTCTTTTTTAGCCTCTGATAACACTGATAATGATTCTTCATAGTTTTCATCATTATTAATATTTGAATAGTATTTTTTAATTTCATTAATTTTTTTATACAAATTCCTCTCAAAATCAGTTTTAAAAATGCCAGGATCAGTTGTATTATTTATTTCTATTCCATTATTTTTTAGTTCACTATCTATTATGTTTGATGCTCTTTTGTAACTTGATATAATATTTTGACCTGATTGATTATTAATTATTTTATTTAAACTATTGGCTTTTTCAAAAGATGAAAACAATTTATTTAAAGAAAAAGATGAAATTGTTGCCTCAACAATATCAAAACGGATTTTTTTTTCTTTCATGTAATATCTAAATCTGTCTTTTAAAAAATTATACAATTCTTTTTGTATATTAGTGTTAGTAAGGTTATGTCCTTGATTTTGGTATAGACTTAAAGAATAATTTAATAAATCATTTACTTTTAAATTTATTTTATTTTCTATTATTGTTCTAATTATTCCAAGTGAAATTCTTCTTAATGCAAATGGATCTTTTGAACTTGTGGGTTTTTCGTCAATTCCAAAAAAACCAACTAATGTATCAATTTTATCTGTAACAGATAACGCAACACTAAAAGGTTTTTTGGGAATTTTGGAGTCTAAACCAATGGGCAAATATTGTTCTGTTATTGCTTGTGATATTTCTTTGTCAAATCCCTGATGTATTGAAAAGTATCCACCCATAATGCCCTGAAGCTCAGGAAATTCACCAACTAGATCTGAAGTTAAATCAGTTTTACTAATTGATGCCGTAAGCTCTATTTTTTCTTTACTGATTAATAATTCATCAGAAATTATTCCACCTAATTTTCTCATTCGTTGAACTTTATCAAAATATGTTCCTAATCCTTTGAAAAAGCCCATTGCCTTTAACTCAGAAACTTTTTTAACTAAATTTTGAGTTTTATCTTTATTCCAAAAAAATTCAGCGTCACTAAGTCTAGCATCAACAACTCTTTCATTCCCAACTTTTATTAGTCCTTTTTGATCTTTTTTGTTTACTACAATCAAAAATTCATTTGTGATTTCACCCTTATTATCAAAAGTTGGAAAGTATTTTTGATGGGATTGCATCGTTAAAATTAAAATTTCTTTTGGAATAGATAAGAATTTTTTATCAAAACTGCATATTAAAACATTCGGATTATCTACCAAATTTATTACTTCATCAATTAATTTTGGATTATCTTGAATTGTTAATTTTCTTTTACTTAGTATTTTTGAAAATTCTTTATTTATTAATTCTTTTCTTTTATCTTGATCAACAATTGATCCTTGTCTTTTAAAATACTTTTCATAAGACTTGAAATCTGTAAAAATTTTTTTTTTTTCTTCAAAATCTTTATCTACATAAGTTGATTTGGAAGAAGTTAAGTGGTGAAATTCAAAATTAATTAATTTCTTATCAAACACTGACAAAATTGATTTTAAGGGTCTTCCCCAATTGAGATTATATTCTCCCCATTTCATTGACTTTTTCCACTGATAGTTTTCAAGTATCTTTGGAATAAAATCAATTAATAAATCATTAGTTTTTAATAATGTAGATTTTGTTTTATAAAAATAAAACTCACCTTTTTTAGTTTTATTTTTAAATAAATCTTTTTTTTCTATTTTGTTTGACCTTATAAAGCCTGCCAATGCTTGTTCAGGAGCACTTGTTTTTGGCCCTCTTATTTCATTAGATAATATTTTTGTATGTTTATCTAAACCTTCAAAAACTAAGATTAATCTATTGGGAGTAGATAATGAAAAACTTTTTTTTGATTTAATAGATTTTTCTAAAAAAAATTTTTGAAATTCTTCTAAAAGTTTCTCACGTAAATTTTTTTGTAGCCCTGCTGGAATTTCTTCACTAAATAACTCTAAGAAAAATTCTGCCATTTTAAACTTGAGTATTAATCCAAACTCCAGCAGCTAATTTTGTAATTTCTCTAATTCTTCCAATATATTCTGCTCTTTGAGCGACACTAATTGCTCCTCTAGCATCAAGTACATTGAACACATGGCTCGCTTTTAAGCATTGATCATAAGCCGGTAAGGAAATTTTTTTATCTATTAATGATTTTGCTTCACTTTCAAGCATATCAAACATTTTAAAAAGAATTTCTGCATTAGCATAGTCAAAATTATAAGCAGAAAATTCTTTCTCAGATTGATGAAAAACTTCTCGATATTCAATATTTTCATTATTCCAAATTAAATCATAGACATTTTTTTTTTGTTGAGTAAACATACAAATTCTTTCTAAACCATATGTTATTTCTACTGAAACTGGTTTGCATTCAAAACCAGCCATTTGTTGAAAATATGTAAATTGTGTTATTTCCATTCCATCACACCATACTTCCCAACCAAGACCGGCAGCTCCTAAAGTAGGGCTCTCCCAATCATCTTCAACGAATCTAATATCATGATTGTTATGATCAATGCCAATTACAGATAAACTATTTAAATATAATTTTTTTATATTTGAAGGAGAAGGTTTTATAATAACCTGAAATTGATAATAATGTTGAAGTCTATTTGGATTATCCCCATATCTTCCATCTGTGGGTCTTCTTGATGGTTGCACGTAAGCAGCTTTCCAGGATTTAGGTCCAAGAGATCTGAGTGTGGTTGCTGGGTGAAATGTTCCAGCTCCGACTTCTATATCATAGGGTTGTAAAATTATACATCCATGCTTGCTCCAAAACTTTTGTAAATTTAAAATCGTATCTTGAAAAGTTTGAAACTTTTGTTTTTTTTTATTTTTTTTAGAGGCCATATCTTTGCCAGACAGACTTTTCATCCAATATATTTGCTAATTGTTCTACTTGATCATTTGATGAAGATAATTTTTTACTTAACCAGCCTTTTGATTTTTCAAATTTTTTAATTACTACATCTTCTCCAAATCTTTCTTTTAATATCTGATTGGCATCTCCAACATCATCAATTAATCCAAGATCTTTAGCTTTACTACCAGACCAAAACTCACCTGAGAATAGCTCTACATCTGATTTCTTAAGTTTTGATCCTCTACTTTCTTCAACAACATTAATAAAATTCTTATGTAAATCTAATTGAATATTTTTTAATCTTTCTATATCTTCTTTTTTTTCGTCAAGAAATGGATCAAGAGTACTTTTGTTTTTTCCTGCTGTATGAACCCTTCTTTCAATACCAATCTTTTTAATTAGTTCAGTAAAACCAAAAGAAGAATAAATAACTCCTATAGAACCAATTATCGAACTAGAATTTGCATATATTTCATCACCAGCACATGCAATTAAATATCCTCCAGATGCAGCAACGTCCTCTGCAAAGACAATAACTTTTTTTTTATTCTTCTTTGCCTGTTGTCTTATAAAATTATAAATTAAATGCGACTGGACTGGAGATCCACCTGGTGAATTAATAGTAATTGCTACACATAGTGCTTTTTTTAATGCAAAAGCTTTTGAAATAATCTCCTCTTGACCAGAAAAATCAATTCCTTGTTTGAACTTTCCAACATTCCCAATAACTCCATTTAGTTTAATATGGGGAACAATTTTTTTCTTTTTTAAAAAAGAGAACATTACTAATCTTTATAGAATTTTAAATTGAATATAAAGACACCTTATAATTGAAGATTCAGGTGCGTCAATTGATAAGTAATAAATATAAACTTATTATACTATTTTGTTCCCATATATGGGAACTGTAATACAGCTTAAAAACCAAATTAATAATTCTTATTATTTACTCAAAGAATCTGTTGAGAATAAATTATTATTAGTAGAAGAAAAAATTAAATTAAAGTTATCAAGTGATGTAGAACTAGTTCAAAAAATGACTAATTATCACATAACTACAGGCGGTAAAAGATTAAGGGCATTGCTTACTTTAGGTTCTGCCAAAATGTGTGGGTATTCAAATGGTACTAGAGATGTTAATTTGGCAGCCTGTGTTGAGTTAATCCATTCTGCAACTTTAATGCATGACGATGTAATTGATGATGGTTCTATAAGAAGAGGAAAAAAAACCCTAAATAAAGTTTGGGATAATCATTCATCCATATTAGTTGGAGATTATTTACTTAGTAGGTGTTTTGAAATGATGGTTGAAGATGGAAATTTAGAAGTTTTGAAATTGTTATCATCAACGTCCTCAAAAATTGCTCAAGGAGAAGTATTACAACTTCAGCATCAAGGTGAGGTTGACATGCTGGAAGAGACATATCTAAAGATTATATCTGCAAAGACTGCAGAATTATTTGCAGCATCAACAAAGGTTGGAGCAATTTTATCTGGTATAAAAAATAAAGAAAAAGAAGCTCTCGAGTTTTATGGTAGAAACCTTGGTTTAACATTTCAAATTGCTGATGATACTTTAGATTACAATTCAGAATTAAAATTATTTGGAAAAAAAATTGGTAAAGATTTTTATGAAGGTAAAGTAACACTTCCTATAATATTATTATTTCAAAAAGCAAATAATCAAGAAAAAGAAAAGCTTAAAGATATTTTTTCGAAATATGTTAGAGATGAAAATGATCTGAGTTATTCTTTATCATTAATAAAAAAATATGAAGTAATAAAATCATGTTATCAGAAAGCTCAACACTATATTAATTTGGCATCTAGCTCACTATCAGTGTTTAATGATTGTGAGGAAAAAAATATTCTTGAAAACTTAACCTCTTTTAGCTTATCTAGAAATTTTTAAGGACTTAAAAGATTTTTAGTCCAAATATTTTTTTCATTTAAAGTATATTTTAATCTTTCGTGTATTCTGTTATCCCCATCTAACCAAAATTCGATACTTGATGGTCTTAAGGTCCAACCAGACCAATGATTTGGTCTTGGGACACTATCTTTATTATTATATTTATTTTTAAAATTTTCTAAAGAATTTAAAAGTTCGTCTCTACTTTTTAAAATACTACTCTGTTTAGATGCCCATGCTCCTATTCTACTTTCATAAGCACGGGTTTTATAATAATCATCTGCTGTTTTATCATCTACTAGTTTTAAGGTCCCAACAATCCTTATTTGCCTTAATAAACTTTTCCAATGAAAGCACATTGTAGCATTAGGATTGTCTTTTAATTCTTTTCCCTTTTGACTATTCAGATTTGTGTAAAAAACAAATCCATTTTTATCAAAACCTTTAAGAAGAACCATTCTAACTGACGGGATACCCTCCTTGTTAGCAGTTCCTAATGCTAAAGCATTATGGTCATTTATTTCTTTCTTTTTGGCTTCAGCAAACCACTTTTCAAATAATTCAAATGGATCGTCAAGATTTAAAAAGCATTTATTGAGCCCTAGTGAGTTTTTTTGATTCATAATTTAAACAAAATAATCTATATAATATAAATAATGTCATTTAATACTTTTGGAAAGTTTTTTCGTTTCACTACATGGGGAGAGTCTCATGGACCTGCTATTGGCTGTATAATTGATGGTTGTCCTCCTTTAATTCAGCTAAAAGAACATGATATACAAAAGGAATTAAATAAGAGAAAGCCTGGCCAATCTAAATTTACTACTCAAAGGAAAGAGGATGATAAAGTTCAGATTCTCTCTGGAGTGTTTGAAGGCAAGACCACTGGCACACCTATATCCCTAATAATTTACAATAAGGATGTGCGGTCCAAAGATTATAATGACATTAAAGATAAATTCAGACCTGGTCATGCTGATTTAACTTATTTTAAGAAATATGGAATTAGAGATTATAGGGGTGGTGGGAGATCATCTGCTAGAGAAACAGCTTCAAGAGTTGCAGCAGGAGCAATTGCTAAAAAAGTGTTAGAAAATAAGTTGGGAAAAAAATTTAAAATTTCTGCTGCGGTAATTCAATTGGGTATTCTTGGATGTGATACAACAAAATGGAATGATAAAATAATTTATAAAAATCCATTTTTTTGTCCTGACAAGTCGATGCTTAAGATATGGGAAAAATATTTATTGAGTATTAGAAAAGCAGGTTCATCTTGTGGTGCAATAATTGAAGTGCGTGCAAATGGAATACCAGCAGGCTTAGGTGCACCAATTTATTCTAAATTAGACTCTGATATTGCAGCAGCTATGATGAGTATTAATGCAGTTAAAGGTGTAAATATTGGTTCGGGAATGAACTCTGCTCAATTATCTGGAGAAGAAAACTCAGACGAAATTTCACAAAAAAAAACAAATATGAAATTTGATTCAAATAATGCAGGCGGGATACTTGGGGGGATTTCATCTGGACAAGAAATAATTGTATCATTTGCTGTAAAACCGACTTCCTCGATTTTAAAAAGTAGAAAAACAATTAATAAGTTTGGAAAAAATACAACTATCTCTGTAAGAGGTAGACATGATCCTTGCGTAGGAATAAGAGCAGTTCCTGTTGGTGAAGCTATGCTTGCATGTGTTTTGCTAGATCATTATTTAATGAACAAAGGACAGTGTAGTTAATAAAATTATTTTTGCTTTTGTAAGATAATATTTGAATTCAACACATCCAAAACTTTTTCTTCAATAGAATTAGAGTCTAAATTAGCAATTTTATACATATTATCAGGAGTATCTTGATCAATAAAAACATCAGGAAGTGTCAGTGATCTAAATTTCAAACTAGAATCCATCAACCCCTTTTTTGTTAAAAAATCAACCACATGTGATCCAAAACCTCCTATAGATCCCTCTTCTATAGTCATTATTGCTTCATGAGTTGTAGCCAATTGCCAAATTAAATTTTCATCTAGAGGTTTTGCAAACCTTGCGTCAACAATTGTAACATTAATTCCCTTTTTTTTTAAATTCTGTGTAGCTTTTAATGTTTCATTTAGTCTTGCTCCAAAATTTAAAATAGCTAATTTTTTTCCTTCTTGGATAATTTTTGATTTACCTATTTCTATCTTTTCATCAATCGTAGGTAAAACTGATCCTAAACCAGTTCCTCTAGGATATCTAAATGCGCAAGGTCTATCATTAATATCTGTTGAGGTATTAATCATTTTTACTAGCTCAGCCTCATCACTTGCTGCCATTACTACAAAATTTGGTAATGTTGATAAATATGTTATATCAAAGCTTCCAGCGTGAGTAGGTCCATCAGCGCCGACTAGTCCAGCTCTGTCTATTGCAAATCTAACTGGTAAACTTTGAATTGCTACATCATGTACTACTTGATCGTAAGCTCTCTGAAGAAATGTTGAATAAATTGCTGCATAAGGTTTGTAGTTTTCGGTTGCTAATCCTGCGGCGAATGTTACAGCATGCTGTTCGGCAATACCAACATCAAAAGTTCTTTCTGGAAATTCTTTTCTAAAGATTTCGAGGCCTGTCCCGTCTGGCATTGCTGCAGTTATAGCAACTATCTTACTATCTTTTTTAGCATGCTGAAGTAAGGTATTAGCAAATACTTTTGTGTAGGATGGCAATTTACTTGAACTTTTGGATTGCTCACCAGTCTTAACATTAAATTTTGATACTCCGTGGTAATTATCTTTTGCTTTTTCTGCAAATGAGTAACCTTTTCCTTTTTTAGTTTTAATGTGAATCAAAATTGGACCTGAATGCTTCGACTCTCTTGCATTCCTTAAAATAGGAATTAATGAACTTAAATCATGTCCATCTATAGGGCCAATGTAATAAAAACCAAGAGAATTAAATAAAGTCCCACCCGTTACAGCTGATCTAATTAAATCCTCAGCCTTACGAGCTTTTACACTAAATCTCTTTGAAAATGCAGATGTAATTAATTTAATTGTTTCTCTTAAACTAAAATAAATCTTTCCTGAAAAAATCTTAGCTAAATATGTGCCCATTGCGCCAACGGGTCTCGCTATCGACATATCATTATCATTTAATATCACAATCATTTTAGTTTTTGAAGCACCGGCATTATTCATAGCTTCGTAAGCCATGCCTGCACTAATAGCTCCATCACCTATTACCGCCACTACATTATCAGATTTATTTGATAATCTATTTGCTTCAGCTATTCCTAAAGCAGAAGATATTGATGTTGAACTATGTGCTGCACCAAAAGTATCATATTCACTTTCAGTTCTTTTTGTAAAGCCAGATAAACCACCACCTTGTCTTAATGTTCTGATCCGGTCTTTTCTTCCAGTTAGAATTTTATGAGGATAACATTGATGGCCCACATCCCATATAAGTTTATCACTAGGAGTATTAAAAATATAATGAAGAGCAACAGTTAACTCGACTACTCCCAAACTTGCCCCTAAATGACCACCAGTAACAGATACTGCATCAATCATTTCTTCTCTAAGTTCGTCAGCTACTTTTTGCAAATTTCTCTCTGGTATTTTTTTCAAATCTGATGGAAAGTTTATTTGATCTAAAAATTCGTATTCTTTTTTCATTTATTTCTATATAAAATATATTCTAATGTTTCAGACAAGTGTTTTGATTTAGATCCATATTTTTTTAGTTTATTGTTTATTTTTAAAATTAATCTATTAGCATATTTAATAGTATTTTTATGTCCTAGTAAACTAATTAGAGTCGCTTTACCTTTTTTTTTATCTTTCCCAGTTTTTTTTCCTGCAATTAATGAGCTTCCCTTATAATCAATTAAATCATCTGCAACTTGAAATAATAACCCAATTTCAGCACCTATATTTTCAAATTTTTTAATATCTTTTTTATTTTTATTTTTAAGAATTAAAGGTGCTACACAGCAAAAACTAAAAAGTTTTCCTGTTTTTTTTATTTCCATTTCTATAATATTTTTTTTTGAAATATTTTTGTGTTCAAAACTTAAATCTAAATATTGACCTCCAGCTATACCAAGGTGACCTGAACTTTCAGAAATTTTATTAATCAAATTAATCTTTGTTTTCTCTGAAATATTTAATTCTTTGTGGCTTAAAATTTCATAAGCCATGGTTAAAAGTGAATTTCCAGCTAGCACAGCTGTAGACTCGCCAAATTTAATATGTGTAGAAGGTTTGCCTCTTCTGACTGTGTCATTATCCATACATGGTAAATCATCATGAATTAGTGAATATGCGTGAATACATTCAACTGCTGCGCCTATAGTAATTAATGATTTATAATTTATTTTAAATAGAGATCCAACGTCAATTAAAATTTTTGATCTTATTTTCTTACCTCCTGAAAATAAACCATATTTCATTGGTATAATTAATTCAGATTTTTTTTGTTTTCTAATAAATCTTTTTAAAAAAAAATTTGTATCACTAGCAATTTTATTTAATTTTTTTTTCATTACTTTCCGTTACTATTTTTAAAATTTTTTCTTTAGTTTTTTCACTAACTTCTTTATTATTTTTTTTAAATTTCTTTTCTATGATACTATTAAGATTCAATAAATCTTGATAATTTTTTAATGAATTTTCTAAATCTTTTTGTTTTTCTAAATCTTCTATCATCCTATTAGCTTCTTTAGTCAATTCTTCAAGAGTCATAGAGTTATAATAGTTTGGTAAATTTTTATCTTTCATATAATACTCTCAGATAATACATGAAAATTAATCTTGCAAATATTAAAAAAGCTACAAAAATCTTAAATAAAGATGAGTGTGTGGCTGTACCTACTGAAACTGTTTATGGATTAGCTGGTAATGCATATTCAGATAAGGCATGTAAAAAAATATTTAAGATAAAAAGAAGACCAATGAATAACCCACTAATAGTTCATTATTACAATCATCAAGATCTCAAAAAGGATTGTATTTTTAATAATGAGTTTATTAAATTATATAAAAAATTCTGTCCAGGCCCAATAACATTTATTCTAGATCTAAAAAAAGATTCAAAAATATCTAGGATCGTTACAAACAACAGTAAAACTCTTGCAGTTAGATTTCCTAAACATCCGATAACAAGAGACTTATTAAAAAAACTTAATTATCCACTTGCTGCACCTAGTGCCAATTTATCATCCAAAGTTAGTGCCGTTAATTCAAATGATGTTAAAGACGATTTTGGAAAAAAAATTAAATATATTCTGGAAGGTGGAAAATCATCAATTGGTCTAGAATCAACAATAGTTGATTTGAGAAATAAACCTCAAATATTAAGGCTTGGTGGTTTAGAAACTTCATTAATTCAAAAAGTATTAAATAAAAAAGTTAAAATAAATAATAATCCTTTAAGGGTATCTTCACCTGGTCAATTCAAACTTCATTATTCTCCTGGTATCCCAATAAGATTAAATTTTAAAAAATTAAAAAAAAATGAAGCCTATTTGTTGATAAATAAAAAAACAGAAACTAAATCAAATTATTATTTTTTATCTAAAAATGGCAATTTAAAAGAGGCTGCAAAAAATCTATACAGTATACTTAGAAAAATAAAAAAAAATAAACATAAATCTATAGCAGTTAGCAAAATTCCCAACAAAGGATTAGGCAAAACTATTAATGACAGACTAATGAGAGCTTCGAAATTCTAATGAATATTCCGCTAGAAGTAATTGAATTAACAAAGATTTACAATGATAAAGAAGCTGTTAAAAATATTTCTTTTAAAATAGATAGAAATGAAATCATAGGAATTCTTGGTCCAAATGGCTGTGGAAAAACTACTACTATAGGTATGATTTTAGGATTGTTAAAACCTTCAAAAGGTAAAGTGTTAATAAACGGAATTTCAATAGAGCAAAAAAGAGTAGAGCTATTAAATGATTTAAACTTTATATCTCCCTACATAGAATTACCAAAAAAATTATCTGTAAAACAAAATTTAGAAGTTTATGGCAGACTCTATGATGTTGGTAGTCTAAAAACAAAAATTGAAGAACTTTCTGAAAAACTAAGACTTAATGAAATAATAAATAAGATTACTGGAGAGCTTTCTTCAGGTCAAAAAAATAGAGTAAGTCTTGCAAAGTCAATAATAAATAATCCTAAAGTATTACTTCTTGATGAGCCAACTGCATCTCTTGATCCAGAAACTGGAGATTTTGTAAGAAGTTTTTTAGAGGATTACCAAAAAGAAAATAAAGCTTCAATTCTATTGGCTTCACATAATATGACTGAAGTAGAAAGATTATGCTCATCTGTTTTTATGATGAGAAATGGAACTATTATCGACCAAGATAGTCCAAAAAAATTAATTAAAAAACATGGTCGAAAAAACTTAGAAGAAGTTTTTTTAAAACTTACTAGGCAAAAATATGAACCTTAATAAAATGTATGGTCTTTTTTTAAGGCATTTTTTTCTAATCAAAAGCTCCTTGCCAAGAATTTTGGATCTTATTTATTGGCCCACAATTCAAATAATTCTTTGGGGTTTTATTTCAAAGTTTTTTTCAATCCATAGTAACTACTATAATGATGTTATCGGTGTAATTCTTACGTGTGCTATACTTTATGACATTCTTTTTAGATCAAGTATTAGCTTCAATATGTTGTTCTTAGAGGAAATATGGAGTAGAAACTTTACTAATTTATTTATAGCGCCCTTAAAGCTCAAAGAAATAATTATAGCGTTAATTTTTACTGCTTTGGTAAGAACTTTGATTGGGCTTGTGCCAGCAATTCTTTTAACTTCGCCATTATTTGGTGTTTCAATTTTAAATCTAGGCTTTCCTTTACTTTTGTTATTTTTAAGTTTGTATATTTTTGGAATAACATTAGGGTTATTTGTTAGTGCTGGGCTTATAAGGTTTGGTCCCTCCTTTGAAAATATTGCTTGGTCTTCTCTATTTTTGTTAGCCCCTTTAGGCTGTATATATTACCCGATAGAAATTCTCCCCAATTTTTTTCAAATTATAGCCAAAGGTTTGCCGTTAGTTTATATCTTTGATGAAACTAGAAATATCTTACTAAATGATTTTATTAATTATGAAAATTTAAGACAAGCTTATCTATTAAATTTGGTTTATTTAGCAATAGGAATATTTTCGTTTTATTTTTCATTTTTAAAAGCTCGTGTTAAAGGAACTTTGATAAATATGGGTGAATAATGGTGCGCCTGCTAGGAGTCGAACCCAGAACCTCCTGATCCGAAGTCAGGCGCTCTATCCAGTTGAGCTACAAGCGCTTATGATATTAATATAACATTTTATGGAAAAAAAAATAAATTTGATTGTAAGAAAAGAGGATGAAAATCTCAGAGTTGATATATTTATTAGTAAAAATAAGAAAGATATTAGCAGAACTAGGGTAAAAAATTTAATTTTAAGAAAAAAATTAAAACTTAATAATAAAATCATCATTGATCCTTCAAAAAAAATTTTCGAAGGTGACAATGTTAATTTAATAATACCTGAGCCTAAAAAAACGTCCCTTAAACCTTATAAATTTAAATTAGATATTGTTTACGAGGACAAAGATTTAATAATTTTAAATAAACCTGCAGGAATAATAATGCACCCAGGAGCTGGAAATTTTGACAATACAATTGTTAATGCTTTAATGCACTATAACAAAGATACTCTCTCTAATATTGGAGATGAGCTTAGGCCAGGGATAGTACATAGAATAGATAAAAATACTTCTGGTTTAATTATAATAGCCAAAAATAATTTTACACATGAACATCTTTCAACTCAATTTAGTAATCACTCAATTAATAGAGTTTATAATTTATTAATTTGGGGAAAGATAAGACCTGCAAATGGAAAAATCGAAACTTTAATTTCAAGAAGCTCAAAAAATCGACAAATGATGCAAGTTAGTAGTACCAGCGGAAAAAAAGCAATTACAAATTATAAAACACTCGAAGTATTTGAAAGTAATAATATTCCAACTTTAAGTCTATTAGAATGCAAACTAGAAACTGGTAGAACTCACCAAATAAGAGTCCATATGAATCACTTAGGTAACAATATTGTAGGAGATGATAAATATAAAAAAAATTTAAAAAATTAAAGAATATAGATCCACGAATAGAAAAGAATTTAATGAATTTAAAAAGACAATTTCTTCATGCTAAGACCATAGGGTTTATTCATCCCAAATCGAATAAAGAAATGATTTTTAACTCAAATTTACCGTACGAACTTGAAATAATTTTAAAAAAGCTAAGAAATGCTTGTAAATAAAATATTGAAAAAAAATTAATATTAATTAGATAAATGCTTAATGAATACTGCAATAAAAAGTAATCTACCAATTTTAAGTAATGAAGGTGGGTTATCAGCTTACCTAGAACAAATTAAAAAATTTCCAATGTTAGATGCAGAGGAAGAATATATGCTTGCTAAAAATTGGAAAACAACGGGTAACATAAAAGCTGCAGAAAAATTAGTTACCAGCCACCTTAGATTGGTTGCAAAAATAGCAATGGGATACAAAGGTTATGGTTTGCCAGTCAACGAAATGATATCTGAGGGAAACGTTGGTTTAATGCAAGCAGTCAAAAAATTTGAACCTGAAAAAGGTTTTAGACTTGCCACTTATGCGATGTGGTGGATAAAAGCTTCAATACAAGAATATATTTTAAGATCCTGGAGTTTAGTTAAAATTGGAACTACTAGTGCTCAAAAAAAACTATTTTTTAATCTTAAAAAAATAAAAAATCAAATTGCTCCTCAATCTGAAGGTGATCTTAGAAATGAACATGTAAATGAAATTGCTGATAAACTTGATGTTAGTAAAGAAGAAGTTGTTTCAATGAATCGTAGGCTGTCAGGTAAAGAGTTTTCACTTAATGCTCAAGTTGGAGAAGATGGTGATGAATGGCAAGATTGGTTGGTAGATAAAAAGTTAGACCATGATCTTAAATTTGCGCACCAAGAGGAAATGGAACAAAGAAAAGATTTACTTAAAAGTTCTATCAAAGTTTTAAACGAAAGAGAAAAAGAAATATTATATTCTAGAAGGTTAAATGACAATCCATCAACACTAGAAGATTTAAGTAAAAAATACAAAATAAGTAGAGAAAGAGTAAGACAGATAGAAAATAAAGCTTTTGAAAAACTTCAAAAACATATGTTGCTCTTAGCTAAATCAAAAAACTTGTTACCAGTAAATTAAATTTCAAAAGGATTTTCAATTAAAATAGTGTCATCCCTTTCAGGACTTGTGGATATACTTGAAACTTTTGTACCAATAAAATTTTCAATTGCAGAAATATAATTTTTTGCCTTTTCAGGAAGCTCTGTCATATTTTTAACTCCTTTAGTTGAAATTTTCCAACCAGGAAACGTTCTATAAATAGGTTTAATCTTTAATTGGTCCTCGACAGCTGCAGGCAAATAATCGATTTTTTTTCCACCTAAATCATATTGTATACACATTTTGATTTCATCTAAATCATCTAGAACATCAAGTTTAGTTAAAGCAATCCCATCAATCCCTGAAATTTTAATTGTTTGTCTGACTAAAACTCCATCAAACCAGCCACATCTTCTTTTCCTGCTAGTAACAGTTCCAAATTCTTTTCCTCTTTTTCCTAATAACTCCCCGATACCATCCATAAGTTCAGTTGGAAAAGGGCCTTCACCAACTCTAGTGGTGTAGGCTTTAGTAATTCCTAAGACATAATTTATAGAATTCGGCCCACAACCTGTCCCAGTAGCAGCGCTAGAAGCAACAGTGTTGGAAGAAGTTACAAAAGGATAAGTGCCATGATCAACGTCTAACAAAACACCTTGAGCACCTTCAAATAAAATTTTTTTTTTCTCTTTTTTAAATTGGTCAAGTTTTAACCAAACTGGTTGAGAAAATTTTAAAATTTCAGGTGCAATTTTTAATAAATCTTTTTTAAGATGATCTTTTTCAAATATTTTCTTTCCTAATCCTTTTCTAATTGCATTATGATGTGATAATACAGACTCTAGTCTTTGGTCTAAATTTTTTTCAGATCTTAAATCCATTACTCTTATTGATCTTCTTCCAACTTTGTCTTCATACGCAGGCCCAATTCCTCTTCTTGTTGTGCCTATTTTTCCTTTGCCAGCAGCATCTTCTCTAATTTCATCCATTTCTCTATGAAATGGTAATATTAAATTTGCTGACTCAGAAATTATAAAATTCTTTATATTTATTTGTATTCCTTTTAATTTGATTTCATCTATTTCCTCTAACAATGCCCATGGATCAACAACGACCCCATTTCCAATTATAGAAACTTTATTTTTTCTCACTATACCTGAAGGTAATAGTCGAAGTTTATAAGTAATGCCATCTATGACTAACGTGTGTCCAGCATTATGTCCTCCTTGAAATCTTACAACAATATCTGCTTGTTCTGAAAGCCAATCAACTATTTTACCTTTACCTTCATCACCCCATTGAGATCCAACAACAACAACATTTTTCATTATCTAAATCTTTTTATTAAATGTATTGAACAAAGATGATTAATTGGACCATGTCCTTTTCCATATTTTGGGTTAGTTAATATTGCTGAATTTACATATTTAATCCCAAGCTCACAAGCTTTCTTAATACTTTTTCCACATGAAAAAAAGGTGGTTATAGCACTTGATAAACTGCAACCAGTGCCATGAGTGTTTTTTGTATTTTTTCTTAAATTAACAAAAACTTTAAGATCAGATTTATTTAAAAATACATCTTCAACTTTTTTAGACTTTAAGTGACCTCCTTTAATTAAAACATTTTTAGCTCCTAATTTTATTAATTTATGTCCTGCAATTATCATGTCATCTGTATTTTTTATTTTAACTCCTGTTAAAACTTCAGCTTCAGGAATATTTGGGGTAATTAGACTTACCTTGTTAATTAATTTTTTTTTTAAAATTTTTATAGCTCTATCACTTATTAACTTAGCTCCACCTTTGGCGACCATTACTGGATCTAAAATTATTTTTTTTACTTTTATTTTTTCAATTGATTCCAAGACATTATTTACTACTTTTGAAGAATGTAGCATTCCAATTTTAATAGCGTCTGGTTTAATATCTTTGGCTGTATAAACTATTTGATTTTTAATTTCTATTGGGCTTATGGCTATCACAGATTTCACCCCTCTGGTATTTTGTACTGTAACTGCTGTAACAGCACTCATCGCATATGATCCTAGACTCGTAACTGTTTTAATATCAGCCTGAATTCCAGCACCGCCAGAAGAGTCTGATCCTGCTATTATTAAAATTTTAGATCTAGGTTTCAATTTACTTTATCGTTTTAGATATAATCTTTATACATTTTTTTAGTAATATTTTATCATCGCTTTCTCCCATAATTCTAATTTTTGACTCTGTACCTGATTTTCTAACAAGAATTCTTCCTTTGTTTTTAATTAAATTTTTTGCAGTCTTAATTGATCTTTTTAATGATTTTTTTTTAAGAATATCTTCATTATTAATTTTAATATTTTCTAATATTTGAGGTGTTTTTACAAATACATTAAAAAAATCACTTGCTTTTACTTTTTTATTTAAAGCTTGAATAACCTCTAAAGCAACCAATAAGCCATCACCAGTAGTTGCAAATTTACCAAGAATTATATGACCAGATTGCTCTCCACCTAAATTAAATTTTTTTTTTTGCATAATTTCTTTTACATATCTATCCCCAACATTAGCTCTTATAAATTTAATCTTTTCTTTTTTGAATAACTTTTCTAATCCATAATTTGACATCAAAGTACCTACAACACCTCCTTTGAGAATTTTTTTTTTCTTCCATAGAAGTGCTAATGCAGCTATAATTTGATCTCCATCTATAATTGCTCCTTTCTCATCACACATAATCACTCTGTCAGCATCTCCATCAAGTGAAATGCCGAGGTTAGCTTTATACTTTTTAACAAATCTTTGAAGCTTTCCTGGAAAAGTTGAGCCGCAACCTTTGTTAATATTAAAACCATTGGGTTTGTCACCAATAACTATCAATTTTGCACCTAGAGATTTAATCATTTTAGGTGCAGATTTATATCCTGCTCCATTTGCACAATCTAAAACTATTTTAATATTTTTTAATTTAAGATTATTAGGAATTTTTTTTTTAAGAATTTTGATATAGTCATCTGTCCCTGTTTCTAATCTTTTGACTCTACCTAATAAATTTGGCTTTGATAAATGAGCTTTAACTTTACTATCAATCAAACTTTCAATTTTTTTTTGAAATTTATTAGAAAGTTTTAATCCATCAGGACCAAATAATTTTAAACCATTATCATGAAATAAATTATGTGAGGCGGTAATCATAATTCCAAGATTTGCGTTCATAAATTTAGTCAACATTGCAAGACCGTTTGTCGGTAATGGTCCCAAAGTATAGACATGCATTCCAGCAGAGGCTAGACCTGAAACTAAAGCTGGCTCTAAAGCATAGCCAGAAAGTCTAGTATCCTTTGCAATAATAGCTATTTGTTTTTTCTTTTTGAGATTTGTGAAATATTTTCCTGCTGACAATCCAAATTTGAAAAACATATCACCATTAATGTTCTTACTGTTAACAAGACCTCTAATTCCATCTGTTCCAAAATATTTCATAACTATTTTATTAATTGTTTAAATATTTTTATACTTTGATTGACCTCATTTACGTCATGGACCCTTATTATATGAACTCCTTGCATCATTCCAAAAATAACTGAACTAATTGTACCTCCCACTCTTGTTGAACTATCATTATTTTGAGACAGCTCTTTAATAAATCTTTTTCGTGATGTTCCAATTAGTATAGGGAATCCTAAAGAATGGTAAATCGATATATTCTTTATTATCATAATATTATGTTTCAAATTTTTTCCAAAACCTATTCCAGGATCTAAAATAATATTGTTATGTTTTATACCAACCTGCCTTAAATATTTTATTCTTTCCTCAAAAAAATCATAAATATCTAATATTACATTTTTATATTTTGGATTATTTTGCATTTTTTCAGGATCTCCAAGACTATGCTGTAAAACGAAAGGGGTATTGTACTTTTTTAAAATATTAATTGAATTTTTATCATAACTTAATCCTGATACATCGTTAATTAATTTTACTCCAAGTTTTATCCCCTTTTCCATAATTTCTGACTTTCTAGTATCAAGAGATAATATTTTTTTTTTACCAATTCTTTTTAAGATATTTTTTACTCTTCTCCATTCAACTTTGGCACTTATCGATTTGGATCCAGGTCTGGTTGATTCACCACCAATATCTACTAAGTCTGAACCACTTTTAAAAAGATAATCTAGTTGTTTTTTTGCTAAATAATTTTTATTAAATTTTCCACCATCGGAAAAACTATCTGGAGTAATGTTTAATACTCCCATTATATTTGGCAAGGATTTAAAATTTAAATTTTTAATTTTTTTTTTTTTAATAATCTTTTTAATATCTGATTTAATTTTTTTTTTTATGTATTTTGGTAAGTTATCAATCTTATTAATAAATATCCTTTTTTTTGATTTTCTTGAAACTATTTCAATTTGATCAAAAGATATAAGATTACTACCATTTAATGGAAGAGACTTTTTATTTTTTATTAGAACTTTTGATTGGGCACCATAATAGAAATTACACACTCTAGTGTAATGCTTGTGCATTTAAGTTAATGAACAATTTTTGGTTTCAATCCCATAGCGCTTAAAGCAGAACTATTGTCATCTTCAACTTTTAAATCCTGTTTATCTGGTGGAAAAATATTCTTGTTTATTAGATTTTCTATTTCTTCACCTGATAGAGTTTCATAAGTCAATAAAGCTTTGGCTAACTTATGTAAATCATCAATTTTTTCAGTAAGAACTTTTCTTGCTCTCTCATATCCTTTATCAACAATTTTTCTAATTTCAGAGTCTACTTTTTTTGCTGTTTCTTCTGACATATTTTGCTGTCTTGCTACAGATCTACCAAGAAAAACTTCCTCCTCATTTTCCCCATAAGCAACGGGACCTAACTCTTTGCTTAAACCTGCTCGCATCACCATTGCACGTGCTCGTTTTGTAACTTGTTCGATGTCGCTAGCTGCACCAGTTGTAACTTTGTCGTGACCAAAAATAATTTCTTCCGCAACTCTTCCTCCCATTGCTATTGCGATTTGTGCATGTAATTGCTCCCTTGTTTGAGATAGCTCATCTCTTTCTGGTAATTGCATAACCATACCTAATGCTCTTCCTCTTGGCACTATAGTAGCTTTATGAATTGGATAAGCAGCACTTTCATTTAACGTACAAATAGCGTGACCTGCCTCATGATAAGCAGTCAAAGTTTTTTCCTCCTCTGTCATGACCAGAGATCTTCTTTCTGATCCCATCATAACTTTATCTTTAGCCTCCTCAAATTCATTTATTGTTACAATTCTTTTATTTTTTCTTGCTGCCAAAAGCGCAGCCTCATTAACTAAATTAGCAAGGTCAGCACCTGAAAATCCTGGTGTTCCTCTTGCAATTGTTCTTAAATTTACATCTGGTCCCATCTTAATTTTTTTTACATGAACCTTTAAAATTTTTTCTCTACCTATGATGTCTGGATTAGAAACAACTACTTGCCTATCAAATCTACCTGGTCTTAATAGAGCTGGGTCTAAAACATCTGGTCTGTTTGTTGCGGCAATAATTATAACTCCTTCATTAGTATCAAATCCATCCATCTCAACCAAGAGTTGGTTAAGTGTCTGTTCTCTTTCATCATTTCCACCTCCAAGGCCTGCTCCTCTGCTTCTTCCAACTGCATCGATTTCATCAATAAAAATGATACAAGGAGAATTTTTTTTACCTTGTTCAAACATGTCTCTAACTCTAGATGCGCCGACTCCTACGAACATTTCTACAAAATCTGAACCTGAAATTGTGAAAAAAGGAACTCCTGCTTCTCCGGCAATAGCTCTAGCTAATAATGTTTTACCTGTGCCTGGTGGCCCAACTAATAAAGCCCCTCTAGGTATTTTTCCTCCCAGTCTACTAAATTTTTTTGGATCTTTCAAAAATTCTACAATTTCCTCTACTTCCTCTTTGGCTTCTTCCACACCTGCAACATCATTAAAGGTAACTTTACCTTTCAATTCATTCATCATTTTAGCTTTAGACCTACCAAAGCCCATTGCACCGCCCTTACCACCTTGCATTTGTCTCATAAAAAATATCCAAACAGCAATTAGAAGTAACATTGGAAACCACGATAACAATACACCAAATAAAGATGGCATTTTTTCTTCAATAGGTGCTGCTGAAATACTTACACCTTTATCAGAGAGTTTTTCAATTAAGTTAGGATCATTTGGGGAATATGTTTTAAAAGTATTACCATTTGAGTATACTCCATTTATATTATTGCCTTGTATCTCCACTTTTAAAACTTCTCCATTATCTACAGAAGTTAAAAATTCTGAAAATATAACTTGATTTGAACCTCTAACGTTTGATTGAGGATTTTTGAACATGTTGTAAAGGCCGATAGTCAGAAAAACTATTATTGCCCACATTGCTATATTTTTCATATTCATAAGGTTAGAATAAGAATTATTGCAAATTAAACAAGTGGCAATATTGTACAATATTGCAATTATTTAATGCTCTTTTGATATAATTACGGTTTGATTAACTTTTCTAATTATACAACCTCCTAATGTGACTTTAAGATATGTATTATTTTCAATATCTCTTATAATTTTATCCAATTTTCTTCCTCTTGCTGAATAATATTTTTTACCAATCAGTCTAAGACACTCTGAAAGCGCCCTAAAAATAACTTCGTAAGGTTGTTGAAAAAATTGCTTATTAAGAATTAAGCTTTCTTTCTTGTTATTCAAAAAAGTATTTTTTTTCAAATTCTCATTAACATAAAAATTTACAACCTTGTTTGAATTTTTTAGATTCTTAATTGTTTTGAGAAATTTTTTTTTACCCAAACCGTTCTTTTCAAGCTCTTTTAATAGTTTTCTAATCTTTATTCTTTGATATTTTTCATCAATATTTGATGGATCTTGAATGTAAAAGTTAAATATTTTTTTTGCAATAAAAATTAAATCTTCTTTTTTTTGAAACAATAAAGGTCTTAATAAATTTTTATGATTATCGATACTTTTTTTGTCTAGTGAAACTAAACCTTTTAAACCACTTCCTCGCAATATTCTTAAAAAAAAATTTTCTAATAAATCATCTTGATGATGTCCTAATAAGATATTCTTAATTTTTAATTTTTTACATTGGGCAAATAATAAATCATACCTCTTTTTTCTAGCTATAGCCTGAATATTTTTTAACGGTTTTTTTCCTTTCCATGTCAAAATTTCAGCATTAATCAAATATCTTTTTAAAACTTGTTTCACAGTCTTTGCCTCGTTAGAAGACTCTGACCTTAGTTTATGATCTATAATAAAAAATTTTGATTTTACCTCATTCTTTAATGAATAAATTTTAGCTAAAAAAGCCAATGCCATACTATCTGGTCCTCCAGAGACAGACACTATAAAACTTTCTTTAAGAGGAAGAGACTTTTCAAATTCTTTATAAATTTGATTAATTTTTCTATTATTTAATTTATTGATTAAAAGTTTAGGATTTTTGTTTTTTACACTCAAATTTTTGAGATTCATATTTGGCTTTTTGTATCACTGATTGATTAGCTTTTGGATATTGTTTCTCTACCCCATTTATCATTTTGCATCCCTGATCTTTCTCTCCTATTTGAACCATAGATACACCAAGCTTCAATAAATTTATAGGAGCTTTTTCACCTTTGGGATATTTTTGATATCCTTCGAGATACGCAGATGCTGCATCCGTATAAAGTTGTCTTATCCTAAAAGTTTCTGCATACCAATATTGAGCATTACCTGCCAAATCATGTTCTGGATTACTTATTACAAATTCTCTAAAAGCTCTTTCGGCCATAGAATAATCTCCTACTTTCAAAAAACTGGTTGCAAATTCATATTGTAGATCTGGAGAATCCTTCGGAAGGATTTTTTCCTCCGATTCAAAAGCCTCAGTCACAATTGTAGCTGTAGTATCAATAGATTGAATTTTTTGAGAAGTTTCATTAGTTGGATTATCTTTATATGATATTGATCCTAGATCCTGTGGCTCAGAACTACCTGGTAAAACTTTTTCATTGCTATCAATTTTTTTTGTAATTTTTTTTTCAGTAACCTCAGAAATTTTGCCAGTTTCTAAGTCTTGAAATCTTACTTGATTATCTGCTTGAGTCTTTGACATTCTATTAGACAATTTATCTAATTTAAAGTTTATTTCTTCAAATTTATTGGTCAATTCTTGAAACTGATTTTCTATTTCTGATAATTTTAATAGATGTCTCGTTAAAACATCCTCTGAATTATTAGTAATATTACTATTTGAATTATAATTTGGTTCTAATGATCCTGAATAAACTGCTTTTTCTAAAGTTTTTATATCATTTTGGATTTTTTCTATAATTTCGTAAATATTGTGACTATCTGCATATAAATTTGAAATTGAAATTAAAAAAAAATTCATTAAAAAAATAAATTTTAAAATTAATTTCTTAAGTAAAAGTCTCATTACTGAGGTTATGATTAAAAACATGGCAAAAAAAAGACCCTTAAACGATAACGATTAAGGGTCTTTAAATTTTTTAAATTAGTTTGCTTTTACAGTAACTGATCTTCTATTTTTTGACCAAGCTAATGGATTTGATCCTGAATCGACAGGTCTTTCTTTACCATAACTAAGTACTGAAATTCTATCTGATGAAATTCCGTATGTCATCAAATAGTCTTTAGCTGAATTTGCTCTTCTTTCACCAAGAGCTAAGTTGTATTCTCTAGTTCCTCTTTCGTCAGCATGTCCCTCTAAAACAATAGATATTTTAGAATTCTTTCTTAACCATGCAGCTTGTTTTCTTAAAGTTTCTCTTGATGCAGTCGTAAGTACTGTTTCATTTGTTGCAAAGAAAACTCTATCAGGTACTCCTGACGCTAAATATTCTACACTATCAGTTCCAGTGTAAACATCACCTTGCATTTGTCCTGTTGATTTTTTTGATGTAGCACAAGCAGAAAGTGCTAAACACGCAACAGTTATTAATATAGCGTTTTTAAAAATCTTATATAATTTCATTATTGCTCCTTGATCAATATTTCTTAATCACACTTTTTCACAACTAACTAGATGTTTCAAGTTAAAAAATCAAGATAATATTCAGTTAATTGCTTAATAAAGATGACCATGATGGGTCTGAGGCATCTGTAGGAGTATTAACAAGCCTTTCATTGTAACCTGTTAAATCAATGGACCATAATTTTGCTGAAAAACCCTCTCCTTTACTATCAGTCTTAGTTTCTCTATAAAAAATTAAAACTCTTCCATTGGGTGACCAGGATGGTGCTTCTTGATAAAAATTTTCAGTTAACAATCTTTCTCCACTTCCATCTGTTCTCATAACTCCAATATAAAATTTTCCCTTATGGAGTTTAGTAAAAGCTATCAAATCTCCTCGGGGTGACCAAACCGGTGTTCCATACAATCCTTTACCAAAGGAAATTCTTTTCACATTGCTACCATCACTATTCATAACATATATTTGTTGATAACCACTTCTATCAGAATTAAAACAGATATATTTACCATCAGGTGAGTATGAAGGTGAGGTATCAATTGAAGGATGATTGGTAATTTTTTCAACAATTCTATTTTCTAAGTCCATAGTATAAATGTCAGAGTTTCCATCTTTTGCAAAACTCATTATAATTTTTTTTCCCTTGGGAGAAAATCTTGGCGCAAAAGTCATCCCTGGAAAATCACCTACTACTTCTTGCATACCTGTTTCAATATCTAAAAGATATACTCTAGGTAAGTTTCTAAAATATGATAGATAAGTAACCATCTGGCTTGTGGGATTAAACCTTGGTGTCAAGACTAACTCGTTACCTAAAGTTAAAAATTTATTGTTTGCACCATCTTGATCCATTATTGCAAGCTTTTTAATTCTTCTAGTTTTTGGTCCTTCCTCTGCTACATAAATTATTCTTGTATCAAAATAACCTTTCTCCCCGGTTAAACGCTCATAAACTTTATCGGTTATTATATGTCCAACTCGTCTCCAATTGCTAGGAACTGTTGTAAAGGCTAAAGCCATCATTTCTTTTCCTGCAAGAACATCCCATAATCTAAATTCAACTCTTAACTTTTCATCAACAAAATCTACTTTACCTGTAATTAAAGCTTGAGCTTTTATTAAATTCCAATCTTCAAATCTAGGTTTGAGATTTGCTATATCTGGAGCTTGAAGGAAAGCATCTTTGTCTAATGGATTAAACAGTCCTGATATTTTGAGATTGGTTTCAACAATTTTTGAAATACTTGACCCAATATTTTTTTTTTTTAGAATTTTATTTAAATCTTTTTTTGAATTTTCGTCAATCGATAATGGTGAAACTGCAATAGGGAGTGGATTTAAATTTCCTCTAGTTATATCAACTTCAATCAAGGCAAAAACATGTGTTGGAGAGATAATCAAAAAAATACCAAATAATATTCTAAACATAAAATATATTACCCCTCTAACATCTCTCTTGCATCAAAATTTAATTGTAGTTCTTTCCATCTCTCGTAGCCTGTTGTTGGGACTCTTAGAGGTTGACACAATTTGATAGCTCTCAAGGCACTTTCAGCTAAAACTTTGTAAAAACCTTGTCCCGGTTTATTCATTCTTGCATGATCTAATATTTCCGAATTAAATACTGTGCCATCTGGCTTAAGTTGTAATTTAATTCTAACCAACAAATTTTCATTATATGGCAAACCTAAAGGTATGCTCCAACAACCAAAAATTTGAGCTTTTAAAGCATCTTCCTCACTTATTGATAAACCAAAGCTATCTACTTTCTTTTGTTGATCTTGAGTAACCTTTAATGATTTATCAGTGGTTTCAGCAGTTTCAATTTTTGATTTATCGATTAATGCAGCTATATTATTTGGATCGAATAGCTCATCTTTTTCAAACTCAGAAACTTGTTTCACTTCATCATCTATTTTTTCTGGGTTCTGTTTGTCATCCTTGATTTTTTCAGTCTTTTTAACTTTATCATCAGGCATTGGGATCGCCTCTGGCTTTATTTTTTTCTTTTTCTTTGGTGGAGCCTGTTCAGAAACCAATTTTTTCTTTTTTTCTTTTATTTTTTCTAGTGTTTTTTTTGCTTTTGGGGCAAAAGGAATATTAGTTTTATCTGTGATTTGAATTAATTCAACTGAAACTATTGGAGGAAGATCAATTGGTTTTTTTGCAAGAAATGGGAGACTGACAGCTGTTATCATAATTATAATTAAGTGCAATACAGAGGAGACAAGTATGCTTCTATTCACTTAAACTACCTCTCTTTATATGGCTCTGAAATAAGTGCTACCTTAGTAAATCCAGAGCCTGATAAAAGTCCCATAATTTCAAGGACTCTTCCATAATTAATTGTTTTATCACCTCTAACATAAATTCTTGTATCTGTTCTATTTTTCGAAACAGCCAAAACTTTTGCTATAATTTTTTCATATTCTACTTTTGATTCTTGAATAAATATTTCTCCTTTTGAATTAATAGATAGAGTAAGAGGTTCTACTTCCTCAGGAAGTGAGTCCGCTGAGCTCTCTGGTAAGTCAACTTGTACCCCAACAGTTAATAACGGAGCTGTAACCATAAATATTATTAATAAAACAAGCATTACATCAACGAATGGAGTTACATTTATTTCACTCATTGGTTCTTTAGATGAACGATTTAATTTAAAAGCCATTTTAAATTATTGTTAAAAATCTTTTTGAGAAATTTTCTAATTTTTGTGAATATTTAATTGAGTCATTATTAAATTTATTATAAGCTATAACTGCAGGAATAGCAGCCAACAAACCCAACGCTGTTGCAAATAAAGCTTCTGCAATCCCTGGGGCTACAATTGCTAAGCTAGTGTTTCTTGAAATTGCTATTGATTGAAATGAATTCATTATTCCCCAAACTGTCCCAAATAAACCAATAAATGGCGCAGTCGAACCCACTGTTGCTAAAAAAGTAAAACCTTTGCTTATCTTAGACATCTGTCTTTCAATTCCTGTTTCCAACATAGTTGTCAATCTACTGTTTAAATCTGTTTTTGTCCTTTTTTTCAATAAACTCTGCATTGCATCTTTAAAAACTAAAGCCATAGGATCTTCTATATTTGATGGAAGATTATTATAAAATGACTCCGCAGATTTTGAATTCCAAAATTTCGTTTCAAATTCCTCAGTGGACTGGTTAATTTTTTTAAATAATCTAATTTTTTCTATTATAACAGCCCAAGAATATATTGAACAAGCAATTAGGAGAACAATCACAGATTTCACAATAATATCTGCCCTAATGAATAAATTAACTAATGAAAAATCAGCACTAGATGCTAAACCTACTGCTTGAGTCGAAATATCAGCTTCCATAAATTCTTCTCACACTTAAATGTGTCATGAATTTGTCTTAATATTCTTGACTTAATCATCATTTTTATAAGTTTCATAATAAAAACTTGCAATCAAAATCGCATCAGCTTTATTAGAGTCCTTTTTTTTTGATAAATGGGAGGAAAAATAGGGAAATATCTCTATAGCCCTCGTTCTACTAGCATCTTTTTCGGTTTTTATAAGATTAAAATATTTTTTCCATTTAGCTGGTCTAATAAAATACACTGGCAACTTCATGGCAGAACAAATACCTTTCAAAATTCCAAATGATTGACCAAAATTGAACATACTAGTGACACCCTGACCAGGCATTGCTGAAACTTGTTCAATTACAACTCTGATATCTTGATTTGAAACTTCGTTAATTCTTTTAGAAATTTCATTATAAATTTGTGATCCATTAACTTGTTTTTTATTTTTTTTTCCCTCTGCCATTGTGGGCATTTCTAAAACATCAATAATCTTACCTTCCTCTAGGAAACAAATCGATCCAGATATACCAGGGTCTATACCAATTATTAACATTTTTTATTCAATAAATTCAACATTTGAATAGATATTTTGAACATCATCATCATCCTCTAACGTGTCAAAAAAATTAATCAAATCTTCGTTTTTTGTCTTAGTAATTTTTATACTATTTTGGGGGATCCATTCAATCGCAGTTGATATAAAATTATCAATTTCTTTCTCTAGTTCTTTTTTAACAATATAAATTTCATTAAGAGGACAATGAATTTCATGAAAATCATTATTAGTTTTACATTCATTTGCTCCTGCTTCAATAGCAAGTTCAAAAATACGCTCATCTGATACTTCTTTTTTATCAATTTTGATTATTCCTAATTGATTAAAATTATGAGAAGCAGAACCCTGAGTACCTAGACTGCCTCCTGCTTTTTGAAATATAGTTCTTATATTAGATGCAGTTCTATTTTTATTTTCTGTAAGTGTTTCAACAATAACAGCAACTTTATCAGGTCCAAAGCCTTCATACCTCAAGTTTTCAAAGTTTAAATCTGTATTTGCAGAAGATTTATCAATAGCTCTCTTTATATTATCTTTTGGCATATTGGCAGATCTAGCTGCTTGAATTGCTGATCTCAATCTTGGATTCAATCCAGGATCTTTATCTCCAATTTTTGCAGCAACTGTAATTTCTTTAGATAATTTTGAAAAAATTTTAGATCTTTGCTTATCTGCTTTACCTTTTTTATGTTTAATACCTGCCCAATGAGAATGCCCTGCCATAATTAATTAAATACTCTTTAACTTACCCCCAAAAATGTAACTATCAATTTTATTTGCTAATCCAGTTTCTATATTACAATCTACTATTACACCACTTAAAGATGCATCTCCCTTTGCTGGGAAGTGTTTAATTGAATTTTTTTTCATAAATCTATTTAATGAATTATCTACATCCATGCCAATAACTGAGTCATAGTCGCCACACATACCTGCATCTGTCTGATAAGCAGTACCATTTTTTAAAACTCTAGCGTCATTAGTTGGAATATGTGTATGAGTTCCAACGATGAGAGTAGCTTTACCATCAAAAAAATGTCCAATAGCATTTTTTTCACTTGTTATTTCTCCATGAAAATCAACTATTAAAAAATCATAATCTTTTTTTAATTCATATTTATCAACAAACTTTTTTGAAATTTCAAAAACATCATCGCACTTTTTCATAAAAACATTACCCATTAAATTAAGCACACCTACCTTAATATTTTTAGTTGTATTATAAATCCCAAATCCATTACCAGGAGCTGGCTCAAATAAATTTTTTGGACGAAGTAATCGATTTTCTTTATCAATGAAACTCATAATATCTTTTTTATCCCATACGTGATTTCCTGTTGTTATAACATTCACACCACATTGAAATAAATCCTCGCAAATCTCTTTAGTTATACCTACTCCTTCATTTGAAGCATTTTCGCCATTTACAATTACGAAATCAATTTTTTTTTTTTTTATTTGGTCTGGTAAATTATTAGTTATTTTTGAGCATCCTGAGCTTCCAACCACATCTCCTAAAAATAATATTCTCATTTAATTCTCTTTGTCAGTAAGTACGTAATCTAATTGAATATCATACTTTTTAATTGGTATTTTTTTTACTTTTTGAAATGAATATCCTAATCCTATAGTTGTTATCCTCTTAATCTTTTTAATCTTTTTGATATATCTGTCATAAAATCCTCCTCCATAACCAATTCTATTAAAATGTTTATCAAAAGCTACAAGTGGCACTAATAAAATATTTGGATATAAAATCTTATTTGAAACAGGCTCAGGTATTCCATATTTATTAATTATTAAAGGATCATTTTTTGACCATTGAAAAAAATCCATTTGATAATTCTTATTTATCTTTGGCAAAGAAATTTGAAAATTTTTTTGTTCAAGCTTTTCTAAAATTTCTATTGAGTCAATCTCATAATTATACGGATAGTAACCACCAACTATTGCACTTGAAATTTTATATTTTCTTAGAGCTTTAAGTAAATAATTAAAATCAATCTTTAAACCTTTAAAACTTTTTTTTTTTCTAATCTTTAATAGTTTTTTTCTAATTTCAAATTTATTCACAAGATTTTTTTAAGATAAATTTTCTAAATTTGCTTTTTCAACAAAACTCGAAATTTCGTTAGCAGCTTCTTCAATTAATTTTTCATAATTTTTTTGATTCGTTTCAATTTCGTTTTTTAATTTGTAGTGACTTTCATTTAACTCATTTATTTCTTGTTCTTTTTTATCTCGATACTGATAAATCAGTGATTTAAGCTCTTTAAATTTATTGGAAAGATTTTTAAATTCTTCTTTTTTTTGTTCAACTTTTTTTTTTGTATCGTAATATTCATCCATTACTTTAACAGCTGTAATTAATAAGAGCTTGTTCTCTCCTAAGTTTCCAAGATCATTTTTAATATTATTAAATTTTTGATTAATTTGAATTAATAGTTCCTCTAAATGCTCTTCTTGTCCATCGTCGCAGGATAATAGAAATTCTTTTCCATTAAATTTAATACTTACGTTTGCCATTTATCAATCTCGTCAATCAAAGTATCTGTTTCTTGATTTAATTCATCAATTTTCTCAGAAAATTCTGCCTGTTTTTTTTTCTCAATTTTTTCTTGATTTTGAAAATCATCTAGTTTTTCGCTTAAATTATTATAATCATTGACTAAACTTTTATATTTTTCTTCTAATTCTTGTTTTTCAATTTCTAATTGATTTTTTTGATAGCTCAAGTTTTGAATGTTTTTTTTTATATCTGGATTTTTAAGATTTAATTTTTTCAATTTTGTTAACGCTAAATTCAGCTTTTTTTCTTTTTCGATCACAGAATTCATATATATATGATTATATTATTAAATAGAATCTTCTTAGTCTAGACAGGATAATTTTTTGAGTAAACAATATAAAGAATTAGCTAATTGTATTAGATTTTTGTCCATAGATGCTGTTCAAAAAGCTAATTCGGGTCATCCAGGGATGCCTATGGGTATGGCTGATGTTGTGACAGTTCTATTTAAAGATTTTCTAAATTTTAATCCTAAAAATCCAAGCTGGGTAAATAGAGATAGATTTGTTCTTTCAGCAGGTCATGGGTCAATGCTTCTTTACTCTCTTCTTTATTTAACTGGATACAAAAGTGTATCTTTAAATGATATTAAAAATTTTAGACAATTAAAGTCTATTTGTGCTGGTCATCCAGAATATTATCCTAATACTGGAATAGAGACCACTACTGGTCCTTTAGGGCAAGGAATATCCAATGCAGTTGGTTTTGCAATATCAGAAGAAATTTTAAAAAAAAAATTTGGGAAAAATAAGATTAACCACAAAACTTATGTGTTAGCTGGTGATGGTTGTTTAATGGAGGGAATAAGCCATGAGGCTTTAAGTTTAGCAGGTCATCTTAATTTAAAAAATTTAATTTTACTTTTTGATAATAATTCTATTTCGATAGATGGCCCTACTAACTTAGCAGTTTCAGATGATCATGAAAAGAGATTTAAGAGTTATGGTTGGGATTATTTAAAAATTGATGGTCATAATTATAAAGAGATATTGAAAGCTTTAAAAAAAGCTCAAAAATCGAAAAAACCTATAGCAATTTCTTGTAAAACAACAATCGGTTATGGATCTCCAAATAAAAGCGGAAAAGCATCAGCTCATGGAAGTCCTTTAGGTGAGGATGAAATAAAACTCGTCAGAAAAAAACTAAAATGGGATTATGAGCCCTTTAAAATACCAATGGAATTATTTAATGAATGGAGAAAAATTGGAAAAAATGCATCAAGCAAAGCAAATAAACATGAAATTAAATATAAAAAAATTCTTTCAAATTTAAAAAACTATGACTCTTTAAAAAGAAAAATTGAAAAAATAAAAAATGAATATTTGAAAGATTTAAAACCACTTGCTACTAGAAAATCATCTGAAATGTTTTTAAATATTATTGCCAAATTACCAAATTTAATTGGTGGTTCAGCAGATTTGGCTGGTTCAAATAATACAAAAACTAAAAATCATAAGATAATTAAATCAGGTGACTTTTCTGGAAACTATATTCACTATGGAGTTAGAGAGCATGCAATGTGCGGAATTATGAATGGGATTGCATTACATAGTAATTTAATTCCGTATGGTGGTACTTTTTTAATATTCAGTGACTATTGCAAACCATCTATTAGGTTAGCAGCAATGATGAAGCAAAAAGTTATATATATATTTACACATGACTCTATTGGTTTAGGCGAGGATGGCCCCACTCATCAGCCGATTGAACAACTAACAAGTTTGAGGTCTATTCCCAATTTAAATGTTTTTAGACCTTCTGATCTAATTGAGACTTTTGAATGTTGGCAATTAGCACTTGAAAATAAGAATACACCGAGTGTTATAGCTTTAACTAGACAAGGAATTAATCCGATTAGAGAAAAAAGTTCATTTAAAAATGAATCTTCTACTGGGGCCTACGAAGTATTAAGAACTAGAGATGATATAGATATAACAATTGTAGCAACAGGATCAGAAACTAGCTTGGCAATGGAGGTGGGTCATAAATTAGCCACAGATGGTATTTATTCCAAGATAATATCAATGCCTTGTCACGAATTATTTGATCAACAAAGTGAAGGTTATAAAAATAAAATTTTAGCTGAGACCAACCTTATTGTGTCTATAGAGGCATCTGAAACAGATTATTGGAAAAAATATACAGGTAATAATGGTTTAAATTTTGGAATTAATAATTTTGGAAAAAGTGCTCCATATAAAAAAATATACAAACACTTTGGATTAGATTTAGAAAATATAATTAAAAAAATTAAAGAAAAATTATGAAAATAAAAGTTGGTATAAATGGTATGGGCAGAATAGGAAGGATGATTGTTCGATCTATCATTGAAAATGATATTAATGATATAGAAATAAAACACATTAATAATAGAACTAATCTTGAAGTTTGCTCAACTCTTTTAAAATACGACTCCATTCATGGAAAGTTAAACGCCAAAATAGGTTTTGATAAAAAATATATTACTATCAATAAAGATAAAATTACCTTTAGCCAAGAGACAGATTTAAATAAAATTAATTGGAAAAAATATGGAGTTGATTATGTTTTCGAATGTACCGGTAAATTTAATTCTAAAGAAAAATTATTACCTCATCTAAATAACGGTGCAAAAAAAGTTATAGTTTCTGCTCCATGCAAAAATGCTGATAAAACTATTGTATTTGGAGTAAATGAGTCAAAATTAAAAAAAAATGATAAAATTGTATCTGCTGCATCATGTACTACAAATTGTTTAGCACCCGTGGCTTATGTTCTTAATAAAAATTTTGAGATTGAAAAGGGTTTTATGACAACAATCCATGCTTTTACTAGTGACCAAAGAATCTTAGATAATTCTCACAAAGACCCAAGAAGAGCGAGATCAGCAGGCCAGTCAATTGTGCCAACTTCAACTGGTGCTTCTAAAACCATTGGTGAAATTATCCCTTCTCTTAAAGGTAAATTAGAAGGTGTAGCAATGAGAGTTCCTGTCCCAAATGTTTCTTTAGTAGAGCTTGTTTTTTGTACTAAAAAAAGTTTGAGTATCAAAAAAATTAATTCGGCCTTACTAAATTTTAGCAAAAAAAATAAAGTTCTCCAAATCACTAACGAAAAACTAGTGTCTATAGATTTTAATCATAATTCTGCCTCTTCAATTGTTGATGCAACTTTAACAAATGTTGTTGGTAAAAATATGGGAAAAATTTCAGCTTGGTACGATAATGAATGGGCTTTTTCTAATAGAATGTGTGATATTGCAGAGTATCTTCACAAAATTTCTTAATGAATAATATTAGAGATTTTAAAAATCTTAATCAAAAAAAAGTTTTGTTGCGATTGGATTTAAATGTTCCATTAAAAGATGGGGTAATTTTAGATCACACAAGAATTGATAAGATCTTACCAATAATCAAATTTTTAATTAAAAATAATTCACAAATAATAATAATTTCTCACGTAGGACGACCAAAAGGAAAAAAAAATAAGGTTTTGTCCCTTAAACCAATTTGTAAAAGTTTAGAAAAAAAGATTAATAAAAAAATTAGAATTATTAATGATGATATTTTTAAATTGAGGAAAGAAGATTTGTTTACAGATCTTAATAATCAGATTGTTTTTTTAGAGAATATTAGATTTTATAAAGAAGAGGAAAAAAATGATATTTCTTTTGCAAAAACGTTGGCTAGGCTTGGTGATTTGTTTGTAAATGATGCTTTTTCTTGTTCTCATAGAGCTCATGCATCTGTATGCAAAATAACGGATTTTATACCCTCTTTTGCAGGATTACAGTTAGAAACAGAGATAAATGCATTAAAAAAAATCACAACTGAAATTAAAAAACCGATAACTTGTATTGTAGGAGGTTCAAAAATTTCGACAAAAATTGGGATAATTAAAAATTTAATACCCAAATTTGATAATATTATAATTGTTGGTGGAATGGCTAATAATATTCTAAGTTATAAGGGAAATCAAATAGGAAGATCAATAAAAGAGGAAAATTGTGAAATAATAATTGACGAAATTTTTAAAACTTCAAAAAATCACTCATGTAAAATTACTTTTCCAGAAGATGTGTTGGTTGGAAAAAATATGAACGGTAAATCACGTGTCAAAGAATTAAATGAAATAAATAATAACGATCTAATATTAGATATTGGACCAAAGACAATTAAAAAGATTAAAGATATTATTGAAATTAGTAAAACAATTTTATGGAACGGTCCTGCGGGATATTTTGAAAACCCAAACTTTGCAAATGGTAGTTATGAAATTGCAAAATCAATTATCAAAAAAAATAAAGATAAATCAATTTACTCAGTTGTGGGAGGTGGGGATACCGTAGCTTTAATAAATCAAATTAATGCAATAAATGATTTTAACTTTGTTTCAACTGCAGGTGGTGCATTTTTAGAATACCTTGAAGGGAAAAAACTTCCTGGTATAAAAGCTCTCAAATAACATGTCTGAATTAAATAACATCGCACTAAAAATTTTGGAAAAAGGAAAAGGAATTTTAGCTGCCGACGAAAGCACTGGAACAATGACTAAAAGATTAAATAGCGTAAATGTTCCTTCAACTCCAGAAAATAGGCTTTTATTTAGACATTCTTTATTCAGTGCAGCAAGTATGACTGATTGCATTGGAGGCGTAATTTTATATGATGAGACTATAAAACAAGATATTTCAAAAAAAATCTCAATCCCGGAATTAATCTTAAAAATGGGTTCTGCCCCTGGAATTAAAGTCGATACAGGTGCAAAGGTTTTGGCAGGTTCTCCAGATGAAAAAATTACAGAGGGCTTAGATGGATTAAGAGAAAGATTAAAAGAATACTATAAACTTGGTGCAAAATTTACTAAGTGGAGAGGTGTTTATAGTATATCTGAAAATTACCCAAGCAAACTTTCAATTCAATCTAATGCTCATGCATTAGCAAGATATTCTGCATTAGTTCAAGAATGCTATATGGTTCCAATAGTTGAGCCAGAGGTTTTAATGGATGGTGGGCATTCAGCAGAAGAATGTTATAAAAAAACTTCAGAGGTAATACAGAAATGCTTTGAGGAGCTTATCTTGCATAAAATAGATTTGAGAGGAATTATTCTTAAACCGAATATGATCTTATCAGGTATTAATTCCAAAAATAAAATTTCTAATGAAGAAGTTGCTAAATTAACGATAAAGTGTCTTAAAAATTCTGTTCCTTCTGAAGTGCCAGGAATTGCTTTTTTATCTGGGGGCCAATCAGAGATTGAGGCTACAGAAAATTTAAATTTAATAAATAAGTATAATGATACTAATTTTATAATGAGCTATTCTTATGGAAGAGCCCTTCAGCAAAGTGCCCTTAAATACTGGTCAAAAGATATACAAAATATTGAAGGCACTCAAAAGGTATTTAACCACCGCGCAAAAATGAATACTTTAGCTGCTCAAGGAAAATGGTCTAAAGATCTTGAGATATAATAGAAAAAAATTCATCTATCTCATTTCTCCATTAAAAATTTATAAACATTTTTATAGTGATTTAGCTAAAATTCTTAAGCAAAAAAAAGTTTGTTATTTTCAACTTAGACTTAAA
>CABXTU010000009.1 GCA_902515205.1 uncultured Pelagibacteraceae bacterium | reverse complement strand
AATACGTACACCAATATTCCAAAGTTTCATATTTAAATCTGGATCTGATCCAGTTCCTGGATAAAATTCTTCACTAAATCCTCCAACTTGATTCCAAATATCCCTATGAATTAAGTGTGGAGCCCAGGTAGATCCTTGAAAATCGTAAAAATCGTAATTTTTATAGTTTTTTAAAAACTTTTCTTCATTAAAATTGTTAATTGAATTTCCACAATCAAAATTAATTTGTCCATTATTCATCATGGTACCAGATAAATAAAAATTATTATGACCAATTAAGTCAACTTCTTTTTTCAGTATTTCGTCCCAATTAGGACAAAAATAGAAATCATCATGTGCATATAAAAAATATTCGTATTTTGCTTTTTTTGCAGCAAGATTCATCCCCTCACAGATACCAGCATTATATTTTGTTAAAGTATATTTTATTTGATGCTCATTTAGAAAATCTATTGTTCCATCGTTTCCCAAATTTACATGTACAATAATTTCATGTTTATATTTAGAATTTTTTTTGATACTTTTTATGCAAAGTTTAAGGTAATCAAGATTATTTAATGTTGGTATTATTATTGAAAACACGTTTAATTATCCCAAATAAAATTTTTTTTAGATTTAAAGTCCAAAATTTTAGATAGCATATACTCTGAAACAAGATCGGAATTAAAGTATTTTAGATATTTATCTCTTCCAGCTTTTGCAATTTTTTTTCCCTTTTTTTTATCTTTTTTATATTTATTTAGTTTGTAGCTTAAATCTTTTATATTCTCATAGAAAACTATTTCATTAGATGAAAAAAAATCACTTAAAAAAGTATTTTTATCAATAAATGTCAAAAGTCCATTACCTACCAATTGAACAATTCTATCACTACTATAATATTTAATTGGCTTACCTCTGCTTAGATTCAAACCCATATAAGAATTTGAAATTTTTTTTAAAAATTGATCTGCCCAAATAGGTTGGACATTGTTCATACCATATACATCAAACTTAATCTTTTTATTTAGATGTATAAGTTTATTAATAAACTTTTCCCTATCGTCCTCTTTACCACTTTTTAAAGCACCTCTATGTACACCATGGCTCATTGCAAAAAAAACGTCAAAAGAGCAGTTCTTTTTATAATTTTCTAAAATTTCAAATGACCTGTCTGATGGATTGGGAATAAAAAAAGAATTAGGTATTTTTATAGGTAATGCGCTTGGATTAGTCGTTAAGAAAGTCTTATCAATAAGATCAATTTTATCCAATATTCTTTTAGAATTATTTATATGGTCTGGACCATATTTAGATAGTGGATCTAAAAACCATTGAGCAATTTTTAGATCTTTGTGATTTTCCTTAATAATAGATAAAGTATTGTTTGAAACTCGATCTGCGTGTCCAAGAATTAACACGTCTGGTTTAAAATTATTAAATGTTTCAAGAATTTTTATTTGTAAAGCTTTTTTTCCGTTTAAATCTCTAAAATTTTTTTGATAATGAACTGCATCTCTATCACTAAGTGTTAGTACGTTATGGCCATTTCTAATAAAACCATTATTTATTCTACGACCAGTATTATAATGTAACCTCCCATTAAAACGTTCATTTACATTTGTTATATGCATTATTTTTAAAATTTTGTCTTTTTTGAAATAGAAAAAATTTAAATTTATAAACTCAGTACGTATGTCGTCAATTAATGAAGAGATATATTTATGATCAAAAAAGAAATTTTTATAATTCAATCTTTGAAGATTAGTTAATTTTTTTTTATCTAAAATTAATTTTTCAATTTCGTTAAAAATTTCATTTGAATTAAGTTCTTTTAGTACAACAGCGCTCTGAGAGGTTTCAGGTAAACCACCTCTATTGCTTATAATTACTGCAGATCCACGACTGGCCGCCTCTAGACTTGTCCTACCAAAAGGTTCTTCCCATCTTGAACATACGACTGATATACTTATTTTTTTTAATAAACGTAAAACCTCATCATGATTTGTATAACCTTTGATTTCCAAGTTTTTATGATTAAACAAAATTTTTTCCCTACGTTCATCACCGATAACTATAGACTTCCAATCAGGATATTTATCTAATATTTTTATGATAGCCTTACCAAATAAATCATAGCCTTTTGCAGAATTTAATTTTCCAACAAATGATATTAATTTTTCTTTTTTTTTAAAATTAATTTTATCTTTTGAAGTAGATTGATAGCAAACTGATGTTTTTTGTTTTAAAAGTTTGTCATTTTCAATATCTATAAAAAATCTTTTTTGAGACCACTTGCTATTAAATAGTATCTTATCAATATTATTTAACAAATAAAGTCGATCCTTGATTGATATTGATCCACTCATTGATAATGGATCGTTGTGGAAATATAAAATTATTTTTTTGTTACGAATATTTTTTAAATACTTAATATAATTTGGTCTATTATGAACTTCTAATATATCTGAATTAATTTTTCTCTCTTCATCTATAAATTTTTTAATATAATTTTTACTATTACTTTGTAGTAAGCTTCTTTTTAGATTTATATTTATATAATTATTTAAAAAAGGTTTTTTAAATATCATACTGCCAAATACATATGTGGAATTAAAATATCTACTATTTAAAACGGTATCCTTTACAAATAATGATACAGCACCGGCATAGTTTGGTGAAAAATTTTCTTTATAGGGAAGAAGAACTGATATTTTCATTTTTTTAAAAAACTTTTTTTAATTCTAGATCTCAAAGTATAATTTTTTTTCAATTTATATTCTTTTTTTAAAGCATCGGATTTTGTTGAAAATTTCTCAAAATAAGCTAATTTCCAAAATCTACCTTTAGTGAATTTTGCACCTTTTGAATTATTATGCAAATTTACCCTTCTTTTTAAATTATTAGTGTATCCTACGTAAGAAATTGAATTATTTTTGTTAGTAGAAACTAGGAGATACACATAATAACTCATAATGGCGGTCCCTAGGGGAATCGAACCCCTCTTTCGAGGATGAAAACCACGTGTCCTAACCGATAGACGAAGGGACCAAACTTGGATCTTTTATTGTAAAAAATATTATTTATCAAGTTTTTATAGTGTCTTCTCTTATAACAATTTTACACATATTTGAGCTTTTGTGAGTAACTAAAGTTTCAGTAATATACTTATTATCTTTAACATTAATACCTTTTAGCAAATCTCCAGTGGTTATTCCTGATGCACAAAATATTGAGTCTCCTTTAATAATTTCTTTTAATTCATATTTTTTTTTTAAATCTTTAATACCCATTTGTTTAGCCCTAGAAATATCTTTATCATTATCAAAAATAAATCTACCCTGAAATTTACATCCGTATGCATCTATAGCTGAAGCAGCCAAAACACCCTCGGGACCACCTCCTATACCTAAAAATATATCTACATTATATTTATCATCGGTTACCATTAAGGCTCCAGATACATCACCATCTGAAATTAATTTCAATTTAACATTCATTTTTTTTAGTTTATCAATAATTTCTTTATGCCTTGGGCGGTTTAGTAAGCAAGCAGTAATATCATTAATATCTTTATTTAAGGATTCAGCAATGTTATGAATATTTTTTTCAACTGGAAAATCTAAATCTGTTGCTTCAATAGGCACTTTATTTGAAACAGCAAGTTTATCCATATATGTTTCTGGTGCATTAAAAAGATTTCCCTTTTCTGCGATTGAAATAACAGATAATGCTCCTGGTAAATTTTTAGCGACAAAATTTGTGCCTTCTAGTGGGTCTACAGCAATATCAAGATTTACATTACCACCTTTTCCTAATTTTTCACCAATATATAACATTGGTGCTTTATCTAGTTCGCCTTCACCAATTACAACTTCCCCATTGATCTCAAGTTGATTAATTTCATTTCTCATAGAGTCTGTTGCAGCTTTATCGGCATTTTTTTTATCATTTTTTCCAACAAATCTGTAGCAAGATATAGCTGCTTTTGAAGTTATATTTATAATTTTATCAATTAGTTCTTTATTTAAAGTCACTAAACTTCTTCTTTAGATAATTTTTCAGTATTAATTTTTAATTTATTTTCAAATTCGTTAAGTCTTTTCCAAACTGATATTAATTCAACTATTATTGGCCAACTTCTTACTAAGTATTGTAGCGAAGTTTCGACACGTCCAAATGCTCTAATAATTTGCTGGACAAAACCTAAAGTAATCGCTCCAGTTACTATCGTTGGCGCTAATGCAAGATAAGGAACAATAACCATGCCTTGTAAGTAACTCCACTTAACAGCGTTAAAATATAAATAATGAAAATACATTTTATAATGTATTTTTCTTACACCTCCGTATAAATCATCAATTCTAGCTGGTTGAGCACTTTCCTTAAAATCTTCACCAAGAACTAATTCTTTTCTATATGCGGCTTCTTCTTTTTGAATATCATATTCTATGCCAGGTAATTTAATTCCTACAGCTGCAAGAATAAATGTACCACCTAAAGCCGAGATAATTGCTACCCAAACTAATGCATGATTAACTTCCCCTATCCATGGAAGTACAGTTATGCTTTTAGAAAGCCCCCACAAAATTGGAGTAAATGCAATTAATGTCATAACACTTCTCAAGAGCTCGGCACCTAAACCTTCCATTATTCTCGCAAATTTAAGAGTATCTTCTTGAACTCTTTGAGAAGCTCCCTCTATAGAAGATGCAAAATTCCAATTATCATGATAAAAATGAGCCATTGCAGTTCTCCATCTGAAAGTCCAGTGACTTGTAAAATAATCACTCAGTATTACAACTAATATGTAGATTGCTGCAATTTTTGCAAAAGTAAAAAGATAAGCAATAAATTCTTTTTCTGTTACCGCTCCGGGTTCGGCCAAAGCTTTTTGTAAAGTATCATAAAATTCACCAAACCATTCGTTTATTCTTACATCCAACTGTACTTGATACCAAGTTGCAGCAAGAATTAGTATTGTTCCTCCAATGCTCCATAAATGCCATCTTTTATCTGTAAAAAATTTAAACATAATTTTAGTTTAAAAAGTTATCTGCATAAGATTTTTTAACAAATTTTCTTTCTTTTGGTTCAATTAATTCGTAATTAATCTTTTTTTTTTTTGCGTAGTTAATAGCATGTTCTTTAGAAGAAAATTCTAATTTTAACTCTGTGTAAGTATCGGACGAACTTTCCCACCCCATTAATTGATTTTTAGTTGGATCTTTAGTTTCAAACTCCAAAACCCATTTGACTGTCTTTCCCAAACCAGATTGCATCGGGCTTTTATTGGGTATATATATCTTTGCTTTTTTCATAAATAGTTGTGGTCGGAGTGGCAGGATTTGAACCTGCGACCCTCTGGTCCCAAACCAGATGCGCTACCAGGCTGCGCTACACTCCGAAACAATTACTAATACAGTACTTATTTATTATTTAAAAGTATAAAGATACCTAAAATAAAGAAATTCTGATTAGAATCTGCTATATAAACATAATGATTATAGAATGCGTTAATTGTACTAAAAAGTTTACTATCAATTCTGAACTTATACCTTATGAAGGAAGAACTATACAGTGTGGTTCTTGTAACCATGTATGGTATTTTAAAAAAAAAAAAGATGATCAAGTTATTAAAAAATCCCCAAATTTAATTTCTGTAAAGAATGAGATAAAAAAAAAGGAAACTTTAAAAAAAGATATAAACACTAAAATAAAAATTAACAACAAACTAAAAAGAAATCATATACAACAAAAAGTTAAAAAAGGTTCTGAAATAATAAAATATCAAACTAAATCCAATTTTACCTTTGCAAAAATTTTATCTTATACACTTGTATTAGTTGTTTCTTTTACTGCATTTATTATTTTTTTAGATACTTTTAAATCTCCACTTTATAGCTATTTTCCTAATTTAGAATTTTTATTATTCAATCTTTATGAAACAATAGAGGATATAAAACTTTTTATGAGTGATTTGGTATAAAAATGATTAATTATTTATCGAAACCTTTTAAATGGTTTTTTAAACTTGAAGCTTCAAGTGGATTAGTTTTACTTTTTGCTGCTATAATTGCTTTAATAATAAGTAATTCAAGCTTAGCAGAATTATATTTTTCAACATTAAATAAATATTTGTTTATTGGGATTAATAATTTTGGCTTAAAATTGTCTGTTATCCACTGGATAAATGATGCCTTAATGGCAATATTCTTCTTTTTTGTAACTTTAGAAATCAAAAGAGAGTTCTTACAAGGTGAACTTTCAAATATAAGGCAAGCATTACTTCCAATAATTGCAGCTGTCGGTGGAATGCTTGTTCCTGCGTTATTTTATGTATTCATTAATTTTGGTGACAGTGAAACCCTAAATGGTTGGGCCATACCATCTGCGACTGATATCGCATTTTCATTAGGTGTTTTGTCACTACTAGGTAAAAGAGTTCCATTATCTTTAAAAGTTTTTTTAACAGCGCTAGCAATAATCGACGATCTTGGAGCAATAGTTATTATAGCCCTATTCTACTCTGGCAACTTAAGTATCAAATATTTAAGTCTAATGATACTAGCATTTATAATTTTACTTATTATTAATAAATTTAATATCAAGAAATTTTTACCCTATTTGATTGTAGGAATTTTTCTGTGGGACTTCACACACAATTCAGGTGTTCATGCAACTATAGCAGGTGTTTTATTAGCCATGACCATACCACATAGAAAAAAAGAGAAAGATTTTTCATTATTAATTAAGATCGAACACGCTATTAGTCCTTACGTAGCTTTTGGTATTATGCCTCTTTTTGCTTTTGCAAATGCAGGAGTATCTTTAGAAGGTTTGTCTTTTGCATCTTTATTAAACAAAGTACCCTTAGGTATTTTATTAGGATTATTTGTTGGTAAGCAATTGGGTGTATTTTTATTTTCTTATGTTTCTGTAAAAACAAAAATCGCTCAAATGCCAAATAATACTAATTGGTATAATCTTTATGGTGTCGGAGTACTAACGGGAATTGGATTTACAATGAGTCTTTTTGTTGGAAACTTAGCATTCGTTGAAAATGTTCAATATATGGACGGTGTAAAGATAGGGGTGCTGACTGGGTCATTATTATCCACTTTATTTGGCTATTTTATAATATTACTTACTCCTAATAAATAAATTTTATAAATGAAAAAAATAATATTTATTAGTCTTATAACTTGTATGTTTTTTTTTAAAAGTTCGGCGATGGCAAATTATGAAAAAATATTTTATGATTTTAGCATAGAAAGTATTAATGGTGAAATAATTGATTTTGATGATTATAAAAATAAAGTTGTTTTGATTGTTAATACAGCAAGTTATTGTGGCTTTACTAAACAGTATGATGACTTACAGATATTATGGGAAAAATATAAATCAAAGGGCTTAGTTGTTCTTGGTGTTCCTTCTAATTCATTTAACCAAGAAAAAAAAAGTAATTCAGAAGTCAAAGAATTTTGTAAAGTAAATTTTGATATAAACTTTCCGCTATCAAAAATTACTGATGTAAAAGGAGATCGGGCTCATGATTTGTTTAAGTGGGCAAAAAAAAATTATGGTAAATCGGCAATTCCTAAATGGAATTTTCACAAAATTTTGATTAATAAACAAGGTAAAATTGAGGATACATTTACATCATTTACAAAACCAACATCAAAAAAAATAATTAGCAAAATAGAAGAAGTCTTATAAATTTAAGGTTAAACCATCATATGCTGGAATTATCTTTTTAGGCAATTTTTTTTTAAGTACGTTATAATCTAAATCTGAGTGTAAATTTGTAAGAATTGCTTTCTTAGGAGAAAAAATCTTTATGAGATTTAAAGATGTTTCTAAATTTAAATGAGACGGATGGCTCCTATACCAAAGACAGTCTAAAATTAAATATTTAAGATTTTTAAAAAATTTAAAATCTTTACTATAAATTTTACTAACATCACTTATGTATGCTAACTTTTTATCAACTATATAACAAATGGAATGAACAGAACCATGTTTGACCTTCACTGATTTTATGTAAAGTTTTTTTTTTAAATCATTAATTAAAATATTTTTAGTTATCATTTTTAATTTTAATGTTGCTGGATATTCTTTGTTAAAACTCTGAAAACAATATGAAAAAGATTTCTTTAGATGGATAGATGTTGGTTTATCTGCAATAACACTCAAGGGTTTTTTATTTTTTAAAAAAAATGATCTTAAATCATTTATACCATGAGTTTGATCTGCATGCATATGTGAATATAAAACTCTATCGATTTTTTTTATTTTATGCCTTAATAACTGTTGTCTCAAATCTGGAGACGTATCTATTAGTATGTTCTCATCTGATGTTTTTAGTAGTGCCGAACATCTTGTTCTATAATTTCTTTTATTTTTTGGGTCACAATTCCCAAAAAAACCATCTGGTCTGGGGACGCCCATTGAACTACCACATCCTAAAATAATAAATTTCATAAGATGATTTAACCAAAAAGTTTGTTAAAATTATCAGTAGTAATCTTGATAAGTTCAGACTTTGAGATACTCTTTAATTCTGCTAACTTTTGAGCAGTATGATCAATAAATGATGGTTCATTTTTCTTTCCTCTATTAGGCACTGGTGTAAGGAACGGGCTATCAGTTTCAATAAGAATTTTATTTAAAGGAAGAAACTTGAATATTTCTTGAAGCTCAATTGAGTTTTTAAAAGTTATTATTCCACTGGCTGAAAAAAAAGCATTTAGATTAAGAAGCTTTTCTGCAAAATTTTTTGAACCTGTAAAGCAATGCATAAGAATTTTAAGATTATTATTTTTATATTTTTCTAAAATATGAAAAGTATCATCTTCAGCATTTCTAGAATGAATTATTAATGGTGCGTTTGTTTCAATTGCTGCTATTATATGTTCATTAAAACTTTTAATTTGTTTATCTCTATCACTGTTATTATAATAAAAATCTAAACCTGTTTCCCCTATTCCAATAATTTTTTTATTTTCATTAAAATTTTTTACTATTGTGTTTGAGCTAACTAAATTTTCCTTAGTTTCATGTGGGTGAATTCCAATTGTTCCATATATAATTTCATCTATATTAATGATATCTTTAACCCTAGCAAAACTATCTAAAGAAGTCGAAATCGTTAAAAGTTTTTTAATTCCAACATCTTTGGAACGTTTTATAACATCAGACAAATTACTTAATAGAGGTTCGTGATCTAAATGACAATGAGAATCAATCATTATTTTTTTTTATCTTTTGAAAAAGAATATCTATTTTATTGATTTTATCAACTTTCAATAAAAAATCATTATTTACAATTGATGACAAATTTACATCTTTCTCTTGAAGTTGAAAAATTTTCAACGCCTTAAGAGAACTTTCTGGAATTATAGGGTATAGCAAAATACTAATTTTTCTTACAATCTCTAATGTCGCATAAACTATTGTATTTAATCTAACCAGATCATCTTTCTTTTTCCATGGTTCTTGGTCGTTAAAATATTTATTAGCTTCAAATAAAGAATTAACTATATAATCAATATAAAAATTTATGTCTTGATTGTCAATTTTCTGTCTAATGATATTTAAATTATCTTTAAATTTATTTAATATTTTAAGATCATCCTTTTCAAATTTAATTTCTTTTGGGATAGTTCCATTACAGTTATTAAGTGTAAATGTTGTAACTCTTTGACAAAGGTTTCCGAAATTATTAGCTAAATCGCTATTAATGCAATCTTCAAGTCTTTCTTGAGATATATTACCATCGTTACCAAACGAAACTTCTTTTATTAGATAATATCTTAATGGATCTATCCCATATTTATCAATTATTTCAATAGGATCTAAGATGTTTCCTTTTGATTTGGACATTTTTTCTTCTCCTGAAAGTATCCATCCATGTCCATAAATTTTTTTTGGAGGTGGTATTTTAGCTGCTAGTAAAAATGCTGGCCAATAAATAGCATGAAATCTTAAAATATCTTTACCAATTAAATGGATTGATGCAGGCCAAAAGTTTTTGAACAAAGAGTCATTTAAATCTGGATAATTAAGAGCGCTTATATAATTGGTAAGAGCATCAAGCCAAACATAGATAATGTGATCTTTGTCTTTTGGCACTTTAATACCCCAAGTAAAACTTTTTCTACTAATTGAAAGATCTTTTAAACCGCCTTTAACGAAACTTATTACTTCATTTTTTCTTGAGGGAGGTGAAATAAAATCAGGATTGTCAGCGTAGTATTTAAGTAATGGTTTTTCCCACTTAGATAATCTAAAAAAATAAGACTCTTCATCTACCCACTCAACAAAAGATTTTGAGTTGATGGAGCGCTTTTTGCCATCAAAATTTTCTACTTCATCATCAGAATAAAAGGCTTCATCTGAAATAGAATACCATCCAGAATATTTAGAAAGATAAATATCATTACTTTTTTCTAATTCATTCCATAAATATTGGACTGAATTAATATGACGTAATTCTGTTGTTCTAATAAAATCATTGTTTGTAAGATTTAATGTTTTTGAAAGATCTCTAAAAGTTTGACTTATTTCATCACAAAATTTTAAAGGATCTAATCCCTTTTGTTCAGCAGCCCTTTGAATTTTTAATCCATGTTCATCTGTACCGGTTAAAAAATTAACTTTAAATCCATCAATTCTTTTAAATCTTGCAAAAAAATCGGCGATTATACTTGAGTATGCGTGCCCCATATGAGGCCTAGCTGAAGGATAATAAATAGGTGTTGTAATATAAAAATTCTTATGCATTTAGTATTTCACTATTAAATTCCATGAATAAAGACTCTTCATCCAAATTAAATTTTTTTGTATGAGATATTCTTTGTAAAAAATAACTATATTTTACAAATATTTGATCGGAAAAAGATAAATTAATTTTTCTAAAATATAATTCAATAAAATCAAAAATTGAATTTTTAATAAAATCATTCTTTTTGTAATATTGATCTTTTATCAAAAGTTTTAAAAAATCTTTCAAACTTAGATCTCTTAGATTAATATCGTTAATAAAACCAAAATTAGCTAAATTAAAAATAATTCCAGGTGTAAAATAATAGTTTATTAATTCTGGATTAATAACATCATGCAGCTTTTTATTTAACAGCTTATCTGAAATTTGCAAACTTTCATAATTAGATAGTGAGATTCTAAAATTCAAACATCTTGATGATAAAGTTTTTAAAATTTTTTTATTATTATTAACCAAAAAAAAAATAACTTTATTTGATGGCTCTTCTAGAATCTTTAATAAAGCATTAACTGAATTAATGTTCAAAAATTCTATATTATCAATAAGTACAAACCTAGGTTTGTTATTAAACGACGATTTATTTAAGTTTGTTATTAAATTTCTAATTTGATTTATATCAATAAATTTTTTTTCTAAACTAATATCAATTAAAATAAAATTGGGATTTGATTTATTAAGAGTGGTTTTAAAAGAATGATTTTCACTATTAATTTCAAAAGTATTTGTATTATAATTAAATTCTTCATTTTTTGATAAACAATAATTAACAAAATGATATATCAAAGTAGATTTTCCCTGACCTTTAGGACCACTAAATAAAATCTTATTTGGTAAAACATCTGATTCATCTAATGCAATTAGTTCATCAAAATATTTATCCAAACCAAAAAGTTTGGTTTGATTTATAGGTATCAAATCATTCATATTAATTCTTTAACTTTTTCAATTATCAAAAGTTTATTTTTATCTTTATCTAAATTTGAGTTAATTACTTGATATTTCCTTTTATTTTTTTTTGCTAAAAGCAAAAAACCTTTTTGTACTTTTTGGTAAAATTTGAAGTTAAATTTATCATATCTATTAAGCGACTTTCTAGAATTTAACCTCTTTATCATATTCTTTTTATCAACAGTATTTAAAAATGTAAAATCAACATCAAATTGTTGTAAAAGATATTTATTTATTTTGTTAATTAACTTTAAGTTCACACCAAATCCATAATGTTGATAAGCTATAGTGGAGTCTATAAACCTATCAATTAATATAATTTTTTTACCAAAATTTGTTCTTAATTGATGTAAATTTTCACTTCTAGCGGCTAAGTAAAGAAGCAAATCAGTATCTTTATTAAAATTTGTTTTTTTATCTAAAATTATTTTTCTAATTTTTTCGGCATTTTGTGATCCGCCAGGTTCTCGAATTTTGATGTGGTCAATTTTCCTTTTTTTTAAATATTTCGATACATTCAAAATATGATAGCTTTTTCCGGTACCTTCTATACCCTCGAATACAATAACAGGTTTTTTAGACATCACCCCAAATTAAATAATTTAATGATTTGATCAATCTAGAGAAAATATTAACTTTTTTAATATCACTGTAAGCTAATAGATCATATTCACCTATCAATTCATCATCATATATTAATTTTAGTTTTGCTAAAACTTGATCCTTTTTTATAGGTGCTTCTACTGGACCATCATAAACAACTTTTGCCTTTAATTTTTTCTTTTGACCTTTCTTAATAGTTTTATAAATATCCTTATTTGTATAAACTTTAACTTTATCGTTTTTACCTAACCAAACTTCCAAACTATCAAAAGGCTCATCTTTTTTTGAAATTTTTACTAAATCAAAATTTGTAAGTCCGTAGGTTAAAAGTTTAACACTTTGTCTAGATCTTTCACTTTTTGTCTCAAAACCACTACCTACAGCAATTAATCTTCTTCCTTTTCTTTCCATAGATGATGCCAGTGAATACTTCTCCACAGCAAGATAACCTGTTTTAATTCCATCTGCTCCCATATTTTTATAAAGCAATGGGTTTCTATTCCCTTGAGTTATTGGATCACCACCAGTTCTATCCCATGTAAATTCTTTTTCTTTAAACCACTCATAGTAATCAGGATGATTTTTTATAAGATAATTTGACATCAACATTATATCTCTAGCTGTAGAATAATTATCTGGATCATTTATACCTGAAGAATTGGCAAAGTTCGTATTTAACATCCCAATTTCAACTGCTTTACTAGTCATCATAATAGCAAACTCTTCCTCAGTGCCGGCAATACCTTCTGCCAAGGCTATACAGGCATCATTTCCTGAGGCAACAATTATTCCTTTTAGCAAATCTCTTACAGAAACCTCATCTCCAATCATTACAAACATAGAAGAGTAACCTGCAGTCGATAAACGCCATGCTTTTTCTGAAATAATAAATTTTTCATCTAAATCTAAGTCACCTGATTTGATCAAATCAAATGCAATTATAGATGTCATAATTTTTGTCATAGAGGCTGGATAGATTGAGATATCTGCTTCTTTCTCGTATAGAATCTCTCCTGATAAAAAGTCTTGTAGAATAGCTGTTCTAGCTTTTATTTCTATATTTGCATTAGAAAATTGATAAGCAAAAAATTGAATTATCAATATGATTATATGTTTTTTAAACATTCTTTAATATTTCTAAATTTTCAAAATTAAAAGTGCTCATCTTTTCAAATGATTTCTTTAAACTTTTTATATCATTAAAAGGACCTATTAATACCCTATATTTTGTTTTAGATAATTTATTAACCTTCAATTTTTTAATAGAAGTTTCATTTTTAATTCTATTTATCATCATTTCAGCAGATTCTTTATGATAAAAATCGGCAACTTTAATAGAGTAAGAAAAAATGTTAATCTTTTTTTTATTTTTTTTGCTTTTTTTAGTATTTAAATCATTAATCAAAATACCATCAATTGGAGCCTTTTCTGCCACCATTTTCTCTTCATCAAACATTTTTGGCTCTTTAGCAACAAATGCGGAATTTTTTGAAATTAATACTATTTGAATATATGGTTCATATATATCTAGTTCTAAATCTTCAGCTATTCTTAAACTTAAAACAGAGTTATAAAAATTTGAAAATTTTATTTTATTAGATTTTACATTTGCAATTAAATATTTCCCATTTTTTGGGTTTAAAATTTTGACTGAAGATCCTTTTTTTAAAAACTTATGATAAATATCTAGTGATCTAATCTCTAATTTAGAGATCTTGGTCATTTTATCGTTATAAATTAATGCAAATCCAGAGTTAATATATTTATCTTGTAAATTAAAATTATTTTTTTTTGATTTATCCATAGGTAGTTGCGCACAACTTAAGAGAATTAAGTTCAAGGATATGATTAATATGAGTCTACAATTCATTTTTTATTTTTTCTTTTAATGTACAAACTGCTAAAGCAAATCGTAATGATCTATTCCATTTTAAAATAATTTCATAATTATCAAATACAATAAATGCGGGATTTAGTGTTTCAGCATCAGGTATAATATCTTTATCAGGCGTAATGATAGCAACATTGGTATTTTTATCTACAAAATCTAAATCATCATAATTTAAAATAAATTTTTTAAAAAATTTTAATTTTTTTTTATTAACAATTTTTTTTGCAGACACATTTAAGTATTTTGTTGGTATATTATCACTCAAACTTATCTTATAAAAACAATGTGAATTCTTTTTCCAACCCATATTATTCAAATAATTGCCAGCAGAAGCATAAGAATCATTGGGGTTCTTAAGATCAATATAGTTGTCTTGATTATAATCAATAGCATAATTCTTAATAGTCGATGGCATAAATTGAAAATATCCAAAGGCACCTGCCCACGAACCATAAAGTGTTTTATAGTCAATCATATTTTGATCTATTAGTTTTAGTAATATTAGAAGTTCATTTGTAAAAAAACTTGATCTTCTCTGGTCAAAACTTAATGTTGATAATGATGAAAGAATATCCATTTTACCAACATAGGTGCCATAATTTGTTTCTATACCCATTAGTGAAATAAGTAATTCTTTTTCAATCTTATATTTTTTTTGGACGTCGTTTATTAGTTTTGTATTTTGATTGTAAAAATTGATACCTTTTTGAACTTTATTTGAAGAAGTTCTTTTTGAAACATAAGTATTTGTGTCTTCGTAAAATTCTGGTTGATATCTGTCGTATTCTATTACTTTTGGCAAAAACTTTACATTTGACATGACCATATCAAAAGTTTTTTCTGAAATATCATTATTAAGAGCCAAATTTTTAAATTCTTTTTTCCATTCAATGAAAGTTTTTTTTTGATCAGCTGAAATATTTGTGATTTGAATTAAAAAAATTAAAAAAAAAAAATTAATTAATTTCATAAAGATCTTTAAGGTATATAATAACTGCAATCCAAATAATAATGAAACTTATAAATTTTACTAATGAAAAGTCTTCATTGTAATAAAAATAACCTAAAATAAACTGTAAAGTTGGTGTTATATAAAAAATCATACCAGTTGGTCCTAAACCTATTAACTCAACTCCTCTAACATATAAGAAAAGTGGAATCACAGTCATTGGTCCTGCTAAAATTAAAAAAAGACTCAAACCAGGGTTCATTAAACTGAAATCATTAAAGTTTCCACGTATGATAAGATAAAAAACAATTAGTGCAAATGGTAATATGTATAAACTTTCAATTAGTAAACCAACATCAGTATCAACACTTATTTTTTTTCTAACAAGATTATAAAATGCCCAGCTAAAAGCAACAATTAGTCCAACCCAGGGTAAGCTTTTTAAATTAAAAAAAATTAAAATTGCTATTGATATACATACTAATAAAATAGAAAATATCCTTTTTTTGTTTAGATCCTCTCCAAAAAAAATATACCCCAATAAAACACTCATTATTGGCATTATAAAATAACCAAAACTTGCATCTATTATTTTTTCAGTCGCGACGGCATAAATCCAGATCGCCCAATTTATAAAAATTAAAATTCCAGATATTAAAAGAGCAAAGAGTTTTTTTTTATCCGAAATAATTTTAAAAAAAATTTTCCACTTAGATAAGAATGAGGTAGTAAAAATTAAAATTACTGCAGTCCATAAGCATCTATGAACGACTAATTCAATATGACCAATAAAAGAGACATATTGAAAATAAAATACACCAATAAATCCCCACCAGAAAGATCCTAACGAAGTTAATAATAAACCTTTGTTAAAATCTTTTTTCATAGGTAATTTTATGTATTAATTAATAACTAAGTTAATTAGACTATTTTATTGTTGAATTAAATATTTTTAATTATAAAAGCTTGCTTACGGAGAGATGGCTGAGCGGTTGAAAGCACCGGTCTTGAAAACCGGCAAAGGGGCAACTCTTTCCTGGGTTCGAATCCCAGTCTCTCCGCCATTATTTATCAACATATTTGAATTTTTTAAATAATAAATTAATATGATTATCCTCAAATACGATATCCGTTTTTTGGTTTTTAAAGAACTTGTATAAATTATCATCATCAATGTTTAATAATTTTTCTAGATCAAAAAGATCTTTATTATCTAATTCATCAATATATTTTTTTGTGAAAGCACCTAATAACTTATCCATTTCCTTGGTACCACGATAATTAGATCTATAAATAATCTTTTTTTTTAATTGGTCTATATTGATATTCATATTTGGAATATATTAGTTGTTTATGAATAATAAAAGTAATTATAAATATCTATTATCAGACCTATCTAGTTTAAAAGGTGTTGGAGTTAAAACTACCAAATTACTTAAAAAAAAAAAAATAAATAATATTTTTGACTTATTATGGAAGTTACCAAAATCCTATACTGATAGGAGTTTATCTTCTAAAATAAAAGATCTTAGGATAGGAGAAACTCAAACAGTAACAATAATCCCAAAAAAATATTTTTTTCCTAGAATAAAAAATCTACCTAATAGAGTAGTATGCGTTGATGAGTCTGGGGAAATGGACTGTGTTTTTTTTAATAGTTATGAGGGATATGTTAAAAAAATTTTACCTTTAGGAAAAGAAGTAACTGTAAGTGGAAAAATTGGGATATTCAGAAATAAATATCAACTCACTAATCCAAAATATATTTCAGAAGATGCTTCATTAATAAAACAAAAACATAATACTTATTCACTTACAGAGGGTATAAGTGAAAAAGTTTACAACAAAATAATTAATCAAATAATTGAAAAATTACCTATCCTTGATGAATGGCATTCTAAAGAACTGATTAAAAAATTTGATGGCATAAGTTGGAATGAATCGATTATAGAATTACACAAACCTGAGAATAAAGATAATTACAAAAAAAATTTTTATAAAAGACTAGCCTACGACGAAATTTTTTCTACATTTTTAGTTAATTCTGAAATTAGAAAAAAAATTAAAAGAATCAAAAAAAAAAATAAAAGACTGAACATAAAAAAACAAAATTTGATAATTGATAATTTAGATTTTAAACTAACACAAGATCAATTAAGGTCACTTAAAGAAATTAATAATGATTTAAGTTCATCTACTAAAATGTTTAGATTGTTACAAGGAGATGTTGGCAGTGGAAAAACTATTGTTTCTTTAATCTCAGCATTCAATACCATAAATTCTGGATTCCAAGTTTCTTTAATGGCGCCAACTGAAATTTTAGCTCGACAGCACCATAATCTAGCAAAAAAAATACTGCCTAAAAATATCAATGTAGCCCTTATATCAGGAAAATCAGATTATAAACAAAAAAAAGAAATTCTTAAAAGATTATCGAATCACGAAATTGATATGATTTTTGGAACACATGCAATTTTTCAAACAAAAGTGGTATTTAAAAAACTTGGTTTAATAATTATTGATGAGCAACATAAGTTTGGTGTTAATCAAAGAAAAAAATTATCTGACAAAGGTGGGGATAATTGTGATGTGTTATTGATGACAGCTACACCCATACCAAGAACATTAACAATGACAATGTATGGAGATATGGATCTTTCTGTTATTAGAGAAAAGCCCGCAACAAGAAAACCAATACAAACTTTTAGTAAATTAGAAAGTAAAATTAATGATGTGATATTGTTTATCAAAAAACAAATAAAACTTAATAATCAAATTTTTTGGGTTTGTCCTTTGATTGAAGAGTCTAAAAAAATTGATCATTCTTCCGCTGTAAAGAAATTTGAATATCTCAATATGATATTCCCTAATGAAGTAGCCCTACTTCATGGAAAAACAAATATCGAAGATAAAGAAATCATACTAAATGATTTCTTAAAAAATAAATTCAAAATACTAGTCTCAACAACAATTATTGAGGTTGGTATAGATTTTCCTAACGCAAATGTAATCATAATTGAAAATGCTAATAAATTTGGTTTGTCCCAATTACATCAACTTAGAGGACGAGTTGGAAGAGGCAATAAACAGTCAACTTGTATTTTAATGTTTAAATCAAACCTAAGTGAAAATGCAAAAAAAAGAATAAATATTCTCAAAGATTCTAATGACGGATTTTTTATCTCTGAAGAAGACATGAAAATTAGAGGTTTTGGAGATATTCTAGGTTTTAAACAAAGTGGTATTAAAAATTTTAAGTTAGCTGATCCCATACATAATAGTAATCTTTTTTTACTTGCTGAAAAAGAAATGAAAAGAATAGAAGGTGCAAATGAAAGTATTAAAAAATTTAAGCCATTAATAAAGTTATATGATAGAGCAGATATAATTAATGATATAGCCTAATTTTTTACTGTTGAAGTTCCAGCGGAAACAATAAATTTAGAAGCTTCTTCAAATGACATATTTAAGTGAATTACCTCATCAACTTGAAACATTAATAAAAAACCACTAGTAGGGTTTGGAGTTGTTGGTACAAAAACATTAATTAGTTTTTGATTAGTTTTTTGAGCCATTTCACCTTTATTTTCTTTTGTTGCAAAACCTACAGCCCAAACTCCCTTTCTTGGGTATTCTACTAAAACAACACTTTTTTTGTCATTTTCTTTATTTGAAAATGTTTCGGTCATTTGTAAAATAGCTGAATAAATGGTTCTTAGAAAAGGAATTCTTTTAAAAAGATCATCAATTAATTTTAGAATTCTTTTACCAAAAAAAGATAGAGACAAACCTCCTACAATTGTAATTAGAATAACGGAAATTAAAATTTCTATTCCAGGTATTGCGTAAGGTAAATAGCTATTTGGATTTATATTTTCTGGAATTATTTTAGAAGATACGCTTATGATAAATTTTGTTAGATATAAAGTAAATCCAATTGGGATTAAGACAACCACACCGGTAATGAAATAATTTCTAAGAATGAGAGTAAGCGATTTTTTTTTTTTAATTTTTGTCATTTAATTACTTAAAACTTGAATAAATTACAAACAAAATTGCCACTATGAAAAGGAATAATAATATCTTATTATTTAAATTCATAATTTAATATATTATCAATGTTAAAGTAAAATGAATAGAAGAAAATTTTTATCTTATGTAGGATGTGGTTGCTGTGGCTTTATTCTTAATTCTTGTGCTACAGCTCCTATAACAGATAGAAGACAACTAAAGATTATACCTGAAGCAAAATTAAATGCTCAAGCTGCTGAAATATATGAAAAAGTAAAAGAAAAGGAAAAAATGAGTAAAGATACCAAAACTCTTAATTTGATTAAAGAAATTGGTAGTAAAATGGAAGCTTCCATTAGTGAATATTTTTATAAAGCTGATTTAGCAAACCCGACAGAAAATTTTGACTGGGATTATATATTAATAGATAATAAAAAAGTAAAGAACGCCTGGTGTATGCCAGGCGGTAAAATAGCAGTTTATAGTGGAATTCTTGAAGTCACAAAAAATACAAATGGTCTTGCAGCGGTTATGGGACACGAAATAGCTCATGCTGTAGCTAAACATTCCGTTGAAAGAGCTAGTCGTGGCGCAATTCTTAATACAGGAACTCAACTTATTGATATTTTTACTGGTGGAAAATTATCACAAGTCAACAGAGCTACTGGAATGAATGCTGTAGGTTTATTGTCTCAAATTGGAATCATGAATCCTTTTAACAGAAAACAAGAAAGTGAAGCAGATTATTTGGGTATGATATTTTCATCCTTATCAGGCTACGATATTAGAGAAACTGTGAAGATATGGGAAAGAATGAAAGAATTTAATAAAGGAAAAGCACCACCGGAATTTATGAGTACACATCCATCAGCAGAAAACAGAATTAAGAAAATTAATGATTGGACTAATGAAGTTATTTTAGATTACCCACCAATTAATATTTCTTAAAAAATTTATGGTGAGCCCTGATGGACTCGAACCATCGACCCATTCCTTAAAAGGGAATTGCTCTACCAACTGAGCTAAGGGCCCATAAACACAATTGTATATACATATTTATTCAAATAATTCAAATGGGAATTTGTGAGACAAATAGTAATCTGTTACAACTTATCTTTGAATTTATCATAAAATTGATCAAAAGTTCCGTTCTTTATATTTTCTCTAATTAAAGTCATTAATTCCTGATAAAAATTAAGATTATGTAATGTCAGAAGCGTTGAGCCAAGTATTTCATTAGTATTAAATAGATGATTTAGATAATTTTTAGAATATTTATTTAAATTAAAATTTTTACAATTTTCGTCAAGAGGTGAGTCGTCATTTTGATATTTGTTGTTTTTGATATTTACTCTTCCCTCCCAAGTAAATGCAAGACCTGTTCTTCCTGAACGAGTAGGTAAGACACAATCAAACATGTCTATTCCTCTTTTTACAGCACCTAAAATGTCAGATGGAGTTCCTACACCCATAAGATAATGGGGTTTATCTTTAGGGAGTTGATCTTTGATCCCATCTAAAACTGAAAACATCTCAGTTTGACTTTCACCTACCGCTAAACCACCTAAGGCATATCCATCGAAGTTTATCTTAATTAATTCTTTTAAAGATTTAATTCTTAAATCATCAAAAAGACCTCCTTGAATAATACCGAATATTGCTTTATGTGGATTATTTCCGAATGCTTTTTTTGATCTTTCAGCCCAATGTAACGACAGATTCATAGAATTTTTAATTAAATTATAATCATTTGATTTTTTTGGACATTCATCCATAATCATCAAAATATCAGAATTCAAACCTAATTGTATTCTTATACTCTCCTCAGGACTGAGGTAAAATTTTTTTCCATCTATATGAGAATTAAAAATTGCTCCTTTTTCTCGGTCAATTTTATTCAGTTTAGAAAGTGACATAACTTGAAATCCGCCCGAGTCAGTTAAAATAGGTAATTCACAATTCATAAATTTATGTAATCCTCCAACTCTTTTAATCCTTTCAACTCCTGGGCGTATCATTAAATGATAAGTGTTTCCTAAGATTATTTCTGATCCAGTTTTTTTGATATCTTCAATCTTACAGGCTTTAACAGTAGCTTGAGTGCCAACAGGCATAAAGGCTGGGGTATTAATATTACCTCGATGAGTTTCAATTATTCCAAGTCTTGCATAATTGTCAGTGTCTAAAACTTTAAAAGCAAAGTTTTTAAGTGACATTAATAAAGATTATAATGATTTAAAGCTGATGATTTTATCAGGGTCTGTAACGGCTCCATTATTATTTTCATTTCCTTTTTTAATCTTATCAACAACTTCCATACCTTCAATAACTTTTCCAAATACTGTATACTGTCTATCTAAAAAAGGAGCTGCTTTAAAACAGATAAAAAATTGACTATTAGCACTATCTGGATCAGATGATCTTGCCATAGACAAAGTTCCTCTATTATGTGGAAGACTATTAAATTCTTGTTTTAAGTCAGGTAAATCAGATCCACCCATCCCTGCTCTTTCTAAATTAAAATCGGGTGAATTAGAATTGCCAAATTTAACATCACCTGTTTGGGCCATAAAACCATCAATTACTCTGTGAAAAACAACATTGTCATACTTTCCTGAATTAGCTAATTCTTTTATTCTTTTAACATGATTTGGTGCCGCATCTTCAAACAACTCAATCTTCACTTCTCCATCTTTAAGCTTTAAAATCATTATATTCTCCTTTGACATTGTTGGGTTAGTTATAAAAAAATAAAAAATTAATAAACTAAAAATAAATTTATTCATATTTATTTTTTAATAATTTAATTGTGCTTTTTGTAGTAAATTTTTTGATATCACCTTTTAGTTTAACAATTTCTTTAACAAACTTTGAAGAGATTATTTGATTTTCTACATCAGACATTAGAAATAATGTTTCAATATTATTATTTAATTTTCTATTCATTCCAGCTAATTGAAATTCATATTCAAAATCAGAAACAGCTCTTAAACCTCTTAAAATAACATTTGATTTATATTTCTTACATAAATCAGTAGTAAGAGATGAAAATGAAATAACAATTATCTTTTTTTTATTCAATTTAAGATCTGAAAACAAAGCATTTTTAACAATTTCTATTCTTTCTGAAGAATTAAATAGATAATCTTTGTTCTCTACATCTGAGACGGCAACAACAATCTTATTAAATAGTTTAAGCCCCTTTTTAATTACATCAATATGACCAAAAGTTATTGGGTCAAAGGTTCCAGGATAAATTGCAACTTTATTCATCAAACTAAATTATCATCAATTTTATCTGCTGAAACAACTTTTTCTTCACCAGATAATTTGATAATTCTGACACCCTGGGTGTTTCTACCAGCTGTTCTTATTTCTTTTACAGCCACTCTAATAACTCTTCCTTTATTTGTTGAAATCAAAATTTCATCTCCATCAAAAACAGGAAATGAAGAGGATATATTACCATTTCTAAGAGAATTTATGATACCAATTATCCCCTTTCCTCCTCGATTAGTTACTCGATAGTCTGTGTGTAAAGTTTTTTTTCCATATCCATTTTCAGTTATTGAAAGAATAAATTTTTCTTTAGCTTTTACTTCAGACTTATCATCTTTAGATTTTTTGGAATTCTTTAAATTTTTGTCATTATCTATTATGGAAAGAGAAACTATTTGATCATTAGGAGCCAAAACTATTCCCTTAATTCCCTTAGATGATCTACCCTTAAAAACTCTTAATTTTTTAGACTCAAATCTTATACATTTACCAAGTTTAGTACTTAAAATTATATCTTGGTCATCCTTACAAATTTTAACACCCACAATCTTATCATTTGTATCGAGTTTCATTGCAATTTTTCCTGAAGCATTTATTGATGAAAAATCTTCAAGACTATTTTTTCGAATTTTACCTTGAGATGTTGCAAAAACTATTTGATAATTTTTAAGTTCAGAGTCCTTATCAGGAAAGGGCATGATCGAGCTTATAGATTGATGATTCTTCAATGGTAAAATATTAAATAATGATTTACCTTTTGATGAGGCTGATCCCTCTGGAATTTTCCAAGCCTTAATCCTGTAAACTAGTCCTTCGGTAGAAAAAAATAATACTGAAGTATGAGTATTTACAGACAAAGTCTGAACGACTGAATCTTCATTTCTTGTTGTTATACCTGTTTTTCCTTTTCCGCCTCTTTTTTGAGTTTTTACATTATTTAAAGAACCTCTTTTTATATAACCTTGGAGTGTAACTGTAATTAAAACAGATTGTTTTTGAATGGTTTCTTCTATATCATAATTAAGTACAGCATTAATTATTTTTGTTCTACGTGGTATTGAGTATTTTTCTTTAATACTTATTAATTCATTACTAATTACTCTCTGTAATTCTTTCTTAGATGAAATTATCTTTTTATATTTTGTAATTAGTTCAGCTAATTTTTTTATTTCAATCTCTATTTCATTAATACCTAAAGCTGTAAGTTTTTGTAACCTCAATTCTAAAATAGCGTTTACTTGAGGTTCTGAAAGTAAGTATAAACCTTTAGTTTTTTTACTTTCAACTAGAGAAATTATTTTTTGAGCTTTATTAATTTTCCATTTAATTTTTAAAATGAATTTTTTTGCATCATCAGGAGTCTTTGAGTTTCTAATGATTTTTATAATCTTATCAAGATTTTCAACTGAAACCGATAGCCCTATTAGTATATGGGCCCTCTCTTCAGCTTTTTGTAAATCAAATTTTGTTTTTTTTATAACTACATCTTCTCTAAAAGCTAAAAAATTTGTTAAGAAATATTTTAAATTGCAAGTTTCAGGTTTACCATCAACTATTGCTAAGGTATTAAAACCAAATGAACTTTCTATTTGTGTATTTTTATATAGTTGTCTCTTTATGGTTTCTGGCTCAACACCATTTTTTAAATCTATAGATACTCTTATGCCTTCCCTATTAGATTCATCTCTAATGTCTCTTATCCCTTCAATTTTTTTTTCTCTAACTAATTGAGCTATTCTCTCATTTAAAACAGATTTATTAACTTGATATGGTATGGAAGTAATAACAAGTCTTTCTCTTCCATTCTTTAAACTTTCTATAGAAATTTCTCCTCTTATTTTAAATGATCCTCTTCCTTTATTATAGCCTTGTTTGATTATGTCTTTTCCAATAATAACTCCTCCTGTAGGAAAATCAGGTCCAGGAATATGTTTCATAAGCTCTTTAATTTTTATGTCCTTGTTATCTATTAAGGCCAATACGCCATTTATAACTTCTCCAAGATTATGGGGAGGTATACTAGTCGCCATTCCAACTGCGATTCCACCAGCTCCATTTACTAATAAATTTGGAAATTGAGCGGGAAGTACTGATGGTTCTTTTTCTGTTTCATCGTAATTACTTTTAAAATTAATTGTATTTTTTTCTATATCATCGATTAAAAATTGAGATACTTTTGAAAGTCTTGTTTCAGTATAACGCATCGCTGCGGCTGGATCTCCATCTATTGATCCAAAATTTCCCTGTCCATCTACTAAGGGCAAACTCATTGAAAAATCTTGAACCATACGGACTAATGCATCATACACTGATTGATCACCATGGGGATGATATTTACCAATTACATCTCCAACAATTCTAGCAGATTTTCTAAATTGTTTTGACCAATCATAACCACCTTTATACATAGCATACAAAATTCTTCTATGAACTGGTTTTAAACCGTCTCTTATATCTGGAAGAGCTCTACTTACTATAACACTCATTGCATAAGAAAGATAAGACGAACTCATCTCGTCATGCATTGATATTAATTTTATATTTTTATCTTCAGGAACTTCCGTTTTTTGCATAAATTTTAAAATGGAATTTCGTCATCCATATCATCTGATATTTGTGAAATATCCTGATTTTTTTCAGATGACTGTGTGTTGTCCTTAGAAATTCCTCCACTAGAACTTCCGCCTCCTAGCATTGTTAAAGATGAATTATAACCTTGAATAACTATCTCAGTAGAGTACTTATCTTGGCCTGATTGTTCATCTTTCCATTTTCTATTAGTTAATTGTCCTTCAACGTAAATCTGAGCACCTTTTTTTAAATATTGTTGAACTACGTTTACCAATCCTTCGTTAAATACAACTATGCGGTGCCATTCCGTTTTTTCTTTTTTTTCACCACTATTTTTATCTTTCCAAGATTGACTTGTAGCCAAACTTAATCTTGCTACACTTTTGCCGTTAACCATTTGTTTGATTTCTGGGTCTGCGCCCAAACGACCAATTAAAAGTACTTTATTTAAACTCCCAGCCATAATATTTTAGTATTTGTTTTTTTAATTAATTAGATTTATATCACAATTTACTCTGAATATTAATTTTATTAAGTCAAAGCAACAAGAAATATGATTAAAAAGATAGTTATTAAGGGAGCTAAAGAACATAATTTAAAGAATATTTCTTTAGAAATACCTAAAGATAAATTTATTGTAATAACAGGCTTATCAGGCTCAGGAAAATCATCTCTTGCTTTTGATACAGTTTATGCCGAAGGTCAAAGAAGATACGTTGAAAGTTTATCTGCTTATGCCAGGCAATTTCTAGACAAAATGAAAAAACCGAATGTGGATCTAATTGAAGGGTTAAGTCCTGCAATATCTATAGAACAAAAAAATACATCAAAAAATCCCAGATCAACAGTCGCTACTGTGACTGAAATTTATGATTATATGAGGGTTTTATATGCTAGAGCAGGAATACCTTTCTCACCTTTTACTGGTAAACCAATTGAATCTCAAACAATAAGTCAAATAGTTGACAAGATTAAAGGGTTACCAAAAAAATCAACGATTTACCTATATGCACCAGTAGTAAGAGGACGAAAAGGTGAATATAAAAAAGAAATTTTAGGTTATAAAAAAAGAGGTTTTAGAAAAATTAAGATTGATGAAGTATTATACGACATAGAAAAGATTCCTGAATTAAATAAAAAAGTTAAACACGATATATCAATTCTTGTAGATAGAATTGTGCTTAACTCAACTTTAGGAAACAGATTGGCTGAAGGAATTGAAACTTCTATTAATTTAGCGAATGGCTTATTATTTGTTGAATATGAAGATGAAACTTTGCCAAAAAAATTTAGAAAAGTAGAAAAAATTATTTTTTCAACAAAGTTTGCCTGTCCTGAAAGTGGTTTCACCATTGAAGAAATTGAACCAAGGCTTTTTTCATTTAATAGTCCATTTGGTGCATGTGAAGAATGTGAGGGTATAGGTATAAAATTGAATGTTGATCCAAATCTGGTTATTCCCAATGAAAAAAAAAGTATAGAGGATGGTGCTATTGAACCATGGGCTAAAACTACCACATTATATTATGCTCAAACATTATCTTCTCTCGCAAAACATTATGGTTTCTCTATGGGTGAAAAATGGTCAAAACTTCCAAAAAAAATCCAGGATATAATCCTTTATGGTTCAGATGATGAGGAAATAAAATTTACATATGATGATGGATATGAAAAATATTCTCATAAAAAAACATTCGAAGGCGTAATTAATAATTTAGAAAGAAGATATCTTGAGACAGATAGCGACTGGAAAAGAGAAGAAATTGCTCAATATCAATCTGATACTAAATGCGAAAGATGTAATGGCCATAGACTTAAAGATGAAGCTTTATGTGTGAAAATTGATGGTTTACACATAAGTGAAGTTACTGAAAAATCTATTTCAGATGCAGCTAAATGGTTCGAAAATCTCAAAGATAACTTAGATAAAAGACAAATAAAAATAGCTGAACATATATTAAAAGAAATTAATGAAAGATTGAATTTTTTATTAAATGTGGGTTTAGATTATCTAACACTTTCAAGAGAATCTGGAACTCTATCTGGAGGAGAAGCACAAAGAATTAGATTAGCTTCACAAATAGGCTCAGGTCTAACTGGAGTTTTATATGTTTTAGATGAACCCTCTATTGGCCTACATCAAAAAGATAATGTTAAACTTATAGATGCCCTGAAAAGATTAAGAGATTTAGGTAATACTGTAATTGTTGTTGAACATGACACTGAAACAATGGAAAATGCAGATCATATAATCGACCTGGGTCCTAACGCTGGTAACAACGGTGGAGAGGTAGTTGCACAAGGATCTTTTAAAGATATAAGTCAAAATCAAAATAGTATAACTGGCAAATATCTTTCAAAAAAGTTAAAGATTAATGTTCCACAAAAAAGAAGATTAGCTAAAAACGGAAGATTTTTAGAAATTACAGGAGCAAATGGAAATAACTTGGATAATGTTAATTTAAAGATACCTTTAGGCAGTTTAACTTGTGTCACAGGAGTATCTGGAAGTGGTAAATCTACACTTGTTTTACAAACTTTATATAATGCTCTTAACTTGACCTTAAATAACAACAAATCGAGAAAAATTCCAAAACCTTTCAAAGGATTTAAAGGTACAGAATTAGTTGATAAAATTATTGATATTGACCAATCACCTATCGGAAGAACACCCAGATCTAATCCGGCAACTTATACAGGAGCATTCGGGCCTATAAGAGATTGGTTTACTGGATTACCTGAGTCTAAAACTAGAGGCTATAAACCAGGCAGATTTTCATTTAATGTTAGAGGGGGTAGATGTGAAGCTTGTGAAGGAGATGGTGTAATAACCTATGAAATGCACTTTTTGCCAGATGTTTATATCCAATGTGATGAGTGTAAGGGAACCAGATACAACCGTGAAACTCTAGAAATAAAGTTTAAAGATAAAAGTATTGCTGATGTATTGAACATGACTGTTGATGAAGGATGTGAATATTTTGAAAATATTTCTAACATTAAAACTAAACTTTTAACATTAAAAAAGGTTGGATTAGGATATATAAAGATAGGACAGCAAGCTACAACACTTTCGGGTGGGGAAGCTCAGAGAATCAAATTAGCAAAAGAGTTATCAAAAAGATCAACTGGAAGAACAATATATATATTAGATGAACCAACTACTGGCCTACATCAGCACGACATTAAAAAGTTGCTTGAAATACTTCACACATTTGTTGCATTGGGCAATACAGTTGTTGTAATAGAACATAACTTAGATGTTATCAAAACTGCAGATTATATTGTTGATATGGGCCCAGAAGGAGGCGTAAAAGGTGGAAAAATTATTGCAGAAGGAAAACCTGAGGAAATTTGTAAAATTAGTACCAGTTATACTGGTAAATTTTTAAAACCATTACTAAGCATTTGATAAACAAATTGTACAGATTTTTACTTAAAAAAAAAATTGGAAAACTTTTTTTAATTAGTAGTTTTACCTTTTTTTTAGTTAAAGGATTAATTTGGCTAGTTATATTTATTATTGCTGGATTTAATTTGCTTAATTTGAACTAATCAAATATATAAGAAACTATGGTTGATGAGTTGAATCAAGACATTAATGAATTTAAGGTATTAGGAATGAAAATGGAAAAATTATCTATTGTTTATGGACTATTTCTTATTTTTTGGGGGGGTACTAATTAGTTTAATAAGTGGAAGTAATTCTTTTACATCTTATATTCCATCTATTTTAGGTCTTCCAATTTTGGTATTTGCTTTTTTATCAATGAAATTTGTTAACAAAAAAAAATTGTTTATGCATATTGTGGTTCTTTGTGGTTTGATTATTTTTTTAGGTGGGTTAGATATTATTAGGTCGTTTTTAACAGGAAGTGCATTTGAAAAGTATTGGGCAGATACATCTAAATCAATGATGTTATTAACTGGATTTTATTTTACTTATCAGTGTATCAGATCTTTCATTCATGCTAGGAAAATTAGCCAAACAAAAATTGATTAATCAAGTAAAGATTCAACAAATTCCCAATTGATTAAATTTTCTACAAACTTATCTAAATATTCTGGTCTTCTATTTCTGTAGTCAATATAATAAGAATGTTCCCACACATCACATCCTAGTATCGGCTTCATATTATCAATTAATGGATTTATAGCATTAGCAGTTTTTGAAACTACTAATTTTCCTTTGTTAATAGATAACCAACACCAACCAGAACCAAATTGAGTGATGCCAGCTTGTTTAAATTCGTTTTTAAATTGATCAACACTTCCAAAATCTGTAATTATTCTTTTTTCTAATTTTGATGGCATCTGACCACCTCCATTTGGTTTCATACATTTCCAAAAAAGGTTATGATTCCAATGTTGACTAGCATTATTAAAAATTCCAACTTTTGATTTATCTTTAGAACTATTCAGAATAATTTCCTCTAAAGACATTCTATTCATGTCTGTATCTTTAATAAAATTAGTAAGATTTGTTATATATGTTTGATGATGTTTTCCATGATGCAAGTCTAATGTCTCCTCAGACATAATTGGGGATAAAGCATTATTAGGATAATCTAATTTTGGTAATGTGAAGTTCATATTTACAATTTAATTAGTAATTAATAAAAAATTTATATTATATTAATTTAATTTTTAATATATAATTTTTCTATAATGTTAAAATTATTATCGTCTTTGTCAAAAACTATTTATGCGTCATCTTCACTTGCAATTATAGTATTCTTAATCTTATTTTTTTTAAATGGTGGATTTGCTTTTGACGATATCTTTTGGAGTTGGTTATGTAGATTTTTACATGTTTGTGTTGCGATTATGTGGATTGGTTTATTATGGTATTTTAACTTTGTTCAAATACCAAATATGTCAAAAATACCTGAAGAACAAAAACCTGCTATTGGAAAAGTAATAGCGCCAGCAGCTTTATTTTATTTTAGATGGGCAGCATTTTTAACAATAATATCGGGATTTATTCTCGCTTTGCTTAATGGTTATTTATATGATGCAATGACTTTAAGCATTAACTCTAATGTACCAAAACATACTGCAATTGGTATCGGCATGTGGCTAGGTATTATTATGGCATTCAATGTTTGGTTTATTATCTGGCCAAATCAAAAAAGAGCCCTAGGTATTGTAGAATGTGATCAAGAATTAAAAGCTAAATCTGCAAAAACCGCTATGTTGGTTTCTAGAGCAAATACACTTTTATCTCTACCTATGCTTTTATCAATGGTAGCTGCGCAAAATTTATATTAATTTTTATCCTCTTCCTTTAGGATAGTTTTTTGAGATACCTTAAGTCTAATTAATACAGTATTAGCTATATATATTGAAGAATACGTTCCAAAAATTACACCAAAAATCATTGCTAAAGAAAAACCTTTTAAGATTTCGCCTCCAAATATAAATATTGATAATAAAGCTAATAATGTTGTTATCGATGTAATCAAAGTTCTAGACAATGTTTCGTTGATAGAAATATTTGTTAATTCAAAAATTTTTATATCAGAATATTTTCTTAAGTTTTCTCTAACTCTATCATAAATTACGACAGTATCATTCATTGAATAACCAACAATTGTTAAAACAGCGGCAATGATTGATAGGTTTATTTCAAGTCCAAGTAATGAAAACAATCCCAAGGTTACTATGACATCATGAAATAATGCTAATATGGCACCTAGGCTAAATTGCCACTCAAATCTAATCCAAATATAAATAAGCATCAAAATTAGGGCGACTGATATTGCTATCACTCCAGATCTTAATAATTCAGCACTAACTTTTGGACCGACATTTTCAACTCTTCTAAAATTGAAATTATTTCCAAATGATTTGTCTAGATTTGTCTTAATTTCTTCAATTATATTTTTGTTATTATTATTTTCAAATTTTATTAAAAAGTCTGTTTGATTGCCAAAATTTTTTACCGAAACATCACCTAAATTCATTTGATTTAAATTGTCTCTTAAAGATGATACATTAATTTTGTTATCAGTTGATCTTAGTTCTATTAGAGTACCACCTTTGAAATCTATTCCAAAATTTAGTCCTTTAAAAATTAAAAAAAATAACGAGATAACAACTAGTGAAATTGATAAGATATTAAATTGATTATAATATTTATTGAAAGCAATCATTTAAATTAGGCCTTCCTTCCCTTTATTCTTTGAGACATATAAAATAGTTAATAATCTGGCTATAAAATAGACGGAAAAGAGTGTGGTAAAAATTCCAACACCTAATGTCAAAGAAAAGCCCTTTATTGGACCTGACCCCATGAAAAATAGAATTATTGCAGCTAACAAAGTTGTTATATTCGCATCTAGAATAGCTGTTCTAGATTTAGAATAACCGCTATCAAAAGCTATTAAATTATTTTTTTCATTCTTTAATTCCTCTTTAATCCTCTCGAAAATTAAAACGTTAGCATCAACTGCCATACCAACTGTTAAAATTATTCCAGCTATACCTGGTAAAGTTAAAGTTGCCTCAAAAATAGTTAAGACACCTATTAAAAGGAATAAATTGATAATTAAAGCAACATTAGTAATAAGTCCAAATATCTTATATTTTATAAAAATAAACAAGATAACTAAAAAAAATCCAATTACCAAAGCAATCATTCCTGCATTTATTGAGTCTTGACCTAAATCTGGACCAACAGTTCTTTCTTCAATAATATTCAAAGGTGCAGGTAAAGCACCAGATCTTAATAATAAAGCTAAGTCTGTAGCTGACTGAAAAGTAAAACCACCACTTATCTGACCAGATCCACTTGCAATAGTATCCCTTATAACTGGTGCACTTATAATTTTACCATCTAAAACTATTGCTAATTGTTTTCCTATTCCAGTAGATGTTGCTTTTCCAAATCTTTTAGCTCCTACTCTATCAAGTGTAAAAGAAACAACTGTTTCATTACTTTCATTATTCATTCGAGGTTGAGCATCTAAAAGATTATCACCACTTAAAATTATTCTTTTACTAACCATTGCTTCTTCTGGTTTATCCTCATACTTTAATTTTTCTGAACCAAATGAATCTTCACTATTATTTGTCACAAATCTAAAAGTTAAATTTGCAGTTTTACCAAGTAAAGATTTAATTCTCATTGGGTCATCTAATCCTGGTAACTCAACTAAGATTCTATCATTACCACGTTTAAGAATACTTGGTTCATTTGTACCTATTTCATCAATTCTTCTTCGTACAATTTCCAAAGCTTGATCTTGAGATGATGTCTTAATTTCAATTATTCCCTGTTTTGAATAATTGATAATAAAAGAATTATTTTCTTCAACAATATCAAGTTGATGTGATTTAAATCTTGGATAATAAGGATTTAAATCACTTTCCTCATCAGTAAATTCCTCAAGAATTATTTTTTTAAATTCATCATTTACAGAAAATGATAATTTTTGATCAATAAGTTTTATATTATTAATTCTTATATTTTTTTCTTTAAAATAATTTCTAATGATAATTGTTAAATTTTGAAGCTTTTGTTCTATTACCGGAGAATTATCTATTTCTAATAATAAATAAGATCCACCTTGGAGATCTAAACCAAGATTAATCTTTTTATTTAATAATTTATTACTAAAATTAAAAAGATTAGATGATGCAAATAAAATAAAAATTAAAGATATAAAAGAAACAAAAATTATTCTTAATTTAGAAAAGTATAACACTTTGATTTAAAAAAAATTATTTCTTAATCTCTTGAGAATTCATCAAACTTTGGATGCCTGTTCCTCGAATTATTTCAACTGTAACATTATCGGCAATTTCAACCTCAACTTTTTCATTGTCTATAACTCTAGAAATTGTTCCGGTAATACCACCAGATGTTACAACCTTGTCGCCTTTTTTTAAACTTTCAACCATTGCTTTATGTTCTTTTACCTTTTTTTGCTGAGGTCTTATTAAGAAAAAGTAAAAAATAACAAAAATTAGTATTAGTGGTATAAATTGACCTATTCCTGCGCTATCCATAAAACTCCTTAATTAAAAATGAATATTTATACTATCTAATGAGTTAAAACAACTTTAATTGAGTGAAATTTTTTCTAAATTGTTCATATAAGGTCTAAGAATTTTTGGAATGGTTATTGAACCATCTTTTTGCTGATAATTTTCCAGAATAGCGATAAGGGTTCTACCAATAGCTAATCCACTTCCATTTAGTGTACCAGCATAATGTGTTTCTTTATTTTGATCTTTGTACCTAGCCTTCATTCTCACTGATTGAAAAGTTGAGCATGATGAACAAGATGAAATTTCTCTATATTTATCCTCCGAAGGTAACCAAACTTCGATATCATAGGTTTTTTCTGCACTGAAACCCATATCTCCAGAACACAAAATTATTTTTCTATAAGGAAGCTCTAAGAGATCTAAAATTCCAGATGCACATTTAGTCATTCTTTCAAGTTCTTCTAAACATTTATTCTGTTCAACGATGCTTACCATCTCAACTTTATAAAATTGATGCTGTCTAATCATACCTTTGGTATCTTTACCATAACTGCCAGCTTCTTTTCTAAAGCATGGAGTTGATGCTACAAATCTCATAGGAAAAGATTTTAGATCAATAATTTTATCTTTAACAATATTAGTTAAAATCACTTCAGCAGTTGGGATTAAAAATTTTCTATCTGATCCTTCATCAAGTTTTACTTCAAATTGGTCATTTTCAAATTTAGGAAGTTGACCTGTACCAAACATTGTACTTTCAGAAGCTAACAAGGGAGGAGAAATTTCCTTGTAACCATTTTTTTTAATATGAGTGTCCAACATAAAATTTGATAGAGCTCTTTCTAATTGAGCTAATTTATCTTTTACAAAAACAAATCTCGAGCCAGTAGTTTTAGTAGCTAAATCAAAATCAAGCATATCAAGATTTTCACCCAATTCATAATGGGACTTTGGTTTAAAATCAAATTTAGTTATTTCACCTGATTTTTCAATTTCGACATTATTTTTTTCATCTATTCCAAGAGGAACATCTTTATGAGGAATATTGGGTAGATTAGATAAAATTTTCTCTAAATTATTTTTTATTTTTTTTTGTTCATTTGTTATGGTTTCAATAGAAGATGAAATTTCTTTTGATTTTGTAAATAATTTTTTATCCTTTGACTTTGAAATATCTTTTTTTTCTTTTTCTAAAGCTTCTTTTTTTTGAATTAATTCTCTATTTTTAATATCTAAATCTTTTAACTTATTGAAATCTATTTCAACAGATCTATTTTCTAGGGCTTTTTTAAAAGCATCAAAATCTTTTCTAATTTCTTTTAAATTATGCATTTGAGTCTTTTAAATTTTTATTTTCTATAAATTTTACTGAAAATATTGATAATTCATATAAAATTAATAATGGGATAGCTAAACCAATTTGTGTGATTGGATCTGGTGGGGTAAGTAAGGCTGCAGCAGCAAATATAATTACAACAACATATTTTCTCCTTTTTTTTAAAAATTCAGAGTCTACTAAACCTATTCGTGCTAACAAACTTAAGACAACAGGTAACTGAAAACTAATTCCAAATGCAAATATAAGTTTCATTACTAATGAGAGGTATTCATTAACCTTAGCCTCTAACTGAATTGGTAAAGTGGTTGACATACCAGTACTTTCAAATGATAAAAAAAACTTAATTGCTAAAGGCATAATCAAATAATAAACTAACATTCCACCTAAAAAAAATAAGATAGGCGTTAAAACAAGGTATGGTAAAATAGCAATTTTTTCGTGTTTATAAAGTCCAGGTGCTATGAACTTCCATATTTGCATTAAAATAAAAGGACATGTCACAAAAAAAGCAGTAAAAAAAGAAACTTTTAAATAAGTTAAAAAAGTCTCTTGAAGTGCAGTAAAAATCAACCTTCTATCTGAACCATCATCTTTTACAGCTTTAGCGAAAGGTTCGACTAAAAAACCATATAAATGTTCTGCAAAGAAATAGCATGCAACAAAAAAGACAGCTAAAAATATGAAGCTATTTATTAATCTTTTTCTGAGTTCAGTCAAATGACTTACAAAGCCGCCTTCATTCTCATCATGATTCATCTTTTTTTTCTTCTTTTTTTTCTACAGGTTTATCCTCTATGTCAATATTAGAAACTTCATTTTGAATATTATTAAAATATTTTTTTGCAGTTCCTATCATGGATCCTACTTTTTTTAACATAACTGGAAAGTCTTTTGGACCAAGAACAATAATTGCTATTGCCACTACAATTAGTATCTCAAACCAACCAATAGTAGGCATGCGATTTACTCTTTTTTATTTGAATCTTGATTATCGTCAGAAATATTTTTAGTTTCTACATCGTCTGTTGCGTCTGAAGCCATACCTTTTTTAAAACTTTTGATACCCTTTGCAACATCACCCATTAAACTAGATATTTTGCCTCGTCCAAATAGTAAGACTACAAGTATTACAACAATTGCTATTTGCCAAATTCCAATGCTCATACAAAACTTATAACCTTTTTATTAGCAATTTTAAAGAGACTTTTTTTAGAACTTAAAATGATCTTTATTTATTTTCTTCTGAATCAAGAGTGCTACTCAACATTTCGTCTATATTTGAATATATATCCTCTTTTTTATCATCCTGTTTTTCTCTATAAAATTTTCCAGTTCCAAATATTGCATTATCTATATTTGTACTATCAATTAAACCAGCCGCACCTAATTCATCTACAGTTGGTAGGTCTGATAATTTTTGAAGATTAAAATGACTTAAAAAATCATCCGTGGTTATATATTGTATAGGTTTACCTGGAACATCTTTTCTTCCACCAGGTTTAACCCAATTTAGTTCCATTAATATTTCAAGAGTATTAGTACCAAAAGCTACACCTCTAATTTCCTCAATCTCTGCTCTTGTAACTGGTTGATGATAAACAATGATTGATAAAGTCTCAATAGCTGCTCTAGATAGTTTTTTTTCAACTGTTTTTTCTTGTATCATCAAATTGGATAAATTAGATGAAGTTCTAAAAGACCATTTTTTTGAAATGCATATTAAATTAATTCCTCTATCAGAATATTCTGTCTGGAGTTTCAAGAGTGCCTTTTCAACATCTGTTTTTTTTGATATTTTATTTTCTATTGTTTCAATATCTAAAGGTTCAGCTGCAGCAAAAACTATAGCTTCTATTTCTTTTTCTAAGGAAGATAATTTTGATGGAAAATTTATAACATTATCTTTTTTTTTTACTTTTTTCTTAATCATTTATTTTCTTTGATATAAATATCTTCAAAAAGATTTTCTTGTTTTATTATTAAGTTGCCCTCTTTAACGAGTTCTAAAGATCCAGAAAATATTCCTGCTTTTCCAGTTTTTTTAAATTTTACTCCTTTTTTAAAATTTTGTGGAATTAAATCATCCAACTTTTTCCAATCTATCAACTTACCGAAAAAATTTTTGATAGTTTTTATGCCTTCCTCCGTGGTTAGGACTGGTAACTTTGGTATATTCATTGTCTGAAAATCCTTGGTCATTACTATTGTTGAGTATGATTTTAACAACTCAAATAAATTTAATTTATATTCACTATTATAAATTGGTCTTATTCCAGATCTCATGCCTCTTGTTCTAATTTCTTTCCCTAATCTTTTTCTTTTTAACATCTGCTCAGATAATAACCTTATTAATTCTAATTTTTTTAATTGAAGTTTTAATTTTTCTGCAACTTCTTGAACTTTAAATTCTTCCTCAGGTGTACTAGGTAATAAAAGTTTTGATTTTAAATATGCCAACCAAGTAGCCATTAACAAATATTCAGATGCTATTTCTAAATTAACATCCTTATTTTTTGTAATAAAATCGTGAAATTGATCTGCTAATTTGGTGATCGATATATCTTCTAAATTAACTTTTTGTGCTTTTGCTAAGTCTAGCAGAACATCTAATGACCCATTATAATTTTCTATTTTAACATAGAATAATGAAGAATCAGCATCAGTCATAAATTAATATTATCTTAAAATTTTATAAAATTGTGATGTTTTTTTAATTATCAAATTGTTTACTCTGGGAGAATTTTGTCCAACTACTAACATTTCTTTAAGATTTCCATTGCAGTGCAAAGCTATATTACAACCAGAATTAAACGTCTTGATTGTATTTTCTTTAAGATTACCCTTAAGACTCCTCATCGATAAATCATCAGAAATAAGTATGTTTTTAAAACTTATTTTATTTCTTATTAATCTGATCATTTTTTTGGAATGAGTAACTGTATTTTTTTTATCAATTTCTTTAAAAATAATATGAGCAGTCATTGCAAAAAGTGCTTTTTTTTTTCTAAACGAAAAAAAATCATTTTTTATCAAGTAATTCAATTTTTTGTTTACTACAGGAGTAAAATTATGACTGTCTACTTTAGCTAACCCATGACCAGGAATATGCTTAATTACTGTACCTATTCTATTATCATGAAAATTTTTAATACAAATGTCACCTATTTTAGATACGATTTTAGGATTTCTAGAAAAGGATCTATCACCAATAATATTAGATGATCCTTTTATTCTTAAATCTAATACAGGAACGGTATTGATATTTATTCCCATTGTTTTCAATAAATAAGATGTTTTATCAATGAATAATTTATAAATGAAATAAAAATTTTTATAATCATTAATATAATTATTTCCAAAATACTCTGAAGTAAGGTTGTCAAAAGAAATTATATTTTTAAGGCGATTAATTCTACCACCTTCTTGATCAATTAGTATTGGATAATCTTTATCCTTAAATATTTTTCTTATTGATCCTGTTAATTTTAAAGTTTGTTCGATATTTTTTATATTTCTAGTAAATAAAATTACGCCCCAGGGTTTATATTTTCTTAAGAAATATTTTTCTTTTTTTGAAAGTTTTATGGACTTAATGCCAACAATAAAAGCTCGACGATTATTCATTTGAGTCTAACAATTTCCAAAAATTAAATTTTTTCTTTTTTTTTGTAGTCTGTTGCTCAACGTATTCTATTATATCTTTGGTATCATCATCTAATATAGGCAATTTATCAGCATATATATTTATTTTTTCATTGATATTATTAAATGATCTATATGAATTTTTTTTATTAGTATCAGAAAAGTAATATTTAACTGTAAAAAATAAAAACAAAACAACAACAAGTATAAATATTAAATATTTAATTTCTTTAAACATTACATCTTTTCAGGAGTAGAAACTCCAACAATATCCATTCCAGATTTAATTACATTAGAAATTATTTTTAACAAGATCAATTTATCATCTTCAATTTTTTTTTGATCATTTAAGAATCTTTTTTCTGGATTATCTTTACCTAAATTCCAATATGAATGAAATAAAGAGGCCAATTCATATAAATATGTGGGTATTCTATGTGGTTCTAGTTTATGAACCGATATATCTATACATTTTGGCCACTCAGAAATTTTTTTTAAAATAGTTATTTCATCTTCAGTGTATTTAAAATTGTAATTACTTAGCTTAATCTCTGATTTTAAGTCTTTACCAATTAATCTGAATACTGAAGCTATTCTTGCATAAGAATAT
>CABXTU010000008.1 GCA_902515205.1 uncultured Pelagibacteraceae bacterium | reverse complement strand
ATAATAACATTTTTAATCTTTGTAGCGGTTGTGGGTTGTATTCTTTATGGCAGAAGATTAATTAAAACTGAGAAAGTTGATGCAGTATTTGGTAATCCAGAAAGGGCATTAGGAGGCACACATTGGATAATTGTTGGTAGTAGTTTTCTTCTTTTAGTTTGGCTTTATTATTCATGGGATATTGCGAAAGGATTTTATCCAAAATCTGCTAATGAACTTTGTCAGGTAGCGAAGGTAAATGATTCATTACTTGGGTTAAAATATCAATTCCCAATAGAAGAGAGAGAATTTAAAAGTACTGCTCAAATTAAGAAAGAAAATAAAAATCTAAAAGAAATACTTAATGAAATAAAAGTTTCTCAAGAAATTAACAATGAGCAAAAAATGGTTCTTGAGAGATTTGTAAATAGAACAAATCAATTAATTCCTTTATTAACAAATGATGATTTGATTGAAAATGAAACTAAACAAAAAATAAATGATATTACTGGTAAAATTAATCTTTTAACTGAAAATTTTCAAAAACCAGATTATCCATTTGAAAGCGAGCAGGAATTAAATGAAAGACTAAGAGCAGTAAGCGAGGAAGGTGGATGGGGTATAGTTAAAGTGCAATCAGGCACTGGATCTATAGAAAATACTATGGAAGTTCCTTTAATACCGGCTACAGATAGAGGATTAAAATTTCATGCTGCAGCTAAAGAATTAAATTTAATAAGTGATGAATTTTTTAAATTAAGAAATCATAATCCACAATTTAAGAATGATATAAAAAAACTAAAAGATGATATTAAATCATATAGAAAAGAATTAAATGATAGCGAAGAAATAGCGTCTACTTACGCAAAAAATATTGTTAAAATTGCAAGAAGAATAGAATTCGCAAGTATTTACCCCCCTAGTGCTTTAAACCAAATGCAAAATGCTATTATCAAATTTGATAATGCGCAAAAAAATGCACAAGGTGGTTTAAGATTCATAGATATTTTATTATTTCCAGCAGGAACAATTATTGCAAGTGGTCCAAGCTGTTCTGAACAAGGTTCAGGTAGATGGCTGCCAAAACCATCAGATACTTTCAATAAATTTATTCTTATGTCAAAACCTAGTGTGGGGTATAAGGATATTCCCCTTCTTTGGATAGATATGGTTGATGTAAGTAAAATGATTGGTTTTATTTTACCAGATTGGATTGCAGATATTTTACCTGGTGAATATCCTGTTCACACAAAAGATGGATTAGTAAAACAAAACTTTAAGGGTAAAGTTCTTAAAATTGTCACTGGTGACTTTAACTTATTTAAAATACCTGTCCCTTATGGACATATTTGGGATTCATTTTTAAGAGTTTTTTTAGGATTAATCTTTGGTATTTTAATTGGGGTTCCTTTAGGATTGTTTATGGGCTTGAACAGATTTGCTAAAGGGTTTTTTGACCCTTTAATTGAACTTTACAGGCCAGTTCCTCCTCTTGCATGGGCTCCACTAATAATTTCAGTTCTAGGAATTGATAACACTGGAAAAGTTTTTCTTTTGTTTATGGTCTCATTATCAATTATGATAATTTCTGCAAGGGCTGGTGCTTCTGGAACACAATTATCGAAAATCCATGCTGCCCATTCTTTAGGAGCTTCAAAAAAACAGATATTAAGATACGTAATTTTTCCAAATTCTTTACCTGAAATTCTTACAGGAATCCGAGTAGCAGTGGGTATGTGTTGGGGCACATTAGTAGCCGCAGAATTTTTAGCTGGAACAACAGGTATAGGATTTGTTGAAAATGTTGCTAAAAAATATTTTCAATACGAAGTAATTTGGATAACTATATTTATAATGGGTCTGCTTGGTTTGCTGTTTGATGTTACTTTAAGAAAAATAATTGACAAAACAATTCCTTGGCGTGGAAAAGGTTAAATCAAAAAATCAGTTTATTGATGAAAATTATTGATTGTACTACTTATTACTCTGAAGATTTGATGCTTGATGTAAGGTTTAATATTTTAAATGAATATGTGGACAAGTTTATAATTACAGAGTCAAAATTTTCTCACAGTGGGGAAAAAAAAACATTAAACTTTAATATTAACGATTTTCCAAAATTTAAAGATAAAATTGAATATCTGGTAATCGAAAATGAACCAGATGGGATAAACTCTTCAGATAATACCAGCTCTACAAAAAGATTGAATAGTTTACTAAGAATAGAACAATCTTATAATTTTATGATGGGTGCAATAGAGGATGCTTCCGATGATGATTTAATTTGTCTAAGTGATAACGATGAAATTCCTAACTTTAATTCTAAATATTTCAAACAATCAAAAAGTGACATCTATATTTTTAAACAGTTATTTTTCTATTACAAATTTAATCTATTGTATGATCTTATGCCATGGTATGGAACTAAAGCATGCAAAAAAAAGAAATTATTGTCTTTTTCTTGGTTACGTAATCTAAAAAATAGGAAATATCCTTTTTGGCGGTTTGATACATTCTTTTCAAAAGCTAAATATACTAACTTAGAAATTATTGAGGATGGTGGTTGGCATTTTACAAATTTAAAAACTGCTGAGGAGATTTTTATAAAATTATCTAATTTCGGCCATCATAATGAATTTGATGACTCAGGAGTGACAATCAAAGATATCCAAGCCTGCATAGACAACAGGATAGTTAATTATAATCATCAAGCTGATATGACTGAAAAAAATAAATATAATGCAAATTATAAACTTAATTTAGTAGATGACAAAAAATTACCAGATTATCTTCTTAAACATAAAGAAAAGTATAAAGATTGGTTTGATTATTCTTAATGATTAATTGGGGTATTTTAGGATTGGGCCGTATGGGTTTAGCATTTGCAAACGCTATAGATGAAACCTCAAACTCAAAATTATTAAGCATAGCTAGTGAGTCAGGAAAAACTTTTAAAAATTTTAAAAATGAAAACTACGAAAGTTTAATAAAGAATAAAAATATCGATGCAATTTATATAGCCACTTTAAATAATACCCATGTTGATCTGATAAAAAAAATCTTGAATGAAAAAAAGAAAATCTTATGTGAAAAACCAGTATCTACATCTTTAAATGATTTCTTAGAAGTAAAAAAAATAATTGATAAGGAAAAGATTTTATTTTATGAAGCAATTGCATATTATTCACATCCACAAACCTTGGAAGTTATAAACTTAATTAATAATGATGAAATAGGAGAAATTGAAAGTGTTGAGTGCAATTTCGGATTTAAGGCAAAATTTAATCCTAAATCTAGATTATTTAATAAATCTTTAGGAGGAGGATCTGTTTTTGATTTAGGATGCTATCCAATAAGTTTTTTTATGTTACTAACTGAAGAACCAAATAAGATTTATATTAAATCAAAAACTTTAAGTTACTCAGAATCTGGTGTGGATAATGATGCAACAGTGATCCTTGACTATAAAAACAAAATTCAAAGTAAAATTCATGTAAGCTTTAAGGTTAATCTTGAGAATACTTGTAAAATTTATGGAAAAAAAGGTTTTATAAAGATTAATGAACCTTGGTTGCCAAATAAAAAAACAACTATTGAAGTTTCAAGCAACAAACATTTTTATATAAAATCAATTAATTCAAAGTTTTCTATTTATGGTAATCAAATTAAAAATGTTTCGGAGAGTTTTATTAATCCAAATATAAAATTGAATTTATTTGATGTTGAAAAATCATTAGTGAATATGAGGTTAATTGATAATTGGTTAGATAATGAAACAATCTAAAATTAAAAAATTAGTAACATCAATTTTTTTAAAATATGGTTTATCAAAAACTGCTGCTAATATCTCTAGTGATGCTTTGATAAATGCAGAATTAGTTGGGGCTTATGGACATGGACTATCGAGACTACGAATGTACTGTAATCGTATTGAAAAAAGATTAATCAACCCAAAACCTAAAATAAAAATAAAAAATATTTCCCAATCTATTACACATATTGATGCTAATGACAGCATTGGATTTGTTGCTGCAGACTTAGGAATTAAAAAAGCAATTAAAAATGCAAAACGTACTGGCATTGGTATGGTAGCAATTAGTAACAGTGGTCATTATGGTCTTTCAGGTTATTACGCTGAGCAAGCTGTAAAAAAAAATTTAATTGCAATGATATATACTAATGCTCCTCCAGCAATAGCCCCTCATGGATCAATAAAAAGTTTATTTGGAACTAACCCAATATGTTTTGGATCCCCAACTGGCTCAAAAATACCATTTATTTTAGATACCTCTATATCTATGATCAATAGAGGTAAAGTAAGATTTGCGGAAAAGAATAATAAAAAAATACCCCCTGGCGTAGCTTTAGATAAATTTGGCAAACCGACAACTGATGCTAAAAAGGCTTTAAAAGGAGTTCAATTGCCAATTGCCGGTTTTAGAGGTTCTGGTTTAGCATGGATGGTTGATATATTAAGTGGAGTATTTACTGGAAGCAGTCATGCGGGTAAGGTAAAGGATCCATTTGAGGATTTTTCAAGACCACAAAATGTTGGTCATTTATTTATCACATTTAAAACAAATTTATTCGTCAATAACTATAAACATAGAATTAAGGATAATATTAGAATAATTAAAGGACTACCAAAAATTAAAGGTGTAAAAGAGATTATGTATCCAGGACAAAATAAATACAAAAGATTTAAAATGAATTCAAAAAAAAATATTAAAATCTCAAAGATAATTAAAAGAGATTTAGAAGCTCTTAAAAATTATGCTATCTAGTAAAGAAATTGTCTGTCCAAATAATCTATTAAATATTGCTCATAATAAAAAGGGTGTGAAGGTAGCAATAGTTAATGCAGGCAAACCTTTGCCAATGATCTCAGTTCAAGATGCAGTTAATGAAAACTTAGTTGAACCAATCTTTATTGGAGATAAAAAAGAAATTTTAAAATGTGCTGAAGATTTAAAGTGGGATATTTCACAATATGAAATTATCAACGAACCAGTAGAAAATAATACAGCAAAAATAGCTACAAAATTAGCAAAAGAAAAAAAAGTTAAAATTATCGTTAAAGGTCATATTCATACTGATATTTTAATGAAAGAGGTTTTGAAAAGAGAATATAACTTATTAGGTAAAACTAGATTAAGTCATATTTGGCATATGACCATTGATAAAGAAAGTAAACCATTAATAATTACTGACGGAGCATTAAATGTTTTGCCAAATATTAAAACAAAAATACATATTTTAAAAAATGTTATTAACTTTTCAAATAGAATTGGAATCAATAGACCAAAAATCGCGATTCTATCTGCTACTGAAGAAGTACTTGATAGTGTTCCAAGTTCTAAAGAGGCAGCTGAAATAACAAAACTGGCTAAAGAGGAAAATCTTAATGCTGACGTATTTGGTCCATTAGCTTTTGATAACAGTGTTTCAAAAAAATCTGCAAATATTAAAGGAATAAAAAATATAGTTGCTGGTGATGCTGACATTTTATTAGTTCCAAGTGTTGAAACAGGAAATGCCTTAGTTAAAATGTTAATTTATTTTTGCGGAGCGTGTGCTGCTGGAGTTGTTATAGGTGGTAAGGTACCCGTAGTAATTACAAGTCGTTCGGATGAAGCACCAGCTAGATTAGCCTCAATTGCAGCAGCAGTTGTAGCTTTAGATTGATTGTTTAATTGAAAAAAAAAACTAATTTGCAATAAATTGTTTTATTAACTCATATAAAAAAATAATGACAATTACATATTTAAAAAAATCCCCTAAAACATCATCTACTGATGATAATAAAACCACTGAGATAGTTAAAAATTTATTAAAAGAGATTGAAAACTCTAAAGAAGAAGCCTGTATTAATTTAACTAAAAAATTTGATAAATATGAAGGTGAAATTATTGTTTCAAAAGAAAAAATTGAAAAGATTAACAAAGAGTTAGATCAAAAAACAAAAGATGATATTCAATTTTCACACGAACGAGTAAGAAAATTTGCTGAAGCGCAATTAAAAAACTACGGCCAAGATTTTGAGGTTGAACTTTCGCCAGGATTATTTGCTGGACAAAAGTTAATTCCTGTGAATACAGCTGGATGTTATATACCCGGTGGTAGATATGCCCATATTGCGTCTGCCGTTATGAGTGTAACAACTGCCAAAGTCGCTGGAGTAAAAAATATTATAGCCTGTAGCCCTCCTAAAGAAGGAGTGGGTATAAATCCAGCTGTTATATATACCGCTAATCTATGCGGTGCTAATGTAATAATGAATCTTGGAGGAGTACCCGGTATTGCTGCAATGACCAATGGATTGTTTAAAAATCCTCCGGCAGATATTTTAGTAGGTCCAGGAAATCAATATGTTGCCGAAGCAAAAAGAATTTTATTTGGGAAAGTAGGAATTGATTTATTTGCTGGCCCAACAGAGATTGGTATTATTGCCGATGATAAAGCTGATGAAGAAATGGTAGCTGTAGATTTGGTTGGACAAGCAGAACACGGTTATAATTCTCCAGCTTGGTTATACACGACTAGCAAGAGACTTGCAGAGAAAGTAATGAAAAGAGTTCCTGAATTAATCTCTGAGTTACCTGAGATTCCAAGAAAAAGTGCTGAGGCGGCATGGAGAGATTATGGAGAAGTTATTTTATGTAATACTGATGAAGAGATGGCAACTATAAGTGACGAATATGCTCCTGAACATTTGGAGGTTCAAACTCAAAATGTTGAATGGTTTCATAATAGATTAAAAAACTATGGTTCTCTTTTTATTGGAGAAGAAACAACAGTAGCTTATGGGGACAAGTGTTCTGGCACAAATCACATTTTACCTACAAAAGGTGCTGGCCGGTACACTGGTGGTTTATTTGTGGGTAAATTTATAAAAACTTTAAGCTTTCAAAGAATGACTAAAGAATCTACTAAATCTGTTGGTGCTGCTTGCGCAAGAATATCTAGGTATGAAGGTATGGAAGCACATGCGAGAACAGGCGATGCAAGACTTAGAAAATATGGGTTTTCTAATTAATTATCTGGAATAAAAATTAAACATAATCCATTATTACAAAATCTTTTTCCAGTCGTAGTAGGACCGTCTAAGAAAACATGACCGTGATGAGCACCACAATTCGAGCAATGATATTCAACTCTTTTCATTCCAAAAGAATAGTCTATTTTTGTTTTAAATGCTCCGGGAAGAGCCTCAGAAAATGAAGGCCAGCCTGTGCCACTATCAAATTTTGCAGTTGAAGAGAATAATTTTGCTCCACAATTTGCACAATGGTAAAATCCCTCTCTATCTTCTTTGAGCAAGTCACTAGTGAAAGGTCTTTCGGTACCTTCATTAAACATTATATCTTTTTGAGCTTTAGAGAGATCCGGGTTAATTATTTTTTTACTGGCAGAATTTAGAAATTTGTACGGCATAGATATAAATAAAAGATAAGAAAAACTCAATAATTTTAAAAAGTTTCTTCTCAAATGCATATTATAAAACTAGTTTAAAATTTTCTCAGTTTTTTTTTCTTTAATCTTATTTTTCTTATAAGCAATTTTCGATTTTTTTAAATTAATCAAATCTGCAAATTTATGATTAACATCTCTATGTCCTGCCTCATCATCTCTTATAACTCTTACTACATCTTTTAAAGTTGCATGAAGAGGTAAATTCCAATAATTAATAGCAATAAGAGGAGCTGGTTGATCTGGAATAGTCCCAGCTTCAAGTTCATTTAAATATTCACTATAACTAATTACTGCTTCTTCCTCAAAATAACCAACAATTCTATGAGCAGTTCGTTGAGAAACCAAATAAATGATTGCATAAGTTAGAATGAAGATAAATTGAGCAACCATTATTATAAATCTTTCAACTGCGGTAGGTTTAGCTACATGAATGAAAGTCATTAGATGCATTCTTTCGTTTTCAGCTTCATCCAAAAGAGTTTTTATCCAGCCTTTATCATCTTCAATTTTTCTAAGAGATTTTAAGTGTAGTAACATTCCTGCTACCATACCTGGTACTGCAGCAATTGTTTCAAGTACAACAGCCCTGTGACCATATCTTTTTTTAAAAAAAGTATCTGCTAACAATCTTAAAAATTTTGTAAAATTTAAAGCAATTCTGTCACTAAAATTTTTTGGTTTAAAATGTTTTTCCAAGTCACTCATACAATTAAAATAATTACTTATGATAATTTTAACATGTGCCATAATTGTCCCTAAAATGTATGATTTATCTAAGTAAATATAGAGTTTCTCTAATGATATAGATTGTAAGCAAAGACATAAAAATAATTATAAATATATTGATATACTTCCATGTATTTTTATGTTGGGCGTATATTGATAAATAATTAGATAGATAACCCAACAAAAGGAAAAAAATAAAAGATGCTATAGACGCCCCTATTCCAAAATACACTTTTTCCTCTAATAAAAAATTTTTTGTAAAATTACCCAAGAAAAAAACTGTGTCTGAATAAACATGAGGATTAAGATAAGTAAAACCAAGCGTTTTTAAAATAATTTTTGTTTTCGACGTATCTGTTATCCTGCTATCAAAACTTAAATTAGTTTTTAAAAACTTTATCTTTGTATATATAAAATAAATTAGAAAAAAAATTAATAAAATATTTAAGGTGAGCTCTATATATAAATTAAAAAATTGATTAAAAAAAATGGAAAACAAAAATTCCAAAAAAAATTAATACCAAGTCTGAAAATGAGCAAATCAAACAAACTAATAAGATAAACTGTTTTTTTAAACCCTGCTCAATGACAAATATATTTTGCGCTCCAATGGCTAAAATTAAACTCAGCCCCGTAAGAAAACCCAAAATTAAAAATTCCATTATTCTTTTTTCAAAGTAACAATAAATAACTTTCTTGGAAATTTACCTTCGTGAAATTCATTTATAGTTTCAATTTTAAAACCCTTTGATACTTCTTTTATTTTTTCTTTAGAAAAAAAATGAACTATAAATCCATCATTTTGGTACATATCTTCTCCAATATATTTTCCATTTTTATAATCTTCATCCCCAACATGCCTAACAGTAAAAATATTAATACCCCCAGGTCTTAGAATTCTTTTTACTTCTTTATTTAAATTAATAATTTCTTTGGTAGTAAGAGCCATACAATAAAGCATATGAGAAAAACATCCATCAAATGAGTTTTCTTTAAATGGCAATCCATTTCGAACATCCCAAACTTTAGTGTCAACTCTCTTTGAATCTAATTTTTTTTTGTTGATATTTTTAATTGCTTCAACACTATAATCTACAGCAGTAATATTAATTATATTTGATTCTGTTATAAAATATCTTGTATCTCTTCCTAATCCAGCTCCCAATTCAAGTAAATTAATTTTATTTTCATTAGAAAATATTTCTTTTTTTTTTTTTAAATACTCTAGAGTATATTTAGCTCCTTCACTTGGCTCATGACCAAACATCCCAGTATTGTTTCTGAAGCTTTTATCCCAATACTGAGATTGTTGATCTAGATATTTTTTAATCAATTTAACTTGACGGATCAGGAACTTTTCTTAGATAAGGCTTAACTGTTTCCCATCCATCTGGATATATTTTTTTTGCTTCCTCGTTAGTAACTTTGGGTACAATTATCACTTTTTCTCCTGGCATCCAATCAGCTGGTGTAGCAATTTTATGTTTGATAGTTCTTTGCATTGAGTCTATCGCTCTTAAAATTTCATTAAAATTCCTGCCAGTTGTCATAGGATATGTCAAAAATAGACCAATTCTTTTATCTGGTCTTATTACATAAACAGTTCTGACTGTTTCATTGTCCACAGCAGTTCTTCCTCCAGAAGAAACACCAGCATCAGCTTCAAGCATATTATATAGCTTTGCAACAGACAAATCTTCATCGGCTACAATTGGATATTCTGGTTTCATTCCACAAACATCTGTAATGTCATCTAACCATTTAACATGATCCTCTACTGGATCTACACTTAAACCGATAACTTTTACATTTCTTTTATCAAACTCAGGTTTCATTTTAGCTAAAGCACCAAGTTCAGTTGTACAAACAGGTGTAAAGTCTTTTGGATGTGAAAATAACACTCCCCAGCTATCACCAAGCCACTCATGAAAAGAGATATCTCCTTGTTGAGTTTTTGCTTTAAAATCTGGAGCCACACTATTTATTTTTAAACTCATTTCTCCTCCTATTTTAATATAAAAATTATATGCAAGATTGATTTGCTATGCAAACTTTTGTGATATCACTAAAACCTTAAAAAGGTTGGCATTAGACTAGTTAAATTAGGTTTAAATTTTATAAAAAACTACTATATAGCCTCATTATGAATGAATATTTGCAATCTATAATAGATAGAGATCCTGCAGCAAAATCAAAAGTAAGCTTAATTTTAACTTACCCAGGAGTTAAAGCAATATTTTTTCACAAAATTTCTAATTTTTTTGCTGTAGCAAAATTTGACATAATGGCAAGAGTCATTTCTCAATTTTCAAGATTTTTAACAGGAATAGAAATTCATCCAAAAGCTAAAATTGGAAAAAACTTATTTATTGATCATGGTATGGGAGTTGTAATTGGAGAGACATCTGAGATTGGAGATAACGTAACAATTTATCATATGGTAACTTTAGGAGGAATTTCTCCCAGTATTAATTCTGATAGTCAAAGAGAAATTAAAAGACATCCAACGCTAATGGATAATGTTGTTGTTGGCTCTGGTGCTCAAATATTAGGTCCAGTTACCATAGGAAAAAATTCAAAAATCGGGGCAAACGCAGTAGTTACGAAAGATGTTCCAGACAATGCCGTAATGATTGGCATACCAGCAAAGAACGTTGGTACTACTTCTGGAGAGTTTAAACCTTATGCTGTAACAGAAGACTCTAAAGAGAGTAATAATGAAAAATAATCATGAAGATTTTATTTCCGCAATAGGGAATACTCCATTAATTAAATTAAGAGCTGCTTCAGAAATTACAGGATGTAATATTTATGGTAAAGCAGAATTTTTAAATCCTGGTGGTTCTGTTAAAGATAGGGCAGCATTAGCTCTTATTAAAGATGCTCAAAATAAAAAATTAATTTCTAAGGGTGGTACTATAGTTGAGGGTACTGCTGGAAATACTGGTATCGGCTTAGGACTATTAGGTAACTCACTTGGTTATAAAACTATTATTGTAATGAATGATAATCAAACTCAAGAAAAGATGGATATTTTAAAAAATTTGGGAGCAGAACTAAGATTAGTAACTCCTAAACCATACAAAGATGATAATAATTTTGTAAAAGTAGCTGCAAGACTTGCTGATGAGTTAAGACCTACAAATAATAATGGAGTAATTTGGGCTAATCAATTTGATAATACTGCTAATGCTAATGGGCATTATGAAGGAACTGGAAAAGAAATATGGGAGCAAACAGAGGGTAAAATTGATGGCTTTGTCTGTTCTTCAGGAACAGGCGGAACAATTTCTGGAGTTAGTAACGCATTAAAAGAAAAAAATAAGAATATTAAGATTTATTTATCAGATCCCAAGGGCTCTTCTCTTTATAATTATATAAAAAATGGTGAGTTAAAATCTGAAGGTGACTCAATCACTGAAGGAATTGGCTCTAGTAGAGTTACTAAAAATTTTGAAAATGCTATAATTGATGATGCTTTCTCAATAGATGATCACGAAGCATTACCAGTTCTTTACGACTTAATTCAAAATGAAGGTTTAAGTTTGGGTACTAGTTGCGGTATTAATGTTGCTGGAGCAATTAGACTTGGAAAAGAATTAGGTCCAGGAAAAACTATTGTAACAATACTTTGTGATAAATCAGATAAATACAACTCAAAGATGTTTAATAAATCTTTTTTAAAAGAAAAAAACCTTCCTATTCCTAGTTGGATATAATATCGCATACCAGACATGTAACAAAAGGGTTACATTTTTTATATAATTTTAAATAACCTTTTAAATATGAAAAAATTGATCTTTGTTTTGTCCTGTTTTTTTTTCACCACTGCTAGTGCAGAAATGAATAACAAAGATAAAACGCAAGCTTTGGATTGTGTGGGAATTTATATGGCAAACTATTTTCTGCCATCAGGTGAAAAATTTGAGTACGGTATGAAAGAAAAGTCTATTTCAACTGTAAAAGTTTTAAAAACATATGCCCTAGAGATAGGAATACCAGAACAAGAATGGGATGAAGGAGTAAATAAAGCAGTAGATAAGCATTATGGATCTAAATACGACCAAGCTAAAACTGAAAAATGTCATTCATTTGTCGAAGCTTTAGTTCCAAATGGAGCTGAAAGAGTAAAAAAAGTTGTTCAAACTTTATATTAAAATGAATCTTTTAATATGAAAAAAAATAATCTTAACTCTTGTAATCTTATTCTTTACGACCTCATCATTCGCCGGAGGTCACATAAGCAAAGAGGATAAAGAAAAAGCAATTAAATGTTTGGGCCACTATACAGCAATAACGTTTATTGCAGCTAACGAAGTTGAAGCCATTCAAATTGAATATGCTTTAGCCTCATACAAAATAGTAAAAGCTTATTTGTTAAATGAAAAAGTGAAGGAGGATGAGATAAATAAAGGGACTATTGAGGAATCAGATAAATTAATTGGGCAATCATTTAATGATGAAAGAAACGATGAGTGTAACTCGTTTATTTACAATTTAATACCAGGTTCAGAAGAACAAATAGAAAAACTAAGAGGAACTTTAAAATAAAAAAGGAGAAAAAATGAAAAAAATAATATTGACATTAGTTTTAACAATTATTTCCACAATAGCTTATGCTAATTCGGGGAAATTTAATGCAAGCGGTATGGGATCTTGGGAAATGAATATCATGAATGCTGGCAATGGTAACATGGCAATTACTTATGATGGGAATGCTGGTCTCGCTGATAAAGACCCAAATAGTATATTTGATAAGTCTACAATGAATTGTGTGGGTGGACTTACATTAGTAGGTGGAAAGTTTGAAGATGAAACTGGAATGTGCACTTTTTACTTATCTGATGGTGAAAAAGTTTTTATAAATTATAAAGGCAAGGGAACTGGTGGCCAAGGTGGATCAGGAACTTTTACAATTGTTGGGGGTACCGGAAAATATGAAAAAATAACAGGTTCTGGTTTTTCTAGCAGACAAAACCTAAAAGGAAAAACTGGATTTGCTCATTCAATGAATCAAATGAGTGGCGAATATACATATTAAATAAAAAGGAGATAAAATGGAAAAAGAAATGTTAGTAGTGGCTAAATTAAAAGAAGGTATGTTAGAAAAGTTTATGGGATTTATGCAATCACCAGAGGGTTTAGCAGAAAGAGCTAAAGTTGCAGTAGTAGAAAAAACTATAGGAACGGTAGCCCCAGATAAAAGTACTGTAATGTTTAAGATATTTTGCATTGATGAACCTGCGTTGCATAAATTCATTGAAGGTACTGAAGTATCAAAACCAATCATGGATGCTGTTTTAGATAGCTATTCAATCTATGATTTAACAAAAGTAAAATAGGAGAAATATGAAAAACTATATAGTAACACACACTTTTAAATCAAAAGAAGCAAAAGCTAAAATGATAGAAGTTACTGGTTCGATGTCTATGCAAGATATGACTAAAGCAATGACAAGTGAAAATGCAAAATGTCAAATGAGCTGGAACACACCAGGTGATAATTTAACAATGTATTGTTGGTGGAAAGGTAAAGATCCAGATGCAATAAATAAACAATTAGAGTCTATGAATGATTTCTATGAACCTCATAAATTTGTTGAGTGTACAGATGATGTTATAGATTTTAATGCTAAATAAAAATTTCTAAACTTTTATTAAATAAGGAGAAACAATGAAGGTAATTTATACTAGAACCATGAGGGTAAAAGATGATGGTTTAGGAAAAGCTATGGAAATTGGAAAAGGTTTGGCTGCAGTCAGAAAAAAACATTATCCTAATCATGATGTTTATTTTTCTTTTCAAATGGGTGGAGATCCAAGGACAATAAGAGAAACTGTAATTGGACCAATGTTTGAGGGTGATAATGAGGCTGATGCGAATATGTCCGCAGACCCAGAATTTAAAAAACTTTTGGAGCAATTAAAAGAAGTTGCAATAGAAGGTACCATTGAAGATGAAATTAGACCAATATTTAGCTAAAAAAATTAAATTATGTTAGAAAAATTTAATGGAGTAATTTACTTAGTAATATTTTTAATTCACTTTATAGGATTTGCTTACTATGGATTTAGATGTGTGTTTCAAACTCAGTCTTTTTTAAATCAATATGGAATGCATGATACTGGTGCTGGTATAGTCAGATTTTTTGGCTCGATATTTATTGGCTCCACTTTAATGGCAATTTATGTAGGATTTATTAGACCTAATGGCTTAGAAGCAACATGGGCCTTTTTTAATCTAATATTTTTACAAAACTTATCAGCGTTTATAGTTGGTTTTTATAGTACAAAAATAAATAAACTTGGACATACGGACAAAACTTCAGATGAAGCAATCTATGCGCCCTTATTTTTAACTATTCTTAGTGCTATACTTTGTTATGGTTTAGCTGATAAAATCTATATTTAATTTTAAAGGAGGGATAATGGCTGGAGTAGTTGTAAAAAGCTTCGATAATGCTGACGAAGTTAATAATAATTTTAATAATGCAAAAATTGAAGCTGTTAAGGTTGGTGATCAAAGAGTAATGAAACTTACATTACAACCAGGTTGGCGATGGTCGAAAGATGTAAAACCAAAAGTTGGAGGTGACAGCTGTCAAGCAAAACACCTTGGTGTAATTATTTCTGGAGCTGTTTGTGCAAAACATAACGACGGTACAGAACTTACTTATAGAGCAGGAAATGCTTATTCAATAGAACCAGGTCATGATGGATGGGTTGTTGGGGACGAGCCTGCAATTGTTTACGAATTTAATGGCATGTGGGGAGAGTAATCCTTCATGTCAGGGTTTGCAATTTTCAATATAGAGGTAAAAAAACCAGAGGAATACAAAGAATATATCGAAAAAGTAAAACCAGTAGCTGAAAAATTTGGAGGAGATTATATAATTCGAGGTGGTGAAACTAAAGTAGTGGAGGGAGAATGGACTTACCCCAGAACGGTGGTTATTAAATTTCCAAGCTACGAAAAGGCTTTGGAATGGTATAACTCAGAAGAATATAAACCAATAAAACAAATCCGATTAGATAACTCAGTTGCTAACGGAATTATCATTAAAGGAGCATAAAATGTCTATTATAGAAAAAATGACAAAAATTGTAAATGAGGGTGACACCTCTGGAGCTGAACAATTAATACATGATGATTTTAAATTTTTAATGCATTCATCCGGTAAAAGCTTAACTAAGAAAGATGTAGTTAGTTGGGTTGGCATGAAAGATGTCAAAAAAAATAATGTAAGAATACTTTTTGAAAATAATGAAGTTGGTTTTGAACATGCCATGGTGACTTTTAATGATGGTAACAAAGAAGCCGTTATGACTTATTATAAATTTAAAGATGGAAAAGTATTACACCAGGAGACTGGAGCAACCAAACTTTCAAAATAGTGAAAAAAAATATTAGCACTAATACTTTTTATATTTGTTAGCACTTCTAATTCTTCAGCAAATGAAAGGTTTATTCCCTTAGAATTATTTACAGGTGGAGAAATAAGAGATGATACGGAAATTAGATTTACTAGTGCGGATACAACTTTTGGCGAAAAAAAAAGAAAAAAAATTGTTGGCCCTATGGATTGGAGAGCTCCAGGTTCTGATGAAATTATTAAAGTCTATAAAAGAACCCAAAAAAATAGAGAAGGTAAAGTTAGAAAAACACAACTCTTCACTATAACAAATGATGGGCAATGTATGGGAAGAGTATACGATCAAAGAAGATCTGGAACTAAATACATTAAAAATGGCTGTAAATTTCCTTTAGGTTTTTGGAAAAAAGACGAGTCCCGAACTTTTTCAGTTACAGATGGTGGGAGATCGAGGACAGTAGAACTTACAATATTAAATTTGGGTAAAAAACCATCAAGTTGCGTGAAATTTAATTGGAAATTATTTGATACTGCAACAGGACAAAAATATGGAGATAATGATTACAAATTTTGCAAAAAAAAGAGCTATGACCAGTTTAACAATCAGAAAGATTAAATAATAATGAAGAAACTAATTTATACAGTCTTAATCTTATTTCTATCTAACTTTTCTTTAGCAAGTGATAATGAAAAAAAACAAATAAATAAATTGTTTAATCAATTAAAAAATACAACAAATTATGAGGAGTCAAAAAAAATTGAGTCTGAAATTTGGAGTCTTTGGATAACTCATCCAACTAATGATAGCTTGACTAATCTTTTATCTGATGGATCATTTTATATGTCTCAGAATGATCTAGAATCTGCATATGAAACTTTTTCAAGAACTATAACATTAGACCCTAATTGGGCTGAAGCATGGAATAAGAGAGCTACAGTTTTGTATTTAATGGGAAAATATGAATTATCTCAAGCTGATATAAATAAAGTCCTTGAAATTGAAAATAGACATTTTGGTGCTTTATCAGGTCAAGGTTTAGTTCAAACTGCATTAAAGAATTATCAAAAAGCAATTGATAGTTATATTAAGGCTCATAAGGTTCATCCTAATATGAAGTCACCACTAATCATGATTGAAAAATTAAAGCTACAAATCAAAAAAGAAAGTATATGAAAAATATAGATTTTTATTTCTCAATAGGTAGCACCTATACTTATTTATCAGTTACAAGAATTAATGATGTTGAAAAACAATATGGGGTTAAATTTAATTGGAAACCTTTTAGTGTTAGAGCAATAATGAAAGAAATGAATAACATTCCATTTCCAAAAGATAAAATAAATAAAGTTAATTATATGTGGCGAGATATAGAAAGACGTGCTGAGGGTTATGGCTTTTTTGCTAAAACACCTGTCCCCTACCCATTATCTGAATTTGATTTAGCTAATCAAGTTGCAATACTAGGGTTAGATAAGAGTTGGGGCATAGATTACGTAAGATTAACTTATAAAAAATGGTTTCAAGAAGGAAAAGAACCAGCTATCGATCCCAGTATTTATGAAATCTGTAAAGAACTAAATTTAGATAAAGATGAAATTATTTCTGAAGCTAATTCTGAAAGAATTATTAATAAATATAAATCAAATACGGACTCTGCTCGTCTAAATAAAATATTTGGTAGTCCATCATTCATAGTTAATAATGAGATCTTTTGGGGTGATGATAGAATGGAAGATGCTATTAAATGGTCAAATTAATGTTCCCAAAAAAATATTCTAATTTTTTATTTATATTGGTTATGGGCTTTAGTATGAGCTTAATTATGACATTAATAATCACCTATATAAATACAGGAATGGATAGTGGATACTTAAATAGATTCTTTAAAGCATGGGTGGTTGGATTACCAATTGCTATTGGTGCTGCTTTTTTAGTAGGTCCAGCAGCAAAAAAGTTTGTAGATAAAATTACTAAATAATTATAACTTTAATTATGAGTATCTTTTCTGGATATGTTTTTTTATTTATAGGAATTATAGCAGGCGTAAGTGCAAATAGTTTTGCAAAAATATCTGAAGGTTTTAGTGTGTTTTATCCTGCTCTTGCTTGTATTTTTTTTATGTTTATTTGTTTGTTTTCTCTTTCGAAAGCAATGACAGTAATTCCAGTTGGCTTTACCTATGCTACCTACGGAGGTTTAACAATTACTGCCATAGCGATATTTGGTGTAATTAAATATAATCAAATGCCAAACATCTACGGTGTCATTGGAATAGCTTTAATTATAATTGGTGTTGTTCTTTTAAATACTCTTGGAAAAACTAACTAGAAACCGGACGTAAAATTTTCAAAACTTTATTGTGAATATTTTTATTTGATGAACAAATTATATTACCACCTTTTATTGCCTCTTCGTTTCTCCAAGTATTAATAAGACCTCCAGCAGCTTTGATTATAGGAATAAGAGGATGTATATCCCAGATTTTATTTGAACATTGTAAAACAACATCAATTTTTCCTTCGGCAAAATGAGAATAACTTAAAGCATCTGCACAAGGAAACTGCATTCTCTTTAAGATTTGAGGAATCTTTTTTTGTTTTTTTAATGATAAACTTCCATGAAATGCTGCTGATAATTTCATATTAGAAAATTTCGCATCAGAATTTACTCTTAATTTTTTTTTTCTTCCATTTTCAAAAACATAGGCAATTTTTTCTGAAATATTAAAATAATATTTTTTTAATATTGGAAAATTTGCCAAACCTACAATTGGTTTACCCTTGTAATTTAGAGATATTAAATTGCTCCAAGTAGGATTACCTATTACAAAAGATCTAGTTCCATCAATAGGGTCAATTATCCATGAATAATCACTTATAGTTTTTTTGTGACCAAATTCTTCCCCTATTACTTGGTGATTCGGAAATTTTTTTTTAATTTCATTTCTAATAAATTTTTCAAATGATTTATCTGCACTAGTTACTGGATCATAACCCTTCCCTTTTATTTTATTGGAAACTTTAAAAGGTTTATTCAGTTTAGCGTAATAAAATTTAGTTAATTTTTTGGCTAAATTTTCAATAAATTTTGAGTAAATCTTATAATCTTTAGGTTTTAATTTTAACACACTGGACTAATACTATTTTATTACTATTGATTAAAGCTTAAATTTAAATAATGATTTAAAATTGTATGAAAATAGAACTTCAAAACAAAAAAGTATTTATTAAAAATCAAGGATTAAAAAAAGAAATTCATCCATTTTGGTTTAGAGAAAGGGTTAATGGAAACGATTATATAGATAAAACTACCCAACAGAGGCTATTTGATCCTACAAAACTGGAAAGAAACATAAAAATAGATTTTTTAAATTTATCTAAGGATTTCTTAGAGGTTACCTTTGATGATGGTGCATACACTAAACTTGCAATACAAAATATCTTAAAAGAATTTCAAAATATAGATGACCTAGAGTATATAGAGAAAGTTCAGTGGGACTCATCGTTCAATAAATCTAATAACTTTAGATTTACGGAAAATTTTTCAGAAAAAGAAGAAATGTACAAAGCTTTGATAAATTTTTATAAATATGGATTTGTTATATTCAACAATGTACCAACCCAAAATAATTATATTATTAATTTTGCTAACTCTATAGGTAGTATAAGACGAACAAATTTTGGTGAATTTTTTAATGTAAAATCAAAACCAAATCCTAACGATCTTGCCTATACATCGTTAGCATTAGCACCACATACCGATAATCCTTACAGAAAACCAGTTCCTTGTATTCAGATGTTGCATTGTATTGAAAATAAAGTTAATGGAGGTTTATCTACTCTTGTTGATGGTTTTACCGTAACTGAAAAACTTAAAAAAGATTTTCCTAATTACTATAAAATATTGACTGAAGTTAAAGTAAGATTTCAATTTATAGATCAAACAGTTGTATTAGAAGACTGGTCGGAAATTATAAAACTAAATGAGAAAGGCAAATTTAAACAAGTAAGATTCAGTCCTAGACTTGATTTTGTTCCTGGAATGGAGATAGATAAATTGGAAATTTACTATACTGCAAGAGAAAAAATCTCTGAACTTTACAGTTCTGAAAATTATAAACTTCAATTTAAATTAGAACCTGGAGATTTACTAATGATAGATAATTATAGACTACTCCATGGAAGAACTTCTTATAATGCAAATGAGGGTGAAAGATTTTTACAAGGATGTTATATAGATTATGATAGTACTGAAGGAAAACTAAATCATCTAAGAAGAAAATTTAATCTTTAAGAAATATTTTCAATTTGTCTTTCTGCCTCTTTAATTGATTTTTCATAATCTAAGGCCATTTGGTCAGCACAAATAATATCTATTTGGCTAATACCAAAGAAATTTAAAATAAATTTTAGCCAAGGTGTTAAAAAATCTTCTTTGCTATTTAATTTTGTTCCTCCTGAGGTAATCACCAAATAAGCTCTTTTATTTTTTAAAAGACCTTCTCTTCTTCCATCTGCTTTAAATTTAAAAGTTTCATCTACTCTAGCAGCTAGGTCTGACCATGCCTTAAGAGTTGCGGGAGGTCCATAATTATAAATTGGAGCAGAGATAATAATTACATCGCTTTCTTTAAGTTCTTTTACAAGTTTATCAGACAATTCAAACATTTTTTTATGATGCTCAGTTTGATCCTCTTTTTTTATTTTCATACCTGATTCTGTTAAACCTGATACAAAAACCATTTCATCATCTAAATCTCTATAAATTACCTCATCATCAGATTTTTTAATCTTCTCCAATAATTTTTTAGCTAATGCTCTTGAAGTAGATCCTTCTTTTCTAGCACTTGAATCTATTTGATAGATTTTCATAATTTACCCAAATTTTTGCAAGAATGGAAAGATATTTAGTAAGTAATATCCCAAAGCTTGTAATTGATTAGTTAATATTAAAATTCCAGTAATTAAAAGAATAATTCCTCCTATTTTTGATACTAAACTTATATTTTTTTTAAAATTTTTTGAAAATATTAAAAACTTTTGTATCAAATACCCTGATAAAACAAACGGTATAGCTAATCCCAAGGAGTAAAAAATTAAAAGAAATACTCCTTTATTTATACTCTCTTCAGTTGCCGCAAGAGCTAAAATTGATCCTAAAATTGGACCAATGCATGGAGTCCAGCCGAAAGCAAAGGCCATACCAATTATAATTGGACTATAAAAATTAGTATTTGTTTTTGTTTGAATTCTTTTTTCATAATTCAAAAAATTTAAATTAATTATTCCTATAATTTGTAAAGAAAGTACAATTATTAATAACCCAGCGATAATCCTAATTTCTTGAGAATTTTGAAGTAAAACCTGACCAAGAAAGGTCGATGCAGCTCCAAAGATTATAAATACAATTGAAAAACCAAAAGAAAATAAAATAATTGGAATTAAATTAACATTTTTTTTTTCAATTAATTCATTTATAGAATTTCCTGTAATATAGGAAATATAACCAGGTATTAGTGGTAAAACACATGGAGATAAAAAACTTATTAATCCAGCTCCAAAAGCAATTGTAAATTCTAACATTTAACCTGTATTTTTCATTGCTGCAGAAATTCCAGCTATTGAAGTTAATAAAGCATCTTCCAAAAATTTTTTATTTTGAATTTTTTTATCATATTTTAATTTCTTAATCACTATTGGCTGAATAATATTTAAAACTTCTGTATATATATTTCTCACAACTAGAGATGTTCTAAACTGTTTTCTTGAATTTAATATCTCTTTAGGTGTAATCTTTTTATTTAAATCTTTAATTATACTAAATTGAAATCTTAATTTTTTTCCAACTCTTTTTAAACTTTCATCAGCTAAATATTCTTCATATATTTTGGAAATTTCTGGGTCAGCTTTAGAAATAACCATATCTAACATATCAAGCATAGAATTAAAAAATGGCCAATTTCTCTCCATGTTATACAATGTTTGTCTAAATTCTTTAATATACGAGTATCTTAGTGCCTCAGCACTTCCTAACCATGCTGGTAACATTAATCTAATTTGTGTCCATGCAAATACCCAAGGAATAGCTCTTAAACTCTTAATATTATCAACATTTTTTCTTTTTGATGGTCTGGATCCAATCGACAGTTTTCCTAATGCCCTATGTGGAGTTACAGTTTTGAAATATCTTATAAAGTCAGAATTCTGAGTTATATTTTTTCTGTAAGAACTTTTGGATATTTCAGACATTTTTTCTATAAGTGATCTCCAATCAGGTTTTGGTTTTGGAGGTGGATTTAATGATGCCTCAGTTACAGCTCCAATATAACTACATAAATTATATTTAGCTAAAGGCTCGTATCCATATTTTTGTTGTATTACTTCTCCTTGATCTGTAATTCTAATTTTACCATTAACTGAGTTTGGGGGTTGAGATCTTAAAGTTGATTGGATTGGTCCACCACCTCTTCCTGGGGATCCACCTCTCCCATGAAAAAATGAGATATTAATTTTGAATTTCTTACCTAATTTAATTATTTCTTCCTGCGCTTTATATTGATGCCAGCTAGCACAGATTTTACCGGCATCTTTACTGGAGTCTGAATATCCTATCATGACTTCTTGATTGTTTTTAATTAATTTTCTATACCATCCTTGAGAAAATAAACTTTTCATTATTTCTTTAGCGTTTATCAAGTCATCTAATGTTTCAAATAATGGAACAACTCTTAATTTATTTTTAATATTTGCTTCTTTTTGTAAAAAAGAAACAGTTAATATATCAGATGCTGAATTTGTCATTGAAATAACATAAGCTCCTAGACACTCAGAAGGCTCATTAGCTAATATTTTGAAAGTTGACCAGACTTCCATATTTTCTTTATCTTTAAATTGAAATTTATTTATATAATTTTTTTTGGAAAGTAATTTAGACTTTAAAAATTTAATTTTTTCATCTTCATTCATTCTCAAATAATTTTTGTGATATTTTCTTTTGATAAATTCAGATATTAATTTACTGTGTCTAAAAGATTCCTGCCTAATATCCAGTTTAGCAAGATTGATACCAAAACATTTTGCTCTTCTCATTAAATCTAATAGTTCTCCACTAGCCAAATTTTCATTTTGGTTTTGTTCTAAAGACTCTCTAACTACTCTTAACGGTTTTAGTATTTCCTCTTTGGTATTGAGTAATTCGTTATGATTCAAGAACTTCCCATTAACCAAATGTTGTTCTATTAATCTGTGAGTTGTTCTCATTTTATTTCTCAAAGGTCTCAAAAATACCCTGTAAGGTTCGTAAGAATTACCAACTTTATAAAGAATTTTTTTTGAACATTTTTTCATTGAATAAGATCTAATTATTTTTGTTAAAGCTTTTTCATATAATTTAGCAGCCTCCCATCTTGATAATAATATTACTTTTCTTGTGACCTCAGCAGTAACATTAGGATTTCCATCTCTATCACCACCCATCCACGATCCAAATTCTATTGGATTAAAATTTTTAGGTAATCCTTTGTTCATATTTTTTAGAAAAATTGAATTTAATCTTCGATATACTTTTGGAATTGTATCCCAAAGACTATCCTCTATAATTGCAAGACCCCATCTAGCCTCGTCAAAAGGAGATGGTTTCGATCTTTTTAAATCATCTGTATTCCAAATTATTGTTAATTCATCAAAAAGTTTTTTATCTAATATTCTTAGTTTTGATGGAAAATTCTCTAATAGATCTCTTTGTTCAAGAATTTCTATTATCCTATGATACTTTTGAATTAAAGTTCTTCTTTTTACTTCAGTTGGATGAGCTGTCAAAACTATTCCAATATCTAAATTTTTTGCAGTATTGTAAATTTTATTTTCTGAAATATCTTTATTATCAAACAGATCTTCAAATATTTCCTCTATAAATAAATTATTATTTGTAATTTTTTTTTTATTATTTTCATAGTCATCCAGACTTCTGGATGCATCAATTAGTTCTGCTAAATTAAAAAGATTCATAAAATGTGTAAATGCTCTAGTTAATTTAAAAGTATTTTTGGAATTTAAACTTTTAATTATTTTAATTACTTTTCTATTTGTGTGATAATTACTTTTGTTATTTTGATTCGCTTTAGAAAGTTTTCGCACTTTCTCAACTAATTCAAAAAATTTTTGACCCTCTTGAATTTTAATCACTCTTCCTAAAATATTTCCTAAATATCTTACGTTTTCTCTTAAAAGTTTAGTAGGAATTCTATCGTAATATAAATCTCTTTTTTTCATCAGTAAAATATTATTCTAAAACTACTTTTGATTTCTGTTCACCCAGTTGATCAATTTTTAGTAACATTTCGTCTCCATCTTTTAAATACTGTGGTGGTTTCATTCCCATTCCAACTCCTGAAGGTGTACCTGTTGTGATTACATCTCCAGGCATCAATGTTATAAATTGAGTAATATGGGCAATTAAAAAATTGAAATTGAAAATCATTAAGCTTGTATTTCCTGTCTGTCTCCTCTTTTTATTAAGGTCTAAAGATAAATTTAAATCAAATGGATCTTTAATTTCATCTTTTGATACCAGATAAGGACCTAAGGGTCCAAAAGTATCTCCTGATTTACCTTTAACCCATTGACCTCCTCTTTTTTTTTGCCAATCTCTCTCACTTATATCGTTACAAATACAATAGCCTAAAATATATTTTGATGCGTCATTTTCTTGAACATATTTAGCTTTACTACCAATAACTATAGCCACCTCTATCTCATGGTCTAGAGAACTTGAATTTTTTGGCAATATCACATTATCATTTGGGCCAACTATACAGTTTGGTGATTTGTTAAATACTATCGGTTCTTTTGGCGCATCAGAATTTGTTTCTTTGGCATGAGCTTTATAGTTTAAACCAATGGCCAGAAAATTAGCTGGATTTGTTATACATGATCCTATTCGCTGATTACCTTTTATCTGAGGTAAAGACTTTAAATTAATTCTTTTAATATTTTCTAAAGTTTCAAAATTTAAATTTGCTGAATTAAAATCTTCTACTACCTTGGATAGATCTCTTATTTTATTCTCATCATCAATTACAGCTGGTACTTCTTTACCTAATTCACCAACTCTCAATAATTTCATTTAGTTAACCTTTGATGCCTAGGTGGGTATATTTTACATTGAGATAATCTTTAATCGCCATTGTTCCACCCTCTCTTCCATATCCACTTTGTTTAATTCCACCAAATGGTGCCTCAGCAATAGCAATAAAACCTGTATTAACTCCTACTGTGCCAGTCTCTAATTGTTCTGATGCTAAATGTGCAGTTTCCATAGAATTTGTACAAACATAGCTGCTTAACCCAAGTTCATGATTGTTTGCTCTTTCTATAACTTCATTAAAAGATTTAAATGAAAGCATTGGTACTAATGGTCCAAACGGCTCTTCTTTCATTATTGTAAAATCATCTTGAACATCATCAAATATAGTTGGTTCATAAAAGAATCCCTTATTAAAGCCGGCTGGTCTTTTTCCTCCAAGTAAAACTTTGGCACCTTCTTTTTTTGTCTTCTCAACTAAAGTCTCTACTTCATTTAACCTTTTTTGAGTTGTTAATGGACCTAAATTTGTATCTGGATCCATTCCATTCCCAATTTTTAATTGTTTTGTTTTTTCTACAAATAAATTTACAAATTCATCTTTTTTATCCTCCTGAATATAAAATCTGTTAGGTGATATACATACTTGACCGTTATTTCTGAATTTTGCTGCAATTGCTATATCAGTTGCTTTTTTAATATCCGCATCTTTAAAAACAATAAATGGTGAGTGGCCGCTCAACTCCATTGTTACTCTTTGAACTTTATCAGCTGCTTGTTTTAAGATTAATTTTCCTACTCTAGATGAACCAGTAATAGATATTTTTTTTACTATGTCAGAAGCAATTAATTGTTGAGCAATACTAGGAGGATCTCCTGATAAAAGATTTACTACTCCTGGAGGAACTCCACATTTACTACAAATATCAACCATTTCCATCACTACACCTGGGGTGATAACATCTGGTTTAATTATAACTGAACAGCCAGCAGCTAAAGCGGTTGAAATTTTTCTTGCAGATAATACTGCAGGAAAATTCCAAGGAGATAAAGCTGCTACAACACCTACGGGCTGATAATATACATGAACCCTAGTGTCTTCAAATCTACTTTCTATTGTTTGACCAAAAATTCTTTTTGTCTCCTCAGCATTCCACTCAAAAATATCTGCTGCACCATTAATTTCTCCTTTAGCTTCAACAAAAGGTTTTCCAACTTCTAAGGTCATCCACTTAGCTAACACATCCTGTTTTTCTCTAATCTTATCTGCGATACGCCTAATGATATATGATCGTTGCCAAGGAGGAGTTTTTCTCCAAACTTCTAATCCTTTTTTTGCAGATACCAATGCTCTATCGACATCCTGAGAAGTTGCTTTAGATGCTTGACCTATAACTTCTTCAGTAGCTGGATTAATAACCTCATAAGTTCCTTTATCAGAAGATTGGAGCCATTTACCATCAATGAATTGTCCAAATTTTTCGTACATAATCTTAACTTAACATTACTACAGGTTGTGTCCACTATGTAATTTTTACACTTAATAAAAATTTGATACAATAATATTTTAAAAAATTAAAAAAGGAGATTAATATGAAAGCATACATAATGGGAAACTACACTGAAAAAGCTTTTCAGGGTTTTTTGAAAGATCCTAAAACTGATAGAAAAGCAGTTGTAGAAAAATTAACTAAAGCTATGGGTGGAACAATGCATAGTATGGATATAGTTAGAGGTTCTTATGATTTTGTAGTTGTAAATGAACTTACTAGTTTTGAAGACTTTGCAGCTGTCAAGCTTGTAGTAGAGGCATCTGGTGCAGTTAAAAACTTAACTATGTTAGAGGCAATAGACTTTAATAAGGCTACTGTTAAAGCAAGTGAAGTTGCTTCAGGTTCTTATAAAGCACCAGGTCAATAATCAAGAATACGACTTCCAGTTTTGCGGGCTGGAAGTTTAAAATATATTACTCACTTTTTTAGTTTTGAAGAAAATTTCAAGTTAGTATCATCAAATTTTTGCTGGTTACTTTTTATATAGTCATCCATGATTTGAATTTTTTCAGATTCAAACTCAGAAACTTTTCTAGAATTAAGATCAACATATAAAGCAAGAACTTCTATTGTTGAAGATAAATATTTTTTTTCCTTGTGTATCATTTCCATTTTATATTGAAGTCTTTTCTTATCATGATCAAAATATAATAAATTGACTTCAACTTCGTCATCAACTTTAAGTTCTTGATTATACGTAATATAAGACTCTACTATCATTGTACTTTTTCCAGTTGTTTTTGCAGAATGCTCCCCCATTTTAAAAACGTCATTTAAAATATCAGCACCATATTTATCAAATATTAAAAGGTAATATGAAACATTCATATGATTATTATAATCAATCCAATCTTTAATAATTTTTTGTGAGCTTAGTTTTACTGACATTTAAACTGAAATCTTTGATTTTAAATTAATGATTTGGGTTTTCGTTATCTACAACTAGACATATCTCAGATTTAGTTAAAAATCTTCTTCCTGTACCATTATCAAGAGAAAACATACCCCCAATACCTTTTACAGCATCTATGGTTAAATCAGTATGTTTCCATTTTTCATATTGGTCTCCATTCATATAAAAAGGTACACCCCCAATTTCGCCAAGTTTTATATCATTATCACCCAATGGAAATTCACCTTCTTGAAAGCACATGGGAGCACTTCCATCGCAACATCCCCCAGACTGGTGAAACATTAACTTTTCACCATATTTTTGTTTTAACTCAGATAATAAATTCAAAGCCGAATGTGTTGCAGATACTTTCATTTGTTTTCTCTGGCCCATGATATCGAATCATGGACCAGTATATATTATTTGATTAAAAGAAGCCTAATTTTTTCTCAGCATAAGAGACATGTAAGTTCTTATTCTGTCTATAATGATTAAGCATCATTTTGTGAGTTTCTCTTCCAACTCCAGATTGTTTGTATCCACCAAATGGAGAGTGAGCTGGATAAGCATGATAACAATTAGTCCATACTATTCCTGCTTGTATAGCTCTTCCCATTCTATGAGCTATATTACCATTTCTAGTCCATACTGCAGCGCCTAAACCATAAAGAGTATCATTGGCAATTTTTAATGCCTCTGCTTCGTCTTTAAATTTAATTACTGATACAACTGGTCCAAAAATCTCTTCCTGAGAGATTCTCATCTGATTGTTAGCCTCGAAAATAGTTGGTTGGATATAATTACCCTTTTCCAATCCACTATTAAGCTTACCAACACTTCCTCCAGTTAGAACTTTAGCGCCCTCTTTTTTACCTAGTTCAAGATAAGATTTAATTTTTTCCATCTGTTCTACTGAGGCTTGAGCACCAATCATGGTTTCCATTTTTAAAGGATTATCTTGTACGACAGCTTTTGTTCTAGCTATAGCTCTTTCCATGAATTTATCATAAATGGACTCTTGAACTAAAGCTCTACTTGGACAAGTACAAACTTCACCTTGGTTTAGGTTAAACATTACAAAACCTTCAATACATTTATCAAAGAAATCATCATCTTTTTCCATAATGTCTTCAAAGAAAATGTTTGGAGATTTTCCACCTAACTCTAATGTAATTGGAATGATGTTTTGTGCAGCATACTGCATAATCAATCTTCCAGTTGTTGTTTCACCTGTAAAAGCAACTTTAGCGACTCTTTTTGAGGATGCTAAAGGTTTACCTGCTTCTAATCCAAAACCACTTACAATGTTTACAACTCCTGGAGGCAATAAGTCTCCAATAAGTTCCATCATTACCATAATAGAAGCTGGTGTTTGCTCAGCTGGTTTTAAAACTGAACAATTTCCCGCTGCAAGGGCTGGTGCTAATTTCCATGTTGCCATCAATAGTGGGAAATTCCATGGTACTATCTGACCAACAACGCCTAATGGTTCGTGAAAATTGTAAGAATATTGGTTATTAGCAATTTCAGCAATAGATCCCTCTTCTGCTCTAATTACTCCAGCAAAATATCTCCAATGGTCAATAACCAAAGGTAAGTCTGCTGCCATACATTCTCTTATAGGTTTTCCATTATCCAAACATTCAGCTGTAGCTAACAAATTTAGATTTTTTTCTAAAACGTCAGCTATTTTGTTTAAGATATTAGATCTTGTTGTGATATCAGTCTTTCCCCATTCTGGAAAAGCTGCGTGAGCCGCGTCTAGGGCTGCTTCCACGTCTTTATCGTCTGATCGTGCTACTGAACAGATTTTCTCATTCGAAATCGGGCTAACATTGTCAAAGTATTTGCCTGATTTAGGTTCTACAAATTTTCCATTAATGTAGTTTCCATATTTTGCTTTGAATGGAAATTTAACCTTCAAATGAGAAGTATCTAATACAGATGACACTTTCATTGCTTCTGCACTCATATTCACTCCTCTTCTTTTTTTGTTAGTTGATTTAACTTTATTATCTTTTCTAGATTTTTTAGAACGCTTCTTAGTCGCAGATTTTTTTCTTACAACTTTTTTTTTTCGTTTAATTTTATTTCTAGAAGATTTGACCAACTTATATTTTTTTTTTTTGGTCTTATTTTTTGCTATTTTTTTTTTCTTAATAGCCATAATATATTTAACTAGAAAACAGTGTTTGTTTCTATTTCTATTAAATTTTATTTTCTACCTATGATTGAACTCGATACCATATATTGTGGTTACAATTTAGTTAATTAATATTTTTTTTCTGTGTTTAGTTTAGACTAATTCTTTATATAAAATTCTCTTATGGAAAAATTAAAAAATTTAACAGTTATAATAGTCACATACAATACTTCAGAAAAAATTATTTTAGACTGCCTTAATTCAATAGATAAAGATGTAAAAACTCTAATAATTGAAAATTCAAATAATTTTGAACACAAAAACAAAATCCTTTCTGAATTTCAAAATGTTGAAATTTTAAATACTGGTTCAAATTTAGGTATGGGATCAGGTAATAATTATGGATTGAAGCATGTAAAAACTGATTATGCTCTTATACTAAATCCAGATTTAACTTGTGAGAAAGGTTTTTTTGATAACATTTCAGAAACAATAGATATTGCGAAAGATTTTACAATAATTGGATGTCAATATTTACATGATAAAGTTTTTATGCCTGCAGGTTTTTTTGATGAGAGAGAAAATGATAAATTTAAAGATAAGTTTAAAAATAATAATATGGATTTATTAGAAAAAGTTGATTGGGTTGTAGGTTGTTCAATGTTATTCAACCTCAAAAATTTTATAAATAGAAGGATATTTGATGAAAATTTTTTTTTATTTTTTGAGGAATTTGACTTGTGTAAATCAGTGATTAATAACGGAGGCAATATTTATACTTCAAAAAAACTGAAAATTCATCATCTTGGATTAAAGAGTTCTTATGGAGATGATATTGAAAAAATAAAATCTTTAAATAAATTAAGGGAATGGCATTGGATGTGGTCTTCTTTCTATTTTTACAATAAAAATTACGGTTATTTTTTTGCCTTAAGAAAGACCTTGGGTAAATTATTTAAATCTTTTGTAAAATTGATATATTTTTCAATTACCTTAAATAAAACCAAAAAAGAAAAATACCTTTATAGATTGTTAGGGAGTTATAATTCAATTATTGGAAAAAAATCTAATTTTAGAATTGATAAAAAATAAGACTATTTTCCCTTTTGAACAATATAAATACCAGCAACTACAGCAATTAATGATATTAATACTTTAAAAGTTATTAACTCTTTTAAAAATATATAACTTAAGATTGTTCCAAATATAGGTATCAAGTAAGATACCTGGGATTGAAAAATTAACCCATTTTTTACTAAAATTTTAAATCTTAAAAGCCAAGCTAAACCTGTTGAAACTAAACCAAGATAGATTACAGAAATTGTAGAGTCTAATCTTGGTTCTAAATTCCAAGGTTTATCTATAAAACAGACAATTGGAATTAAGATAATAGTAGCCCAGATTAGTATAGAACCAGTGACGTTTTCATTTTTTTTTTTGCTAATTTTTAAAGTTAAAACTCCACCTATTACATAACAAGTTGATCCTAGTAAAATAATTAGAGCTGAAGAAAAATTATTACTATCTATTAACAAGTTATCTGAAAATAAAAAAACAATGCCAGAAAATCCAATTAAAATTCCAATAGTTTTAATTAAATTAAATCTTTCATTTTTTGTATAAAAATGTCCAAGGACTGTAGAACTAAGAGGAGTTGTCGACATCAGTATAGCAGCTAAATTACTTTGAACTGATTTTATTCCATATGCAATTAAAAAAAATGGAGCAACTAAATTTATAAAACCAATTAATGCAAACCAATACCAATCTTTTGAAAATGCTTCTATCTTAATATTCTTAAAATAACAGAGTAATAAAACAGGTATCGCACCAAAAAAAACTCTTAAAAATGCTATTGTAACTGGAGCAAAAGAATAAGTCGCAATCTTTATATTAAAAAAGGCTGAAGCCCAAATCAATGCTAGGAAAGTAAGTAAAAAATAATCTAATAAACTGGGTTGTTTCATTCAACTATATCTTTAATCATTCCACTGGTAATTTTTTGTAAATTTATGTAATTAATTTTAAAAACACAATTGGGGTGGCCAGCCGCTGCATATAAATTTTCAAATCTTTCTAAAGAATTATCTATGATAACAGATAAATCATTTAAATGGCCTATCGGTGATACTCCTCCTATAGTAAAACCAGTAATATTTTTTACATTTTCAGCTGAGGCCATAGAAACATCTTTGATATTTAATATTTTTTTTGTTTTGTTGAGAGAAACTTTTTTATCACCAGCAACAAGACATAAGGTATAGGTATCACCCGTTTTAAAAAGTAAACTTTTAACTATTGCTCCAACTTCACAACCTAAAGATGAAGCTGCATCTTTAGCTGTTCTAGCTGAGGTCTCTAAGACAAGTAAACTTTGTTTAGGATCAAATGTTTTTAAGATTTGCTCAACTCTTTTTACGGGCTCTTTTTTTAATAAATTCATAATTCAACTAGAAATGGACACCTAATATACATATCTTTCAATATATCTATGTGAAAAATGCATATGTGTTATTATGTAATAAAAAAGATTTTATTGGTATTTTCTGTTATCACATGTCAAATCTAACATACTATTAAGAATTTACACAGGGAGAAACAATGAGTGCGAAAAATATTTTAAAGATAATTAAGGATAAAGAAATCGAATATGTTGATTTAAGATTTACTGATCCAAGAGGTAAACTTCAGCATGTGACACAGGACTTAAAAACAGTTGATGAAGATATGCTAAATGACGGAATATTTTTTGATGGTTCTTCTATTGCAGGTTGGAAGGCAATTAATGAGTCTGACATGATTTTAAAACCTGACTTATCAAGGACATTTGTTGATCCATTTTTTTCCCATAATTCTCTTGTAATCTTTTGTGATGTAATGGATCCAATAACTAAAAAATTTTACGAGAGGGATCCACGATCAACAGCAAAGAAGGCAGAAAAATATCTAAAAGACTCCGGTATTGGTGATACTGCTTTTTTTGGTCCAGAAGCTGAATTTTTTGTATTTGACGACGTACGATTTAAAAATGACATGAATGATACTGGTTTTGTAATTGATAGCACTGAAGGTCCTTACAATACTGGTAAAAAATACGATAATGGCAATATGGGTCATAGACCAGGAGTTAAGGGTGGGTACTTTCCCGTTCCTCCCGTAGACGGTGGCCAAGATTTAAGATCTGAGTGTTTAAAAGCTATGAAAGACATGGGTGTAGAAGTTGAAAAACACCACCATGAAGTTGCCCCAAGTCAACATGAACTAGGTACCAAGTTCAACACTTTGGTCACTCAAGGAGATAACATGCAAATTTACAAGTATGCAGTTCATCAAGTTGCTCACTCATTTGGAAAGACAGCAACATTTATGCCTAAGCCAGTAAAAGGCGACAACGGTTCAGGAATGCATGTTCACCAATCTATTTGGAAAAATAAAAAACCTCTATTTGCTGGTGATAAGTACGCGGGATTATCAGATACGTGTTTGCATTATATTGGTGGTATTATAAAGCATGCAAGAGCATTGAATGCATTTACTAATGCATCTACAAACAGTTATAAAAGATTAATCCCAGGTTTTGAGGCACCTGTTCTTTTAGCTTACTCTTCAAGAAATAGATCAGCAAGTTGTAGAATTCCTTTCTCTACTAGTAAAAATGGTAAGAGAGTTGAGGTAAGATTTCCAGACGCCTCAGGTAATCCATACTTAACTTTTGCCGCTTTGTTGATGGCTGGTTTGGATGGGATTAAAAATAAGATTAAACCTGGTAAACCAATGGATGAAGATTTATACGCTTTGTCTGGAGATGAACTAAAAGGTATACCAACAGTTTGCACATCTTTAAAAGGAGCTTGTACCGCATTAGATGGTGATAGAGCTTTTTTAAAACAAGGTGGAGTGTTTACTGATGATCAAATAGATGCTTACATTGAATTAAAAATGGAAGAGGTACAACAATTTAGAGATACCCCTCATCCAATTGAATTTCAAATGTACTATAGCTGCTAGTTTTAGGAATAATTATTTAGATATTAAACTAAGATTTATACTTATTTAGAAAGTCAACTACCGATTTTCTTTTTTCTCTTTTAGCTTCGTCTAATGGTGTAGCGCCCCAACGGTCACGAACATTCAGAGGATGACCGTGGGTTACTAAATATTCTACTGCCTCTAAATTACCTTCGGCTGATGCTAAATGTAAAGCAGTTCTTAAATCATAATCTCCTGCATTCACTGGCACACCTTTGGCAACTAAATGACGAATATTATCTACATTATTTTCTGTTGCTGCAAAGAGTAATTCGACAACCATAAGTTCATCATCAAATTTAGCAATTTTATCGGTTTTACCTTTTGGATTTTCAACTAAATGGAAAGGCTCGGTATATTTAATGTCTAATTTTTCAAATAAATCTACAATCTTTTTATGATTATTATTTTTCGCATCAGAGATAGGATAACCTCCCCAACGATCAGGTATGGGTTTAACACCATGATCTAATAAAAATTTTACAACTTCAAATTGGCCCTCTGCTGAGGCAAGATGCAAAGGTGTTCTAATGTCATAATCTCCTGTTTGGAGATCTCGCTGTTGACTAACTAAACTTTCTAAAGTCCTTATATTACCGTTGCTTGCGGCCCAAATTGCCTCCCCACAACTGTTTGCCTCCCATCTAGCAATAGGTAATTTGGGGTCCAGTCGATCAGTATCTGTCATTGTGCCATCAAAAGTATGAACAAGATATTTTGATGTAAGTCTTTTAGACATCTCTATTCCTCTCACACTGTTACCCTGAGCATCCAAACGTGGAGAAAAAATACAAATTCCCATAAGTTGTGGAACAATCAGTAGCACACCTCCGCCAACTCCACTTTTTGCAGGTAAACCAACTTGTTGGAAAAAAGTACCGCTGGCATTATACATTCCGCTAGATTGTAGCACTGGTAAACAATTACGAACAGTTTTTTGACTAAGAACACGATCTTGAGAAATAGGACAAACACCACTATTTGCAAGTGTGGCTGCTGCCATCGCAACATCGATAGCAGTCATTTCTAAGGAACAAATGCTAAAATAAAGTTTTAGTGCCTCGGTAACAGCTGGTTCAATATAAAAATCAAATTCATCTTCATCTGGATGTATATCCCTATGTAGATCAGTTTTAGTATGAGGCAAACTACCAGTTGCCATCAATAAATATCCCATGGCGATGTTATTATAGCCTTTGAAATTTTCTTGACGTGCCATATTTTTATTAAATCTTGGCATCTCAGCACTAGGGCTATCATCTGCAGTCCAACCTATAAGGCGACCAAATTGTTGTCTAATGTGTCTTAGTCTTTGAGTAAAAGAGTCATCAGGATCAATTAAACCAGCTGTCATAATTGCACCAGCATTTACCATTGGATTAAAAGGGACACGTGAAAAACCATTACTTGAAGCTGATCTCGCCAATAAAGTTAAATCATCAAATTGTCTTCCTGAGGGTTCCTTCCCTACATGTTTTGAAACCTCTTCCAAACCTAATGCTTCGAGTGCAAAACAATAATTAAATGGCTTACACATTGATTGAAAAGAAAAATCTGTCTGTGAATCACCTCTTTGGTAAATTTGACCATCAATTGTAACTATAGCAATACCAAATTGATCTGGATCAACTTCTGCAAGCGGTGGAATATACGATGCCAATTCACCAGATCTGATTTTTTTAACTTCATCAAAAATTTTATCTATATTTTTTGAAAAATCAATAAAATCAGGCAATACTAACTGCCCTCTCAAAGCCTTTTCTACTAATAGACCAGATGTTCTTATAATACTAATAAAGTCCTCAAAAACAATTTTATCACCATGAGCTTCAAGTCTTTTAAAGAGGCTTTGAAGTCTATTATCATTTGGCTTTAGACCAGAGTGATCTAAAGCTTCTTTTAATTTTTTACTTTCTACAAAATTTTGACCATTTTCACACAAAGAAAAGAACAAGTCTGCTTCTCTTTTCGATTTAGCTCTCAATGATTCTAATTGTGAAATTTTTTCTTTAGTCATATTAACAAATTTAAAATTAATTTATTTTAGAAAATTTTAATATGAGTGTAAATATTATTATTAATTAAGAATTAATTAACCTTGAAAGACTCGCCACAACCACATCGTTCTGTTTCATTAGGATTATTAAATACAAAAGTTGACGAAAAATCCTCTTTTTTATAATCCATTTCAGTACCCAATAAATACATTACAGCTGCTGAGTCTATAAATACTTTTACTCCTTTATCCTCAATAACTTCATCATTTGGATTAACCTCTTTTAGATATTCCATAACATAAGACATGCCAGCACAACCACCTGATTTAACAGTGACTCTTACTCCTAGAGCTTCTTTTTCTGCACTTGCCATAATTTCTTTAATTCTACTAGCAGCATTATCACTTAATTTTATTATAGGCTCCATTATAGATTTAATTCCAATTTTGCAGCATCAGACATCATATCTTTTGACCAAGGTGGATCCCAGACCAATTCTAAATCAACATCCTCTATTTCCTTTACCTGCATAGCACCTTCCTTTACTTCTTTAGGTAAACTCTCCGCTACAGGACAATTTGGAGTAGTAAGAGTCATTTTAATTTTTGCTTTTTTTTCATTTACCTGAACATCGTAAATTAGACCAAGATCATAAATATTTACTGGAAGTTCAGGATCATAAATTTTTTTTATTTCTTCGATTATTTTATCTTTTGTTTCCATAAAATTTCATTTTTCAGTACTAATTTCTTTTCCATTATTATCCATTGCTGAAACTAATGTATGCCAAGATAAAGTAGCACATTTTACTCTCATTGGATATTGTTTTACACCTGATAAGCACATCAACTTTGTTTTATCATCTTCTTTTAATATATTAGATCTAAGCTCAGGGTTTTCTTTTATCATTCCCAAAAAGTCTTCTATAATTTCTTTAGCCTCATTGTCACTCTTTCCCTTCATTAAATCTGTCATAATTGAAGCTGATGCCATTGAAATAGCACAACCACTGCCTTCAAAAGAAATGTCCTCTACTTTTCTTTGATCATTTAACTTTAAATAAACATGCACGTTGTCTCCACATAAAGGGTTATTTCCTTTAGCATCTTTGTTAAAATTTTCTGTTTTTCCTAAATTTCTGGGATTTTTTCCGTGTTCTAAGATTATTTCTTGATAAAGTTCTTTTAGGTTCATTTTAAATCAAAAATTTTTTTACATTTATTAATTGACTCATTTAATTGGTCAAAATCTTCTTTTGTATTGTACACTCCAACTGAGGCTCTCGCACTTGCAGGTATTTCAAGTTTATCATGTAATATTTGACAACAGTGGTGACCTGCTCTAATTGCTACACCATCCTCATCTAAAATTGTCGCAATATCATGTGGGTGCACACCTTCTATAGTAAACGATAAAACACCACCTTTATTTTTTGGGTTACCAATTAATTTTACAGAATTATTTTTTCTTAAAATCTCTTGACCATACTCAATTAAATCTTTCTCATGTTTAACAATATTTTCAATACCAATACTTTCTAAAAATTTAATAGATTGATCAAATGCTATAACTTGAGCTGTAGCCATAGTCCCAGCCTCATATTTATTTGGTAAATCTCCGTAAGTTATTCTGTCTTTCTTTACCTCTTTAATCATTCCACCTCCGCCTTGATATGGGGGCAGCTCTTCAAGCCATTTTTTTTTACCGTACAAAATACCTAATCCAGTAGGTCCATACATTTTATGACATGAAATTGCATAAAAATCACAGTCAAGGTCTTGCACATCAATTTTTAAATGAGGGGCTCCCTGACAACCATCTACAACAACAATTATTCCTTTGGAGTGAGCTAAACTAGTAATTTCTTTAATTGGTAATATTGCTCCTGTTACATTAGACAAATGATTAATAGCTATAATCTTTGTTTTTGGAGTAATTTTTTTTTCAATATTTTCTATTGGTATTTCACCTTCATCATTAATTTCAGCAAAATTAATTTTAATATTCTTTGACTTTCTTAAATAGTGCCAAGGCACATAATTAGAATGATGTTCTAGTTCTGTTAACAATATTTCATCCCCTTCCTCTAAATATTTTTGACCAAGTGTGTTAGCTACCAAATTTAGTGCTTCTGTGGCCCCTTTAGTAAAAACAATCTCATTTTTATCTTTAGCATTTATATATTTTTGAACTGAAACTCTTGTATTTTCATATAAATTAGTTGCTGCAACCGCAAGGTAATGAATACTTCTTCCTACATTAGAGAATTGCTTTGTATAAAACTCATTTATTCTATCAATAACAACTTTTGGTTTTTGAGAAGAATTAGCACTATCTAAATAAACTAAATCGTTATTTTGAATTTTTTCATCAAAGATAGGAAAGTCTTTTTTAATGTTATCTATATTCATTCTTTAAATCCAATCATATTTTTTACTAAGTTTTTAATTTCTGGGTCTGTAATTTTCTCAATCACATCTAATAAAAAACCATTAATCAATAGTTCTTTAGATTGTTTATAATTCAATCCTCTCGACATTAAATAGAATATAGTATTTTCATCTAGACTTCCTGAAGCAGATCCATGAGAACATTTTACATCATCAGCATAAATTTCTAACTCGGGTTTAGCATTAAATTCAGAAGTTTCATCAAGTAAAATTGCTTTACTAAGTTGATATCCGTCTGTTTTTTGTGCTTTTGAGTCTACAAATATCTTGCCTTGGTAAGCAGACTTTGCATTTTTTCCCAACACACTTTTAATTAGTTGATAACTTTTTGTATTTTCGACTAAATGATTAATTATCGTTCTTATTTCATGTTGTTGTTCGTTATCTAATGAAAAAATGCCATTCACGAATGCAGAAGAGTATTCACCATTCAAATTACAATTAACCTCATTTTTTGAAAAATTAGACCCTGAAGATAAAATAAAAGTTTCGGAGACACTGTTAGATTGTTGCTCAATATTATTAAATAAATACCGGATATTTTTGTTTAATATTTTGTCAATCTTGTAATTTTTCAAAATAGCATTTTCTTTTAAATTAAAATTATAAAAAATATTAATAAAGTTATTTACTGACTCATCTTTTAACAAATCAATTATTCTTAAAGAACTATTTTGTTCTAATTCAAATTCTAATTTTAAATTAATATTTTTGGATTTTATTTTGTTATTTGTAGTGTGATAAATGACAAGAGGTTTTTTTAAAGAATAATCTTTTTTAATTGTAATTCTAAAACATTTATTTGTGAAAGCATTGTTTAAAGATAATAGAGAATTGTTATTATCAGACTCAGCTCTAAATTCGAAATGATCATCAATTTTTACTTTATTATGATCCTCATAACTAAAATCAATCTTCTCCACTCTCCCATTAATAAAAATAATTTTATTATGTTCTAAACCATCTACAAAAATAGAGGTATCAACCTTATTTTGAATTGAGTAATCATTGTAAAAACTTAATTCACCGATATTTTTTTGAATAATTTGACTTAAATCTGAAAATTTCCAGTTTTCAAGTTTTCTATTTGGTAAACCACTTTCAATAAATTTATTTAAATATTTCATTTTGAACTCAATATCCTTTTCAGAAAAGGCTGAATTTTTAAGCGTTTTTTCAAAATCTATTTTAATTTTTTCTGTCATTTAATTGAAGTTTTCGTATCCCTTTTTTTCCAGTTCTAACGCTAACTCTGGTCCTCCAGATTTGATTATTTTTCCATTCATTAAAACATGAACAAAATCTGGTTTAATATAATCCAGCAATCTTTGATAGTGAGTAATAATTAAAAAGGAATTATTTTTATTTCTTAAAGAATTTACTCCTTCTGACACAACTTTTAGTGCATCAATATCTAACCCTGAGTCAGTTTCATCTAGAATAGATAGTTTAGGTGATAACATTGACATTTGTAAAATTTCATTTTTCTTTTTTTCTCCACCAGAAAAACCAACATTTAATTGTCTATTTAATTTTTCTTCATCAAATTTCAATTCTTTGGATTTCTCTTTTACAAGTTTTAAAAATTCAATTGCGTCAAGTTCCTTTTCTCCATTTGCTTTTCTTATTGCATTTAAAGAAGTTTTTAAAAAAATATTTGTATTTACACCAGGGATTTCTAATGGATACTGAAAAGCTAAAAATATCCCTTTATGTGCTCTCTCCTGAGTTTCTAATTCAAACAAATTTTTGTTTTCGAATAACACTTCACCAGAAATTTCATATCCTTTTTTACCTGATAAAATGTTAGATAATGTACTTTTACCAGAACCGTTAGGACCCATAATGGCATGCACTTCACCAGGATTAATATTTAATGAAAAATCTTTTAAAATTGATTTATTATCAATGTTTGCATTTAAGTTATTTATTTTTAACATTAGCCCACACTTCCTTCTAAGCTAATACCTACTAACTTTTGAGCTTCAACAGCAAATTCCATCGGTAATTGTTGAAGTACTTCTTTACAAAATCCATTTACGATTAGTCCAACTGCTTCTTCTGGATTTAATCCTCTTTGTTGGCAATAGTGCAGTTGTTCTTCACTTATTTTTGAAGTTGTAGCCTCATGAGCAATATTTGAATCATAGTTTTTATTTTTAATATAAGGAACAGTATGGGCTCCACATTTATTTCCCATCAACAAGGAATCACATTGAGTATAATTGCTAGAATTTTTTGCTTTTGAGTTAATATCAACTAGACCTCTGTAGGTCATATCAGAAAATCCTGCACTTATTCCTTTTGAAATTATTTTACTTTTTGTATTTTTGCCTAAATGAATCATTTTAGTTCCCGTATCGGCTTTTTGATGATTATTAGTAATAGCTATAGAATAAAATTCCCCTATAGAATTATCACCTTTCAAAATACAACTTGGATATTTCCAAGTTATGGCTGAACCAGTTTCTACTTGAGTCCAAGAAATTTTTGAATTCTTACCTTTACATAGACCTCTTTTAGTCACAAAATTATAAATTCCACCTTTGCCATTTTCATCACCTGGATACCAATTCTGTACTGTAGAATATTTAATTTCAGCATCATCAAGAGCAATTAATTCTACATTAGCTGCATGTAATTGATTTTCATCTCTCATTGGTGCAGTACAGCCTTCGAGATAGCTCACATAACTTCCCTTATCGGCTATTATTAAAGTTCTTTCAAATTGTCCTGTTTCTGACGCGTTTATTCTAAAATAGGTTGATAGTTCCATGGGGCACTTAATTCCTTCGGGAATATAAACAAAAGATCCATCGGTAAATACTGCGGAATTTAAAGTCGCAAAAAAATGGTCTGTAGTTGGTATAACTGTTCCCAAATATTTCTTGACTAAGTCAGGATATTTTTGAATAGCTTCAGACATCGAACAAAAAATTATTCCATGTTTAGTCAATTCATCTTTAAATGTTGTTGCAACTGAAACAGAGTCAAATACAGCATCAACAGCAATACCATTTAATCTTGCTTGTTCTTGTAAAGGTATACCAAGTTTTTTATATGTCTCCAAAAGTTTAGGATCAAGCTCATCAAGGTTTTTTGGTTTATCACTGACACTCTTAGGAGCTGAATAGTAGTATAAGTCTTGGTAATTAATTTTTGGATATTTTGGTTTTTGCCAATCGGGCTCTTTTAATTTTTTAAATCTTTCAAAAGCATTTAGCCTAAAATCCAACATCCATTTTGGTTCTTTTTTAATATTTGAAATAAATTTAATTACATCTTCATTTAAACCTTTTGGAGCTCTAATATTTTCAATCTCAGTTGAAAACCCGTATTTATAATCTTTTAACTGCTCTATATTTTTTTCTCTTGTATCCATCTTCAAAATTTTCTTTCAAAATTACTTTTAACTAAATCATCCAAACTTTTTTTATCAAAAAAATTATTAATATGATTTTCAAGCTCATCCCATAGATTGTGAGTAAGACATTTTGTTGATTTACCGTTACATCCTTTTTTAGATTCTTTCTTGCATTGTAAAGTTTTTACCTTCTCATCTACGGCATCAAAAATATTTGTAAGTTTAATCTCTCTGGCTTTTCTATTTAAAATATAACCACCCTGAGTTCCTCGAACACTTTGAACGATTTCTTTTTTTCGTAATTTTGAAAAAATTTGCTCTAGATAATCTAGAGAAATACCTTGTCTAAGAGAAATATCTCTCAGAGAAACTGGACTAATATTATCAAATCGCGCAAGATCTGCTAAAGCCATTACTGCATATCTTCCTTTAGATGTAAGTTTCATAAACCCTTATTTTATGGGGGTATATATAAACTTGACTAAAATAGTCAAGTATTCCATATAAAAATATTTAAAAAAAAGCTAACATTTTGTCTCAGAGTTATGATAGATGTAATTTTTTTTGAGAATAGTAATCAATAACATTTATGGACAATAAAATTTCTGAAATTTTTATCCCCGGCCCTGCAGGAAGATTAGAGGCAAAATATTATAAAAGCAAAAAAAACACTTCACCTGTTGCTTTGGTTTTACAACCTCATCCTCAATATGGTGGAACTATGAACAATAAAATAGTAGTCGAAACTTTTCACCAATTTATGGAAAATAATTTTTCTGTTTGTCGAGTAAATTTTAGAGGGGTTGGAAAAAGTGATGGAGAATTTGATAATGGTCAAGGAGAACTTGCTGATGCCGCCGCAGCTCTTGATTGGCTTGAAAGAGAAAATTTTGATAATTCACAGTGCTGGGTATCAGGTTTTTCATTTGGATCACTTATTGCTATGCAATTATTAATGCGAAGACCTGAAATAAATAGATTTATTGCCATTTCACCTCAACCAAATGTTTATGATTTTTCTTTCTTGTCTCCTTGTCCTACTTCAGGATTAATGATCTATGGAAAAAAGGATGAACTTGTTCCTATAGAATATATCACTGAGTTAGACAAAAGATTAAGCGCACAAAAAGGAATTAAAGTCGAATTTCAATCAGTTAACACCGCTAACCATTTTTTTTCAAATAATGAGGATAATTTAAATAAAATTTTAAACGAATATATTAAAAAGGAAACTGCACTTTATTAAAAATTTTTAATTACTACCCCACCAGTAGATGGTAATAAACACCCAGTCGTTTTAGGAAAAGAGATTGGTAATTTTAAAAAAGATCTTATAGCAAGATAACCAAAAGCTTGCGACTCTACAAAATCACCATCTATTCCATATTCGTCAATAAGTTTAAAACTTAAATTATTTGGCACACAATTTTTAATTCTATTCAATAAATGTGAATTTTTTCGTCCACCACCACATACTAAAACGTTGCATAATTTATCTTTCTCTTTAGATAAAAAGTTATAAAGTTCTTCCACTATTATCTTTGCAGTAAAATCAGTTAATGTTGCTAATCCATCTTCTAAATTTAGACCTCTAACAAAATTTAAACTAAAATCCTTTATATCAAAAGATGAGACTTGTCGATTTGGTCTGTTATCAAAATTATCTAAAGCTTGATTTAAAATTAATTCATTAATTTTTCCTTTTTTTGCGATTTCTCCGTTATTGTCAAACTTTTGATTTGTGTTTTTTCTCACCCATTCATCTATCAAACAATTTCCAGGGCCTAAATCTTTACTAAAAAAATTTTCCTCATTAAATTCATTTATTAAAGTAATATTTGCAATACCACCAATATTTAAGATACAAACCGGTAGCTCAATTTTTTTCTGTTTTACTAGTAGTTTATGAAAGATAGGTGTTAATGGTGCCCCTTCTCCACCATTTTTTATATCATTTTGTCTAAAATTATAGACAACAATTTTTTTCGTAAGCTGGGATAATAATTTACCATTTCCAATTTGTTTAGAAATTTTTTTTAAAGGGTTGTGGTAAATTGTTTGTCCATGAAAACCTATAAAATCAACTTTCTTATTAAATGATGCTAAAATTTCATTTGAAACTTTTGCATGAAATAAAGTTATATCTTTCTCTAAAAAGTTAATGTCATTTTCATTATTTTTCAGATCCTCTAAATTTGATATTTGATCTCTTAATTTTTGCAGATTGTTGTAAATTTTTTCGTCATATTTGAAATATTTATTTATAATCTGATGATATTTATCATTTCCATTGGAACTAATTATAGAGGCGTCAACCCCATCCCCAGAAGTACCACTCATTAAACCTAAAGCTGTAAATATCCTATCCATTATTATTTTTTTTTAATAAAATTTGTATATTGTATAATTATATGCTTATGAATAAATTTTTAAAAGAATTTAAAGATAGAGGTTTCTTTTATCAATGTACTGATGAAAGTGAACTTTCAACTTTATTGGATAAAAAAAAAATAAATGCATATATAGGTTTTGATTGTACTGCTGAAAGTTTACATGTTGGAAGCTTGCTTCAAATAATGTGTTTAAGATTATTACAAAAACATGGGCATAGACCAATAGTACTAATTGGAGGTGGTACAACTAGAATAGGTGATCCATCAGGAAAAGACAAAACAAGAAAAATTCTAAATGAGAAAGAAATAGAAAAAAACATCAAAAATATTGAAAAAATTCTAAAAAATTATTTAAATAATGATGATCCAAATACTAGACCTATTTTTGTAAACAATTATTCTTGGCTTAAAAATTTAAATTATATTTCTTTTTTAAGAGATATTGGAAAACATTTTACAATAAATAAAATGCTTACTTATGAAAGTGTTAAAACAAGATTAGATAGAGAACAATCACTTAGTTATATGGAATTTAATTATATGATTTTACAAGCTTATGATTTTTTAGAATTAAATAAAAAAAAAAATTGCTCTCTTCAAATTGGTGGCTCTGACCAATGGGGAAATATAATTAACGGCACAGAACTCATAAAAAGATATTCGAATAAACAAGCTTATGGTCTCACAACTCCACTTATCACATTAGCATCAGGAGCTAAGATGGGAAAAACTGAAACAGGAGCAGTCTGGTTAGATAAAAAATTATTATCATCTTATGATTTTTGGCAATTTTGGAGAAATGTTGATGATAAAGATGTAATTAAATTTTTAAAAATGTTTACTGATTTAAATATCGAGGAAATTAATAAAATTAAAGATAGAAACATTAATCAACTTAAAATTAAATTAGCAAATGAAACTACTTCTATGCTTCACGGTAGAAAAGCTGCTTTGTCTTCAGAAAAAATTGCTAAAGAAACTTTCTCAGATAATTCCTCAGGTTCAAATTTACCCTCAGTAAAAATTGATGGAAAAATATTAAATAAAAATTTAAATATTGTAGATTTAGTTATTATATCAAAGTTTGAGACTTCAAAAAGTGAAATTCGTAGACTCATCAAGGGGCATGCAATCAAAATAAATAATTTGAGTATTACTGATGAAAAAATGATAATAAAGAGGAAATTATTTAAGGAAAATTTTCTGAAACTTTCAATTGGGAAAAAAAGACATTTAAAAATTGAAATAAATTAATTTTTTTTCACTTTTTCTAATGTTCTTGTAATGAATCTAGGTGTTAAAGTTTTAATAGGATTTACTGAAGTTTCAAGTTTTTTAGGAGGCCCTTTAATCTTAAAACTTACACCAAAAACACCTTCTCCAGATTTAGATCCAACAAGAATTTTTCCTAAAAAAGGAATCGATCCAATAACTTTATTTAAAGTTGTAGCTGGCACCAAAGTTCCTCTTAAACTTATTACTTTGTCTTTTTCTACGTAACCATCCATTAATACTGATATAGCAGGACCGATTGCGTAAATTTCTTTAATTGTCATTAGTTTTTTCTGATTTTCAAAAATCATTTCAAATTCATTGAATCTAATTCCTTCTCCTGAAAGTATGTCGGCTATACCCTGAAGAGATGCTAAAGTTAATAATTTTGTTAAAACAGGGAGTTCTTTCAACTTAAAATCATAAATTTTTAGTGTAGACATAGTTTTGTCTCCTTTTTTTAATGAATAAAAATCTAGAGAACCATTTTCATATCCCTTAATAAATTTATATCTTTTTACAATAGGGTCTGCCTTATCTAAAAATAATGTCGTAATCTTACCCTCTTGATTTGTATCTATTGTAAGTTTAATAATTTTACCCTCAGAAAAAGATGCGTTTAAAAAAGCATTTATAACATTATTTTTTTCTATAAAAAAATTTCCCCTTAAATTCTTGACCTCATACTCTTTGTCAAGAAAAACTTCATCAATTTTTAATTCAATATTAAAATCTTTTTTAAAAATATTTAACTTTTTTTCGTTATCATTTTTAATTAAATCATCAATTAAACTATTAACATTTAAACTAGATCCAGTAATGATATAATCTTTTTTTCTTTTTGATATAAAAAATTCATTTTTTCTATTTTCGCTATCAAGGTAATTAAAATCAATTCTTTTAATGCTATCAATTTTAAAATTTTTATCTAATAATAATGAGTGTAATTTTATAATATTTTTATTTTCTTTCAAAATAATAGAATTAAATATAGCTCTTTCATTTTTAATATAAGATCCATCAAAATTAATTTTTAATTGAGATTCTGCTTTTTTCTTATAATTTAAAATATCAATTAAAAAGTCATTATCATTAATTTCCAAAGAAGATGAAAATACAAATTTTTCTCTTTCTTTTTTAATATCGTACTTTATTTTATCTTTATTTTTTTGTGATAAAATACTTCCCTTCCCATTTATGACTAAATTTTTTTTATTAAAATCAAAATTAATTTGATGATTTAAAAGATTTATATCAGTTTTTATTTCTGGTAAAAATTTTTCTAATTCATAATTATTTTCAATTTTAAGTTCATTGAGTTTTATTTCAGAAGATAATTTAAAGTTATTAATTTTGTATTTTTTAGATATATTGAAGGAAAATTTACTTTTAGAATTAAAATTTAGTTTTTTTATATTCAAATCTGAAACATATGGTTTAATAAATAAGCCTATATTCTTTTTGTCTGCAATAGAGTCGACATTATCTAGA
>CABXTU010000007.1 GCA_902515205.1 uncultured Pelagibacteraceae bacterium | reverse complement strand
ATCATCGTATTAAACCTAAACAAAGATTTGATATTTTATTTGGAAAGAATAATTATGAAATTTTCAAAACTCCTATTCCAAAAGATGATCCTTTAGAATGGACAGATTCCAAGCCGTATAAAGAAAGGCTAAAAAGTGCAAGAAAAAAAACAGGTATGGAATGTGGAATGATGGTGGTGAGTGGAACAATTAACAAAATTAAAATTACAGCAGTCGCTTCTGATTTTGATTTTTTGGGGGCCTCAATGGCTGCAGCTGAAGGTGAAGCTTTTTTATTTGGTATTGAGTATGCAATAGAAAATAAAACCCCTTTTTTATGTATAAGTGCAGGTGGTGGAATGAGGATGATGGAAAGTTTGATTTCTTTATCTCAGATGACGAGAACGACTCTTTTAATAAACGAGTTAAAGAAAAATAATCTTCCATATTTAGTATGTATAACAGATCCAACCGCTGGAGGTATTACAGCATCATATGCAATGTTAGGTGATATACATTTGGCAGAACCTGAGGCGCTAATAGCTTTTGCGGGTGCGCGTGTCATAAAAAGTACAGTAAAAGAAGATCTTCCAGATGGTTTTCAAAAAAGTGAATATGTTGAAAAAACAGGTTTCGTTGACCTTATAGTTGAAAGAAAAGATCTTTCAGAAAAAATAGGAACTTTATTATCAATATTGTTAAGGAAAAATTCTGTTATAAGCACTGAAGAAAATGAAACTACAGAAAATACTCAGTCGCTTTCTAAAATTGCATCCTAAAGAAATTGATCTAAGCCTGGATCGAATTTTAAACCTTTGTAAAAAGCTTGGAAACCCGCAAGATAAAATTAAAGCTATAAATGTAGTGGGTACAAATGGAAAAAATTCAACTATTCAAGCATGTTACTCTATTTTAAAAGAGGCAAGTATAAAATGCAATGTTTACACTAGCCCTCACTTGCAAAAGGTGAACGAAAGATTTGTATTTGATAATCAGGAGTTGAAAGATGACGAGCTAGCGGACCTTTTTGAAGAAGTAGAAAAAATAAATGATAATCAACCAATTACTTTTTTTGAAATTCTTACAGCATGTTACTTTTATAAGGCCGCTCAATATCCAGAGAATATAAACTTAATTGAGTCTGGATTATTTTTTAGATTTGATGCCACTAACATACTAAAAAAAAATTTAGCAACTATCATAACATCAATAAGTAAAGATCATTTAGATTGGCTCCCTAAAAATGAGCAAACTATTGAGAAAATTGTATTTGAAAAAACTTCAAATCTTTTAGATTCAAACATTATAGTAGCAAAACAAAATCAAAATACGATGAACTATATCAAAAAAAATATTTCTAAAAATCAATCAAATAAAATTCTCTTTAATGAAGATTTTTCTTTTACAAATGGAGAAAATGGTTACTTTTATTATGAGGATAAATTTGGTGGATTGAAATTACCAGACCCTAATGTTCTTGGTCTTTATCAATTAGAAAATATTTCAACCGCTATAGTATCTTTAAGAACATTAAATTTTAACATAAAAAATGAAAATATTATAATAGGCATCCAAAAAATTAACAATGTTGCAAGACTTCAAGAGATTTCTTCTGGAAACCTAAAAAATTTGGTTAGGGATAATCTTTTTTTAGTATCAGGAGATCATAATGAAGATGGTGCAAGGGTATTAAATGATTATCTCCAAAGTTTAGATTGCAATAAACATATAATAATTGGCATGATGGCCAATAAAGACCATAAAAGCTACATTGGATATCTAAAAAATATTTCATCAATCACAACCATTGATATACCTAATCAACCAAATGCTATAAGCGGTAAAAAGTTAAAAGATAAATTTAATCACTTACCAAATGTAAAGTATGCAGAAAGTATTGAGAAAGCTATTAAATCTATAGAATTAAATCGAGGAGACTTATTAATAATTACTGGATCACTTTATTTATGTTCAGAAGTTTTAAACTTAAATTAGATATTTTTTTCTAAAAATTCTTTCATGTGGCTTTCTGGAACTCCTCCAACTTTCCTGTCTACCTCTACACCTTTTTTATAAATAATAACTGTAGGCACGCCTCTTATTCCTGCGGCACTTCCTGTGTTTATTCCACCATCTTCAATATCTGCATAATAAAAACCTGCTTTATCTTTATACTCTAAAGCTAATTTATCCATAACTGGCTTTAAGGCTTTACATGGTCCACACCAAGCAGCGCTAAATTGAATAACTGATACATCTTCATTTTTAACTTTATTATCAAAGTCTTCGTCTTTAAAATCTACAAGCATAAACCATTTCTATAAATAAGTGCCCTAAAGTCAACTAGGCAATTTCATATTTTTTTTCAATAGACATAATAAATTCATTTATTTCATCTAATTTTTTAAGTTCTTCTTCATCATTTTTATTATCTGCCTGATCTCGTAATATGTCAATTTCGTTATAAGCCATTCCAATTGTTTGCCATTTTTCTTTATTTTTACTTAAAATTCGTCTCGCAATTTCACTTTTAATATTTTTGTATAAATCTGGTGGTAAAATTTGTGGTGCTTCTTGATAGATAATTTTTTGCCCAAACCAGCTGCATCTTTTATCTTGAAATTTATCTAACATTCTTAACTTGTCTTCCCAGGAAGAGCTGTGCCATATTTTGAATAAGGAGGTATCTTTGTTTGGTATAAACTTTTCATATAAAGTTTCTTCTGGCAATAAATCCTCTTGAGTATTGGTTTGTGCTTTTTCCTCTGCAGCTTCTCTATTAATAATTTGAATATTTTGACAAAATTTTTCGCTACTTCTTACAAGTTTTGCCCTTTTTTTAATTGTCTCTAAATCAAGATCAGAATAAGCCTTTTCTTTCAATGCAAACTTTTTATCTAAAATTATAGGAGCTTTATTAGTTTTAATTACTCGAAGTGCTTTAGGACTAATCTTTTTCAAATTTGCTTTAAGCTCATTTACTGACATATTTAAAAATAGTTCTGGATCTCTTCTTAAATCCCATAAATACCCCCAAGATGCATAAGAAGGATGAAAACAATGAGCTGGATGTAATGTACAAACTAGATACATCATATTTCTTCCCTTAACATTTTCAAAAATTGAATATATGCCTTCGTTTTTTAAAATAGACTCCACACTACTTTTTGTAGAAGTACCTAAAAATTTTTCCCAATTTGTTTTATGTTTATCTTTTATTATTCTTAGAATTTTTAAGGAATTATGTGCGTCTACATAGGCAGTGTGGGCTGCTGAAGTATCAAAACCTTGCTGACGGGCCAAACCCTCTAAGGCCAAACTCTCATTTCCTGCTTCTGTTAATTCTGTTTTCAGTGTTTTAGAATCTATAGTTTGAGCAGCTCTTGCTACATGTAAGCCATCGTGTTCCTGATTTGGTGAAGAGTGAGTTAAATAAGGATACCTATTTCCCTTAAAAAAATTGAAATGAAACATTCTTCTGTCAAAATTTAAATTACTCCAGCCCATAAACATAGCAGGCGCAGCTTTTACAAAGAAATTTTCAACTGCACCTAAAAATTCATAATGTGAATAATTGCCTTTAGTAAGTAAGTCAATACTTGTAGAGTTAACTAGAAGTGCTTTAGCAGAAGGGACTTCTCCTTCTGGCATTCTGCCTCTGATATTTAGTTTTCCAATCTCTTTAAGATTTTTATCAACTACAACTGCCCCGACTTCAATAATTGATCCCCAAATAGTACTGTTAGTCGTTTCTGTGTCATAAATTACTATTTTATCCATTTTTAAATTAAATTTGAGAGTTCATTAAATTTTTTTAGTCTTCCTAAGAATAAATTTTGGTAAGTAATTAATTCTGAGCCTTGAATTTTAAATTCTTGAAATAGATTATCTACTGTACAAACAAGAATTACACAAGATGTGATGTTTGTATTATACACAATATTGTGAGCTAAAGAATATGCGCTGGTTTGTAAAAACCATGAATCTATATACTCAGCTTTTTTTGGTTTATTAGATTGCTTGAAATCAATTATGCAAGATTGTCCTTCATAAACACCAACGCAGTCAGCAGTTCCTGCATATTTTTCTGGATAGTAAAGAGTACATTCAACTCCCCATATTTCTTCTAACCTATTTTTTAAACCTTTATCAATAATTTGTTTAGCCATAGATTTGTATTGTTCACCATCTTCAAAAAAACTTAAATTTTCTCTTCCTAAAAGAAAAGACTCTAAATAATTATGCATTTTGGAACCTCGACTACTCGCAGCTTTTGTAATTGCTTCAGCTTCTTTTTGACCAGTTCTTTCGCGCCAATTGGCTAAAGCTGCTTTATCTTCTTCAGATTTGGTTGCGTCTAAAATTGAAGTAACACTTGGTAGTTTTGACTCTCCTAGTACATATCTTCTAATTCCATCTACTGTTGCTCTTGATGACGAAGGATAATCATATTTTCTATTCCATTGCATGAAGTTTCTTATAATCGGTATTAAAGGAAAAAAGAAATTAATTTTTAAGCTGTTTATTTCTTTCAACAAATTTTTCTACATTTTCTGTTTGAACAGCTTTCTCAACCTGCTCGGGATCTTTTATATTTTCTAGAGTTCTACTTATTGATCTTGCATCAGTACCAAACTTATCTACCACGCTCATCGCTTCTTCTAATTTTTTTCTAAGCGTAATTATGTTATCAAAATGTTTTTCAAATCTTGTGGTGATAGTTTTAAGATGATTATATATTTCTGTAGCTCCTTTTTGAACTTTTAGTGATTGAAAACCCATATGTAAGGATTGTAAATAAGCTGAAAGAGTATTAGGGCCACAAATTACTATTTTATATTTTTTCATTAGTTCTTGAGTTAATAGTTCTTTAGTGCTTGGATCTTGATATTCAGTCAATTCCTTATAAAGACTCTCTGTTGGTGCATACACTATTGCAAAATCTGTTGATTTAGGTGGAACTATATATTTTTCCATAACACTTTTTGCTTTAGCCTTAAATGCACTTGCTAATTTTGTTCTAGCATCAGCAACTTCTCTTTTATCATCAGCTTCATGTGCATCAGTAATTGCTTTAAATTTTTCCACTGGGAAATGACTATCTACTGGAACCAAAACATCTCCTTGAAGCTTAATTGCAAATTCTACATTTTCACTGGTATCTTCTTTCATTTTAACATTAGTCATAAATTGAGATGCTGGTAACAAATCCTTTATCAAAGCATCCAAAGAATATTCAGCCAAAGTTCCATACTTTTTAACCCCTGCTAGAATTTTAGTAATTCCCTCTTGGCTTTGATTTAGTAATTGTACTTGTTGATTAAAGTTACCAACTTTCTCATCAACTTTAGTAAGAGCCTCAGTCATATCCTTTGTAACTCCTGTTGAGAGAGCATTAAAGGAAGTCGACATTGTACCAAGCGAAGTGTTGATAGTATTATTTAAGGTATCTTTTAATGTAACAATTTCAGTTTTTAAGTTGGCTATTTCCTCAGCCTCTTGGTTTTCATTGTCATCTTTGGGTTTTGATCTTAAATTTAGGTATAAGATACCTAAAGTTGCACTAAGCAATATAACTAAGATAATTAATAGAATCATGTCCATAACATTAAGATATACGTGATTATTTAAATATCAAATACAATTGAAAATTGATTATTACGATTTCAACGTATATCTTTTAAATATGAAAAAGAAGAAAATTACAAAAAAAAATACTACTGAATTCCCTAGAATTTTCTTATCAAAAGTAAAAATAGGTAACTTAAAAGCTTTTAAAGGAGAAAATCAGGTTGAATTTGCTCCTATGATAAATCTTATCTTTGGAAAAAACAGTGCAGGAAAAAGTACTATAAATCAGGCTCTAAGATTATATAGACAAAGTTATGGTGTTAATAAATTAACTCCATTTAATTACGAGTCTCCAACAGAGTTAAGGGGGAAAGGTGGTTTAGATATAGATGTTGGCTACGAGGGTTTAGTTAATAGTGGTAATAAAAAATCAAATATAACAATTGGAATAGAAACAAATGAATATTCAAAAAAAGAGAAAAAAATCTTAAATAAGGAAAAATCTTTAACTTATACTTTTAAATATTCAAAGAATTTTTATAAAAATAAAGATTTAGTGAAAGATAGAACAATTTTAGATAAGATGTCTTATTCAAATCCTGGTGGAAAAGTTTCAGTACAATTTAAAAAACATGTAATGTTTAGTGAAGGTAGCCAGTTTGCATTGAATTTACAGGAAATAAAGAGATTTAAATCAGGTGAATTTTTTTTAAGTAGATTGGATAGAAGGAAAAATTTAGATGAAAATATTTATAAGAGCATCTATGACCCCTATTACTATGAGACAGAATTTGATGTTAATAGCATCGAAATTAAAAGTCTAGGTGAAACATATAATGATTTATTGAATGTTGAAAATAACTTGATTAGAGATTTTTTTCAAAAATTCTTAAATTTTTTAAAAACAAATCCTAATATTTTAGAGACAAAATTACAGAAGAATGAGGATAACATTGATGGTGGATATGCAAAAAGAATGAATGCCTTAAGACCTTTTATGAAAAAAAGTGATGAAATAAGAAAAAAAAATAAGAATAATATTCAAAATAAAATTAAAGAATTTATAAAAAATGGTAATGATACATTCATTGTTTTTGCAGATGAATTCATGGACTGGGAAATAAGACGTGGATTTCTTAATGAAGATAAGAAAAAACTTGAAAAAGATTTATCTAAACTTATAAATTTTTTTAAAGGTAAAAAATCTACTAAACCAAACTTCATCAATTTTTTTAAAAACGATATTTGTCTTAAAAACAAAGATTTAATTTTTTATAATGGTTTTTTTATGAAAAAACCTTCTCAATCGAAAAGAATAAGCCCTTTTAGAACACAAGAAACAGACAATTATTTAATTAATATTTTATTATATTTAATTGGTAGTCCTTCAAGATTTTTGAATGTGAATATTATAAATGGCTATTATCCTGATAGATATTCGAACTCATCAAGTTCTGCACTTGAGTCTGTAACACAAGTAATGCACAGATTTGTTGTGGCACCGGGTTTAAGACAAATTCCAAAAAGATATTTTGTAAAAGGATTACAAACTGATTATGTAGGTCCATCGGCAGAGAACTTAGGAGAATTATTAGCAAATCCAAAAATTTCTGAAGCTACCAATAAATGGTTTAATAAATTAGAAATTCCATACAAGGTAAAAATAGAACCTTCTGGAAACTATTATGAAATAGTTTTTTTACCTAAAAATTCTAAAATTAAAGTATCGAGTATGCATATTGGTCTTGGTTACCCATTAATTTTACCTTTTATAGTTCAGTGCATTATAGCCAACAATAAAATTATACTAATAGAAGAGCCAGAAGTTCATCTGCACCCAAAACTTGAGGCAGATTTAGCAGACCTTATTGTAGAATCATCACTTGAAAGAAATAATCAATTTATAATTGAGACACATAGCGAAGATTTTCTTTTAAGAATTTTAAAATCAATTCGGCAAAATAAGATAACTCCTGAGAATATCTCTGTTAATTATGTAAAACCAAATTTTAAAAAAGGATCTTCTATTACAAAAATCAAAATTAATAAAAATGGACAATATGTTCAACCGTGGAAAGATGATTTGTTCGCAGATAGAATTAAAGAATTAGGATAGTATTTATGATTTATTCATTTAAAATTTCAAAAGATTTTTTTTTAGATTTACAAAAAAAATTAGATTACAAAGAATCTTTATCTATTTTAAATTTTTTTGGTGAATTATTTTTAAATAGAGAAAATCTTTTGTATTTTGATAACAGAAAAATTATTTCTGACCCTAATTTAGCTATTGGATCAAATTCTTTGATTATTAAAGAGCTTCAGCAACTATTATCTAAAAATATAAAACCAGTTGAAAAATTAAGTAACGTTGAAGTAGACATATTATTCACAAATGAAATTTCAAAAAATCAAAAAAAAACAAATATTTCGATTGACGAAATTTTGAATAAAAGGACTCTAATTACAAAAAAAATAAAAGATTTAACACCAAACAAATGGTTTCCAAATAGAAATATACCTCAAAATCAACTTAAAAAAGATGTTACCGCCAAACTTAAAAGAATTTTTAAATATTCTGATAAAATTTATTTTGTTGATGCTTATTTGCCTGATCACTGTGTTAACCAAAATGTAGCAATTGTAAAAAGTTACAAAAATTCATTTAAATTTTTTGCAGATTTAGCATCCAATGTAAAAAATGTTGAATTTTATAATGGCGTAAAAATTAACCAATTATTAAAAAAGAAAGTGGATAAAAATAAACTAGAAAACACATTAAAAAATTTTTATCTTAATTTTAAGTCATTTAAATCACCGGTTTTTGTAAAGTCAGATGAAACTAAAGCTTTCAAAACTATGTATGAAAGGATGTTCGTAACTTTTTTAGACGACATAAATATAGGAATATTTACAGTTGAGAGAGGCTTAAATATTATCACTAACGATAATCAGACAACTGAGGGTAGAAAAATAACTAAACAGGATGCTGATTGGGCGCAGATGAAACTGGAAGAATGGTCTAAATATGTGGACAAATCAGATAATTTCATATTTTTTAACGCTTCAGAATTAATTTAGAATTAATCTCTTGAAATTTAGAATCTAGCGTATATCTCAATAGTATCGGTACAAAATACCGACTTTCCAAGTTTTGCCATTATTTTATGGTATAAATGTTGGATCTGGCAGCACTTAGCTATGTACAAAACATTATCAGGTGCGCTGCCCACCGCAGACATTACTGATGAAAATTTTGCTGGTCAAGCTAGGCTTGATCTGTTCAATCATTTCTTAAATCACAAAGTTAATTCTGAAAGAACTGTTTTAGAAAACATAATCATTTCATTTAACAAAAAATACAGACCTGAAAGATATTTTGTTAAACCAGATGAAAATTCAAAAATCACTGATGATTCTTTACAAGACATAAGATCAACAGCTCATTTGATTGTTTGGGAGGCTACTGAAAAGTATCTGTGGGGTACTAACAGTAAAACAAATTTTCAATACAAAGAAAAATTTGACTTTTGTGTTTTTGCGAGTAATCAGCTTCAATTCAAACTAAAAACACACTTAAGACTTTTAAATACAAACAGAATTTGTGGTAAACTTCCTGACTCGGATAGTACAAGAAGTGTGTATTCAAAAATACCTCAATTTAAATTAAATAAAAAATTTCTTTCTGAAGCGGACTATAGATCTATCTCTAAAGAGACTGATATTAAAATAGATGAAGTAAAACTAATAGATAAATTTGTTAATACGAAAACAGAGTCTGGTGATGAAGAAGTTAATAATCAAGAAAATGATAAAGACAATGAAAATAAATGGGACTTAACTGGTTCAGGTGAAAATATAGAAGAAAGTGTAAATAAAAATTTAAATATAGATAAATTTAATAAAATAAAAAATGATTTTTTAAGGGGTCTACCAATTCGTGAAAAAGAAATTTTAAACTGTACTAAATTAAGTGAATTAGGATCAAATGAAGAATTATCATTAACTAAATTAGGCAAAAAATTTAATATTTCATCAGAGAGAGTAAGACAAATATCTGAGAAAAGTTTTAATGAATTAAAAAATATTTTAATTAAAAATAAAAAAGACTTGGAATTAGAATAATCACGAATATCTCAATAATATGCAAATTAATAACAAACATAAACATAGGAGGTCAACTTCAAATAATGTAATTAGCTTTAGTAAAAGCAGCTGTCGAGTAGCGGCAACGCCTCGTACCCTTGGATCTCTCCATTTTCCTTTCTTTCATAACCAAGGGTTCAACAGCTGCAATACTAAGGCTAAAAACAAAGTTACTAAAATTCATTTAAGAAGTTTTACTAGTAGAAAGTCATGCTGGGTGTTTAAAGAAATCTTAAAAAGAAAATTTCATAAATTTTCAAATAAAAAACTAACTATTCGAACAAACATTCGAGGAACTAAAATTCAATATTTTTGTGGAGCAAACAGATGCGTAACGAAATAGATATTAAAAATAAAATAAAAGCAAATTCATCTTTATTTACAAATTTTGTAAAAAATGCAGTAAATGCATCTCCCAAAGTTCAAAATAATTTCTTAGATGTTAGTGCTCAAGTAGCGCTGACTGTTCAAAAAATTTTAGAAGATGCAGATTTAATTACAAACCTTGAATACAAAGGAAAAGATTTTTGGTCTGAAAATAAATGTAAAACTGCATGTTTTATAGATGGAGGTGTTGATAAAACATCTATCATTAGTAGTGCTCCTCTAAGTATTAGAACTGGTAGCTATATCGTTAAACCAGACGCTGCAGATAAAAACAGAGAATTCTTTGAGGAAAGTATGGTGTTTTTGGGTGATCTATATGATCCTAAGAATGAACTATATGACTTTGCTGAAGATGACTTTGATGAAGATCAAATGCTTAATAAGAAAAAAGATGGTGCTAGAATAATCTTTGAAGCAGTTACTATTGTTAAACACATCTTATTAAACAGAAAGTTTGATTACTGCTTTTTACATGGCCCGATTGAAGCAACTGTAATGCCATTTACAGTAATGGGTTTTCCAACTTTTACTAAATTTGCAGTAGAGAATATGCTGCCTTTTTACAATAAAAATAAACTTAATGCTGAAGCAAGACATTTCATCAATGTCTATCTAGAGGCTTTAAACTCTATTAAAAAAAGTAAGTTCCCTACATACGGAATAGTAGAAACATCAAATTCAGCTCCTTATATCAAGAACTTATTATACAGTTATAAATCTAAAGGAACTATCTCCGAAAAGGATTTTAAAAATACCCTTTCAACAATCAAAAAATACAAAATAACAGACTCTCACTTATTAGAAATCATCTTACAAAGTGGCCAAGCAATTAAACCTTTAGAAGTAAAAAAACAAATTAAAGGATTTAGTGTTACTTCAGGCTCAGCTTGGGAAGATAAAATGGACTCTTTTCCAAGTGTTCATATTGGATACATTAAGGTTAATGACCACTCAGCACCTATTCGAATTGAGTCGTTAAATCAATCCAAAAATTTAATTAAAGATTACGAATATATATTAGCTACAGCAAGATTATTGCCCAACTATGGTTTTCCAGTAGGTTTAAATGTAGTTGATAAATTCGCCAAAATTCCAAATTGGATGAGTAAGGCCTCAAGAAAATATTATGCAACCCACTTATTAAAACAAGCAATCAGAAGCAAAGATCAAAACACAATTAGCTTAGCAGTAAAAATTTTATCAAAAAAAGTAAGGTCTTGGAGAAATAGACCATTAGGAGGATTAGCAAGATAATGAATACTAAAAAATGGAAATCTATCGGTACAGTTTTAGGTGAGACAAATATAAGCGAGTTTTACTTTAGCTTAAAAAATTACAAAGCAAAAAAAGGTGACATCATCACTACAGAGTCAAAAATTCCATCTAGTGAAGGCAATGTTGTTCCAGTAACAGTTTGGGGTAAAATTTCTTCAATTGAAAGTTCAAATGCATTTTTTCCAACTGAAGCAGCACAAGAACTAACTAATGAAAATATTGATATTAGAGACACTATTCTTCCAACAACAAGAGATGAGCTTATTTGCAAAGTAATCATTTTAGGTTTTACTTTAAAAGATAATCTAAAATTAATGCCTTTAAACTATCCGGTTAGACCTGCAGCAACTGTGAGCTATCCATCTAGTGAAGATGTAGAGGCCTTATTGATCTCAGATCTAGACTCTGAACATCCTTTATTCATTGGAAGTTTACTTGCACGAGATGCTGTTAAAATTAAAATTGATGCTGACAATCTAGTTTCAAGACATGTTTCAATCTTTGGAATGTCAGGTTCTGGTAAAACAGTAATGGTTAGAAGAATAATGGATGAACTTTTGCAGAAAAAGTATCCTATGGTTGTTCTTGATATTCATGGTGATTATTTAGGATTTATTCAAAAACAAAAAAAATTATACCCAAACAACCAAGTAAAATTATTTTATCCAAACTTATCAGTAAGCTCTGATGATAAAGAGATTATCTATACTTTAATTGATAAACTTGGAAACTCACTAACAGATCCTCAAAAAGATTTTTTAAGCTCCCTTTTAGAAAAAGTAAAATATGAAGGTGGCAGTTTGTTAAAATATATTGAACTGCTTGTTCGAAAAGCAAGAGAGTATGCATCTGACTCGTCTAAATCATTCAAAAATATTCGTCCCGCTTCTATGTATGTTGTGGTGAGAAGTCTTGGCCAAGTTGCCAAAAAGTTAAAAAATATGGAGCAAACCAACTTTAGACACAGACAAAAAATGAGTAAATTAAAATTTGAGGAATTGCCAGATGCTGCGACAGAGCCGGAAAAAATTGTAAATAAAGGCCAATTAAGTATCCTATATCTTAAAGGCTACGAAAACCTTCCAGCTAGTGCGATTGTTTCAATTCTATTAGAAAATTTATTTAAACACAGACAAGAAGTCGAGGAGGAAATACCCCCTTTCTTAACAATAATTGAGGAAGCTCATAATTTCATTCCTTCAAGATCAGAGGATAAAGATAACCTTCCATCGGTTGATACAATTAGAAAAGTAATTACTGAAGGTAGAAAATTTGGAACTGGTGTCATGATCATTTCCCAAAGACCCTCTAGGTTGGATGAAACTATTGCTTCTCAGTGTAATAGTCAGATTGTATTTAGAATGGTCAATCAAAAAGACCAAAGAGCAACTACTAGAGACTCTGAAACTTTAAGTGTAGACGACTCTAAGCAATTGCCAAATCTAGCAAATGGCCAAGGTATAATTAGTGGCCAAGTAGTAAATTTTTCTCTTCCAGTTCAAATAAAATTTGATGCAGAATTAATCAATGACGATATTGGAAATGAAAACTTTATCACTGCAGTAGAAAATTGGGATGACAAAGAATCTGTTAAGCAAAGAAAAAAATTTGCTAAAGATTTCTCAAATATAACTTCTATAGATAAGAGGAGAGCAAATTGATACCAGACCCATTCTTACTTAAGGCCATGTTATTTGCTGCTAAAGCTACACTTATTTTCCAGGCTTGTTTAATATTCTATTTTTTTGGAAAAAATGAAAAGGTACCTTATTCAGCTAGAAATATATTTTTTGTATTAGCCAATGCTGGATGTTTATTTTTAGCAAGTGGCATAATTCAAGGAAACTCTTTCTTAATTAAGTGTGGAATTTTTATTTTGATAACTCAGGCATTGGTTGATGCTCATCTGATTATTTCAAAATATACAAGAATTAAAAAAATCGAAAAGGAGGTTGAAGATGAAAAATCTGATGCAAAAAAATAAATTCCTAATTAATTGCCCTGCATGTGAAGGCACCAAAAAAGTAAAAAATGTAAAAACTATAATCCAAGTTGGAAAATTTTACTTAGGTAAAGAGATTATGGAAGAATGTAAACTTTGTTCAGAAAAAACTTTAAAACAAGTATTTGAGCTTGATGGAGATACACTTCATTAATGACAAAGATAATTTCAATTGATGATATGGAAATTGAATTTGAAAAACAAAGTCCAGAAGTAAGCTGCAAGTGGTGCGTTTATATTCGTGTAAGAAATGATGATAATGAAAAACTTCTTTTCATGTTTAAAACCGATCATAAGCCTCGTACAAGATTTACCTATAATGCTGGAGAATTAATTAAACAATCAAACCAAACTTTAAAAGAAATTTTAGATACCTCTATGGACGACATTGAAGAGGTTATAAAATTAGAGGGAAAATTAAATAAGAAAATTAAAGAATGAAAATAAATTTTCTTTTATTTCTTTTACTTATTAGTCTCTCATTAATTTTGAATTCAAGAAATGTTTTGGCTACTGAGGTTGAGTGGAATATTGAAAGATTTGAAAAATTTAGTTTTGCAACAGTCTCAGGTGAAATTCAACATGGTGATAAACTTGCGTTTATAATTGCATCTGAAGATGATTGTAACGAGGTAACTTCATGGTTTTCATTTTATACTTGGCGTAATCCAGAAGATTTTAAAAAATTAATAGATAAGGAAGTGCCTATTATGTTGAATGGTGAAATAGGTATTTCAGCTACTATTTTATCCATAAACCCTTTTCTTAATGGTAATCGAGTAATCTTGGCTTTAGGTACATTCCCAATTAAGGAATATATTTATTTACTTCATAAAACATATGAAGAATACGAAAAATATGAGATTGAAATAATTGATGGGGCTGATTTTCAGGTTTCGAGATATTTCGATATAACTATAAACAATTGGAAATTAGATAATCTTATTGAGTCAATTTCTAAAGCTAATAAAATATGCAAAGAAATAATTTTAAATAAAGAAATTTCTTAATATTTATGAAAAAAAAAGAACCCAAACAAAATGGTCTTACTATGAAGCAAATCGAAGGATATCTTAAAAAAGCTAAGGGTGGTAAAAAATTTTATTGGATGGGCAGAAGAGACTCTTTGAAAGGTTCTTTGAGATATAAAGAATGGTTAAAATCAAAAAGAAGTAAATAATGGAATTATATCTTATTTTAAAAATTTTATTTATAATTGGTGTTTTAATAGCTCTTTATGCAATATTAAGAAATTTAGATGTTATCAAAATAATCCTTATTTATTTTAAAGATAAGCTACTTGGAAAGTAATTTAACTAAAATATTTAAACCTTTTTTTTTTAAGTTTTTCTTCGAAGTAAAAATACATGCTTGGGATTTTAAAATCTCGCCATCTTTTAAAATACGTAGATTGTTACTTTTTATTGTCTCACCACTGGAACTGATATCGGTAATCAAATTTGCAGAGCCTGTAAAAGGATAGGCTTCCGTAGCACCCAAACTTTCAACTAAACGAAATTGTGTTACACCCTTTGAAAATAAAAATTCTTTAGTTAAATTTGGATATTTAGTTGCAACTCTTAATTTTTTTTTCTTTTTATCCCTAAATTCAAAAGCAATTTCCTCCAAATCAGCTACTGTTTGTACATCAATCCATGGATCTGGAATAGCAACAACTAGAGTTGCTTTTCCAAATTCATACTTTTTAATTAATTTAATTTTCTTTTGAATATTGATCTCTCCTTCTTTAAGCAAATCAAAACCTGAAAAACCTATGTCTAAAGAACCATCTCCTAATCTTTGAATAATTTCTCTTGCATGCAAATAAAGAATTTTAATGTTTGATTTACTTTTAATAGAACCAATTAAGTCTCTTTCACCTCGTTCAGAGATTAGCTTTAATTTTTTCTTTTTAAAGATGTTCAAAACATCTTTTCTTAGTCTGCCTTTACTTGGAATTCCTATGTTGATAATATTTTTCATTTAATAATTTAAATTTAGAGCAGCTCCTACTGCTGGTATTTGTTCTTTAAATCCAAGGTCAGATATTAATTGATCATATCTTCCACCATTAATTATATTTTTTACTTTATTGTTTATTTTGATATCAATTTTAAAAACCATGCCAGTATAATATTCAAGTTGTCTTCCAAAAGAGGTTGAAAAAACTACATTAAGTTTTGAAATTTTGTTAATAGAGGTTGGAAAGTATCTTTGATCTACCATTAAGTTTATTTGATATTTTTTGAAGAATTCGTTTAATAAATCTGCAGCTTTACTAATCGGGCATTTGATCTTCAAAAACTCTTTAATAATTTTTGATACATTCCTTCCTTTGCTTGGACGTCTTGGATCGTTTATCTTTTTATCAAAACGCTTTAAAATTTCCTCTATTGATCTCTCTGCAACAACATGGGATTTGCTACCCTTAAGCATTCTTTGATATCGTTTTTTATCTATTTCAACAATTGTTGGATCAACATCAGAATTTGTTTCTAACCTTTTTAATAAATCATTAAAATAGTCCTCTCTCCAAAAATGTCTTGATAATCTTAATTTCCATCTAGTTGGAATATCTAGTTTAGAAATTAAAAGTTTAAATATTTCAACATTTCCTAATGTTAAAGTACCTGATGTATATTTTAAATTTTTAAGAGAATTTAAAGAAGTATTAATAATTTCTTTATCATCATTTTTTTCATCTTTAGAACCAATGATTTCAAATCCAATTTGATCTCTAATTATAGAGTCTTTTCTATTTTGAGATTTCCTATACGCTTGACCACTATAAAATATTTTTTCTTTACCACTTAGCTTATTCTCTAAATACCTAAGGCAAGAAACAATAGTTAAATCAGGACGTAAACATAGCTCATTTCCATTTTGATCAATAAACGAAAAAATAAACTTTCTAAAATTTTCACCAGATCTTTGAACAATATGATTAGTTTCAATTACTGAGGGTAATTCAATATATTTAAATCCCTTGGTTTTTACAGATCTTAGGATTTTTTCAGATAAGTTTTTTGATTTCATCTATTAAATTTGATTTTGGAATTGTTAGATTATTTTCACCTTTAACACCTTTGAGGTTTTTAATTGTTATTGTATTGTCATTAAACTCATTTTCACCACAAATAATTGCAACTGATAACTCACGCTTATTTGCTAAATCAAGTTGTTTACCTAGATTTTTTTTTGTATTCAAAAAGACTTCAGCATTAATATTGTTATCTCTTAATTGATCAACAATTTTATAATAATTCTTTAAGTATTTTTCATCCATAACACAAACTAAAACTGGTTTTAGATCTTCTACTTGAATTTGGTCTAACTGCATTAAAGCAAATAACAACCTGTCTACACCAAAACTAATTCCAGTCCCAGGAACATCAACACCTCTAAACCTTGAAATGAGTTTAGCATAGGATCCTCCTGAACAGATACTGCCTAACGCTATTTCCTTACTTTTGTTATTAGTCACTTTAAAATTTAAATTTGTTTCGACAATAAATGAATCATAGTACGAGAGTCCTCGCACAATCGTAAAGTTTGTTTTAACTTGATTTAAATTTGAAAAATATCCAATTACTTGGAATATATCCTCTAATTCTTTGATTCCTTCTTGAGATAATGGATTTTTTAAAGTTTCTTTTAATTCTTTTAAATCTTTTATTTTTAAAAAATTTAATATTTGCGCTGCCTGTTCATTGCTTAAATCAGCTCCTTTAGTAATAGCTCCGCTTTGATCTTTTCTCTCTTTTTTTAGTAAGTCTTCAACACCTCTTAATCCAAAACCAGGTTTATCTAGTTTATCAATTGCTCTAATAACTTTTATTTGTTTTTTCTCAGAGATTTTTAAATCATCAACTAAACCCTGAACTATTTTTTTATTACTCACATTAATTGTAAATTGGTCTTTTTTTAATCCACAATCTGTTAATGTGCTTGATATTAAATTACAAAGCTCTGCATTTGCTTGTGCAGGATTAATATTTCCAACAATATCAAAATCTGCTTGCATAAATTCTCTGTACCGGCCATTTCCACCTTTTTCATTTCTGAATACATTTTGAATTTGATATCGCTTGAAGATTGATGGAAGAACTTGGTTGTTTTGAGCATAAAATCTTGCTAGTGGGCTTGAGAGATCATAACGAAGAGTTATATTCTTATCTCCATCCTTAAATGAGAAAACATCAGACATAGGATTGGCTTCATCCTCTGCCAAAAAAGATCCAATATTTTCTGCAATTTCGAACGAAGGAGTTTCTAGAGCTTCTGCTCCAAATTTAATAAAATTATTCTCAATAGCTTTTAAAAGCTTTTTTTTAAGAAGAATTTTTTTATCCCAACGATCTTCAAATCCTGGAGGTAATCCAGGAACTAGTTTATTTTCTTTATTCATTTTTTGGTACCCGGGCTGAGAATCGAACTCAAACTTAAAGTTCCACAAACTTTCGTGCTAACCGTTACACCACCCAGGCGTTCCTTGTTTTTATATTATTTTTGTGTGGATTTAAATTATATTATAAATAAATAGCCTATAGGCTATGGAAACAGATTAAATGAGAACTGTTTGGATTTATCATCAATGTTTTATTTATAATCATACAAGTCTTTTATGACAAATATTTAAATTATTCAACCCTAGAAAGAAAAGGACGTTAATGTATTTTAACAGATAAACGCCCTCTAAAAATTTTATATTTAATCTAATTTTTTTAAATTTACAGCTGATGGGCCTTTAGGACCATCTTCAAGAGTAAATTCTAATTTATCCCCTTCGTTAAGGTATCTCATTCCTGCAGCTTTAACGGCGCTTGCATGGCAAAAAACGTCTTTTTCTTTATCCTCTCTTTCAATAAATCCAAAGCCCTTTTTTCCATTAAACCATTTGACGGTTCCTTTTAATGTACTCATCTTATTACTTAATCCTTTTGTTATTTAATATAACTAGAGGTTAATTTTTTATTTTGAAAATTTCAAGATATTTTGATGGTGCCTCGGGAAGGATTCGCACCTCCGACACAAGCCTTTTCAGGGCTCTGCTCTACTCCTGAGCTACCGAGGCAAAATTTATCCCCTAAAAATTATTCTGCCTTTTGTCAGATCATAAGGAGTCATTTCTACAGTAACATTGTCTCCTTGCAATACTCTAATTCTATTTTTTCTTAGCTTACCAGCTGTGTGGGCTGTAACAATATGGCCATTTTCTAATTTTACTCTAAACATTGCATTTGGTAATAAGTCAGTAACTTTTCCCTTAAATTCAAGTAAGTCTTGTTTTGACAAATCTATTTTCTCCTAATTCTTTTTATTATAGAATGGGCATGTCCCACTAACCCTTCATAATTTGCAAGAGTTATAACTGATGGTCCAAGACTTTCAATACCCTTTTTTGATATGTTTATGTATGAAATTCTTTTATAAAATTCATTTACACTAATACCACTTGAATATTTTGCTGAACCGTTAGTAGGAAGCACGTGGTTAGATCCTATATTATAATCTGTCATCGCCATAACTGCATATTTTCCTAAACAAATTGATCCAGCATTTTTTATTCTTGGTAAAAATGATTTGTAATTTTTAATATTTAGTTCTAAATGTTCTGGTGCAATTTCATTTATAACTTGAGCTATTTTTTTATCTGAATTAATATACATTAAAATTCCATTATTCCTCAAACTCTTTCTGGCAATTAATATTCTTGGAATTTTTTCAAGTTGGTTGGAAATTTCTATTTTTACTTTTTTAATTAAGTTTTTATCTTTAGAAATTAATATACATTGAGCATTAATGTCATGCTCTGCTTGACCAACTAAGTCACTTGCAACCCATTCGGGATTTGACAATTCATCACATACGACTGTGATCTCAGAGGGACCTGCTATCATTCCATCAATTCCAACATCTCCAAAAACTTCTTTTTTAGCTGCTGCTACAAATACATTTCCTGGTCCTACTATTTTATTTACTTTTTTAATTTTCTTTGTGCCGTATGCTGCAGCAGCAATAGCTGAAGGACCACCAACTGAATAAATTTCCTTAATTTTACACTTACGAGCAGCATATAAAACAGCAGGATTTTGTTTACCTTTATATGCTGGATTTATCATTACTATCCTTTTAACTCCAGCTACAATAGCTGGTATAGCATTCATTAAAACACTTGATGGATAAGAAGCTTTTGATCCGGGAACGTATATTGCTACAGAGTCAATCGGAAAGTATTTATAATTAAGTCTATTTTTAAGATTATCAGTATATGAAATATTATTAGTTCTTTGAAGAGAGTGAAATTTATAAATCCTATCATAAGCAAGATCAATTGCCTTTTTAACCTTTTTATCCAAGGTTGCTATTGATTTTGAAATATTTTTAGAAGAAGGAATAATTTTATAATTTTTATTAAATTTCTTTTCATATTTTAATAAAGCTTTATCTCCATTTTTTTTTACATCTCTAATAATACTTTTAACAGACACTGCATTGTTTTTAATTTTTTCTTTTCTTTTTGCTAGTAGTTCACTTAAAATTTTATTAAAATTTTTGTTATTAACATCTAATATTTTCATTATTTTTTTGTCTCGCTTTGATCTTCAAGTCTTACTTCAATTGTTTCAGTGGTCAAAGTAATATGAGCATTGTTTTTAAAAATTAAATTAATTTCATAGTCTTTTTTATTTTTCATATAGTCTATTGCTATAAGTTCTAAAATCAATTCGGCATTTTTTTGATCAATATTCTTCGATTTTACCTTATCAACAAAATCAAATCTGCAAATACTTTTAATTTTTTTGTTTTTCTGATCAGCTTCGATTTTTGATCTTTCAATTGAAAGTAAAAAAACTTTATTTGAAGCCAAATATTTAATATCTCCTACTCTAACATTCGCACCCGCACTACAAGCTGAAACCATTTGTAAACCTTCATTATCTGTGGCAATAATTTGAGCTAAATACTTTTTTTGCATCAATTTACTCGTCTTATTTTTGCTCCAACTTTTTTTAATTTTTTTTCTAAATTTTCATATCCACGATCAAGATGATAAATTCTATTAATTACAGATTTTCCTTTTGCATTTAATGCGGCAAGAATTAAGGAAACAGAGGCTCTTAAATCAGTTGCCATTAGCTCTGCTGCTGCGAATTTTGTATTTCCCATTATAAAAGCTTTATTACCATTAATTGAGATATTAGCACCCATTCGATTTAATTCAGAAACATGCATAAATCTATTTTCGAATATATCTTCTATAATCAAAGAATTTCTATTTGCTTTGCATAATAAAACTGAAATTTGTGCTTGTAAATCTGTTGGAAAACCAGGATAGGGGGCAGTTTTGATTTTCATGTTTTTAATTTTTTTTCTTCCTTCTATATGTATTTCATTTTTTTTTAAATTTATTTTGGCCCCAATTTTTTTTAAAATATTTATTTCTGTTTTCATTATATTTGGAATTATATTCTTAATCTTTAAATTTCCTTCAGTTATAGCAGCTGCTATTAAATAAGTACCAGCCTCTATCCTATCAAACATTACAGAATAGCTTATTATATTAGTTTTATTGACCCCAATAATTTTAATTGAACGTTTAGCTATCCATTTAAGATTGCATCCTAATTTTTTTAAAAAATTTACCAAATCTTTTATCTCAGGTTCAATTGCGCAGTTTTTCAAAATAGTTGTACCCTCAGCTAAAGTTGCTGCAATTATTAAATTTTCTGTAGCTCCAACTGATATCTTTGAGAAACTTAAAGTACAGCCTTTTAAGCCTGTGGGAGCAGTAGCGTGAATGTAGCCTTGGATAATTTTATATTTCACACCAAGTTTAGATAATGCTTTTAGATGTACGTCTACAGGTCTTGTGCCTATCGCACATCCTCCTGGAAGTGAGATTTTTGCGTTACCAAATTTTGCTAATAGAGGGCCAAGAACTAATATTCCCGCTCGCATAGTTTTTACTAAGGAGTAAGAAGCAAACTTTTTATTTTGTTTAAAATTATCAATAATCAAATTTTTTTTTTCAAATTGTATTTTTGAACCCAATGATTCTAATAATTTTATCATAGTCTCTATGTCTTTCACTTTTGGTAAATTTTTTAAATAAACTTTTTTATCAGTTAAAAGAGTTGCTGCCAAAATTGGCAGTGAAGCATTTTTTGAACCTGAAATCTTAATTTGTCCTCTAAGCCTATTTGCTCCACGGACTTCTAGTTTTTGCATGATTATACTTTTGGTAAAGTTACTCCAGTTTGCCCCATATATTTACCGTCTCGGTCTTTGTATGTTACATCCGGCTTCTCATTACCTTTTAGAAATATAAATTGAGCCACACCTTCATTGGCATAAATTTTGGCTGGTAAAGGTGTTGTATTCGAAAATTCTAGTGTAACATATCCCTCCCATCCAGGTTCTAATGGAGTAACATTCACAATGATTCCACATCTTGCATACGTTGATTTTCCGAGACAGATAACAAGAATATCATCTGGAATTTTAAATTTTTCAACAGTTCTAGCTAATACAAATGAATTTGGAGGAATTATACATTCTGAAGTATTTTTAGTAACAAAATTTGTTGGCTTAAAATTTTTAGGATCTACGATTTCGGAATTTACGTTTGTAAATATTTTAAACTCATCAGAAACTCTTGCGTCATAACCAAAAGAAGATAATCCAAAAGAAATACTTTTTCCTCGAACTTGTTTTTCTTCAAAAGGTGAAATCATATCTCTTTCCATAGACATTTTTCTAATCCATTTATCTGATAAAACCGACATTATTTATTATTTTTTTTTTTATTTTTTTTTTGGAATAATTTTCTCTTTTTTAAATTTTTCTTTAACGCCAAGCTTAATTGATCATTTTTATTTTTTGATTTCATTCTTTATTAGGATTAGTAAGGAAATCCAAAGTAATAGGTTTCGAAGTATCTAAAGTTTTATCTTTATTTTCATCATTTCTAGTACCCTCTTTTGCTAGTCGTTTTGCTTTTTTTTCTGCAAGTTTTTTTTCTCTTTTAGCTTGCTTTTCCATTAACTTAGCACTTTTTGTAGATTTATAATCGTAATGAATGCCCATAAAAATTCTCAAGATAGATATAAATCATATTAGTCAGAAAATTAAGGCAATAATTTGAAAAAAATGCATTATTATCAATAAAATACAATTGAGGACAATGGCTCCTGTAGTTAAATGGTATAACAAGTCCTTGGTAAGGACTAGTTCCCTGGTCAGTACAGGGTGGGAGCACCATATTTATTTATTATAAAATAACTTTCTAAGAAAAATTGTAATTACAATTAAAACTGCAAATATTATTAAAGGTATGTAAATATCTGGAGAATAAATCAGTTCTATTAAAGTAGGTGCTTCTAAATTTCTATCTATAACTTTATCAAATCCGTTTCCAAGAGAGCAAAATAAAAATATTTGTGGGGCTGTACCTATTAAAGTTGCCCAAAAAAAATAAAATGGTTTTACATTAAATATACATGGTAATACATTTGAAATAGCAAAAGGGATACCTCCAATAAATCTATAGATTAGTAAATATGTAAATTCAGATTTTTTAAATTTATTTTCAAGCCCTTGAAATTTATTTGAAAATTTTTCTCTAATCAATTCTTTTAAAAAATAGTTAGCAAAAATATATAAAAATGTTGCTCCTAAAGACATACCAAATCCTAAAAAAATTAATCCAAGCCATTTTCCAAAAATAAATCCAGCAAAAATGGCTAAAGGTGATACAAATCCTGCTGCTAATACCCAGATTATTGCAAAAGAGATGAATAATGATGCTAGCAAAAATAAATTTGATTGTTTCATTTGGAAAAAAAATTCTCTATTATTTTTAATAAAGTCGTAACTTGTAATTTCCTGAAAGCTAAATTTTGAAAAAAAGAAATACAAAAATAAAGCTACTAAAAAAAAATAAAATAAACCTATAAATAATTTAATTTTTTTAGTTTTTTCCATTATTTAGCATAATAATTATAAAATCTTCTATTTGCTATTTATATATTTAATTACTATAAAGGGCCAAATTTAATAAACATTTAACCACATTTATGAAAAGAACATATCAGCCATCTAAAATTAAAAGAGCAAGAAAGCACGGCTTTAGATCAAAAATGAAAACTAAAGGTGGGAAAAAACTTTTAGCTCGAAGACGAGCTCGAGGACGAAAATCTTTAACTGTTTCTGGTTAAAATAATGAAAAGCAAAATACTTGCTCTTTCTAAAAACGAAGAATTTAAAAACTTGCTCAAAGGAAAAAAAATATCTAATAAATATGTAACAATTTTTTTTGGTAATTTAAGTAATAAAGATAATAAAAAATTTAATATCAGCTTTGTCGCAAAAAAAAAAATAGGAAATGCAGTCAAGAGAAATAAAATTAAAAGACGTCTGAGGAATATTTTTAATGAAGTAGGTAAAAAAATCTCAATAAAATTTAATTATTCATATCTTGTTATTGCCAAGCCAACTATGCTAAACAATGAATATACAAAAATAAAAGAAACCTTATTGCTGAGCTTTAAAAAAATATACTAATGAACATTATATCAAAAATTTTAATCAAACTGATTAAAAGCTATAAATTTTTCATAAGTCCTTTATTAGGAAATTCTTGCAGATATTTACCCACTTGCTCTGAATATAGTATTGAAGCAATAGAAAATTATGGTTTTTTTAAAGGTTCATATATCAGTTTAAAAAGAATTTTTTCATGCCATCCTATTAAGTTTTTAGGTGGTGGAGAAGGTTTCGATCCTGTGAAAAAAAACTCAAAGGTAAAAAAATAATGGACTCTAAAAATGTAATTGCAGCAATAGCATTATCATCTGCTGTTATTGTTCTTTATTCTCTTTTTTTTATACCTGAACAATCAACAAAGAATCAAAAAATCATTGAAAAACAAAAAACTGAACAAAATTCTGATGCTCCCACTCTTGATCAAAAAGAAAATTTAGTTCAGATTTCAAGAGAAGAAGCTTTAGAACAGAACGAAAGAATTAAATTTGAAAATAAAAGTATTATAGGATCAATATCTTTAAAGGGTGCTGTTATAGATGACTTAACTTTTAAAAATTATAATACTGAACTTGATAGTAATGAAAAAGTTGTACTTTTAAATCCAAGGAATGTTAATAATGGATATTTAATAGAAAGTGGTTTTGTTACATCTGACAAAAATATTGAGACGCCAAATTCAAATAGTATTTGGTCTGTTATTGGAAATAAAAAATTAAGTAATCAATCAAATATTAAATTATCTTGGACCAATCCTCAGAATATAACATTTGAAAAAGAGATATCTTTAGACGATAAGTATTTATTTACAATTAATCAAAAGGTCATAAACCCTTCAAACAATAAATATGATTTTTATTCTTACGGGCAAATAATTAGAAATAAGATTCCTGATATATCAAATTTTTATATTCTTCACGAAGGTTTAATTGCTACTTTAGATGATGAGCTTATTGAAGAAGATTACGATGACATTCAGGAAAAAAAATTTTCAAAAATATCACAAAAAGGTTGGTTAGGTATTGGAGACAAATACTGGATAACATCATTAATACCACCAAAAAAAAAAGAATTTAAAACAACGTTTGATTATAAAAAAAAATTTAGAGCAAACTTTATATCAACAGAGCCTATCGAACTTACTGGAAACAATCAAATTGAAGAGAAATTACAAATCATTGTTGCTGCTAAAAGGGTAGATATCATTGATGGATATGCTGAGTCATTAAATATTGATAAATTTGATTTAGTTATAGACTGGGGATTCCTGTACTTTATCACTAAACCGCTGTTCTTTGGAATAGACTATTTTTTTAAACTTTTAGGCAATTATGGTTTAGCAATTATCGCTATAACTATTTGTATTCGGTTAGTATTTTTTCCATTGGCTAATTTTTCTTTTAGAAGTATGGCAAAAATGAAAGCTCTACAACCTGAACAAGCCAGACTTAAAGAACTTTATAAAGATGATAAAATGAAACTGCAACAAGCTATGATGGCTTTATTCAAAAAAGAAAAAGTAAATCCCATGTCAGGATGTTTACCAATACTTGTTCAGATACCAGTTTTCTTTGCTTTATATAAAGTTTTATTCGTAACTATTGAAATGAGGCAGATGCCATTTTTTGGTTGGATCCATGATTTGAGTGAACGTGATCCTACAAGTTTATTTAATTTGTTTGGTTTGTTACCTTATGACGTCCCATCTTTTTTAATCATAGGCGCTTGGCCAGTAGCAATGGGAGTTTCTATGTGGGTTCAACAAAAACTAAATCCGGCACCTACAGATCCAATGCAAGCTAAAATTTTTGCTTTTTTTCCACTTTTCTTAACTGTAATACTTGCACCTTTTCCAAGTGGTTTAGTAATTTATTGGACTGTAAACAATATTTTAACTATGGCACAACAAATATTTATCATGAAAAGAACAACAGTTAAAACTTCGACATAATGTTGATGTAATTATCAAACAAAAATAAATGGATTTAAAAGAAATATTACCAGAAAACGGGCCACCAATAGAAGAAGTAACCAAATATATTGAAAAATATAAGAATGAATTAATTGTTATAAAATATGGGGGAAATGTTTTTATAGATAGAAATATTTTTAATAATTTTATAGCGGATATAAGTTTGTTAAATAAATTAGGACTTTCAATTGTTGTGGTCCATGGAGGTGGTCCAAGAATTAAAAGAGAACTTGAAAAATCAAATATTGAAACAAGATTCATAAGAGGATTAAGAGTTACTAATGAAGAAATTATAAATATAGTTGAATCGGTTCTTATAGAATTTAATCACGATATTGTTTTATCTTTAAAAAAAAAAGATACTCAAGCAATTTCTATAAATACAAAAATGAACAATATTATTGAGGTTACCCCTGAGGCTAAAGAGCTAGGATTTGTTGGTATACCTAACAAAATTAATATTAATATAATTAAAGATTCTGTTGAAAAAAATATAATTCCAATTGTGTCACCATTAGGTTTGGGAATGAATAATCAAACATATAACATTAACGGAGATACTGCAGCGGGAGCAATAGCAAAATCCTTAAAATCAAGAAGATTGCTTTTGATGACAAATGTAAAAGGTGTGCTTGACAAAGAAAAAAAACTAATTGAGGAAATTTCATCATCTGAAATTTTAGAAATGATTAAAAATGAAACTATAACTGAGGGAATGATTCCAAAGATAAATACTTGCTTGGATGCAGTAAAGAATGGCGTTACAGCTGTTGGTATTATCGATGGTAGAGAAAAGCATTCCATATTATTTGAAATATTTTCTGATAAAGGCTCTGGAACGCTTATAAGAAAATGAAAGAATTAACTAAAATAAAATATTGGATATTTGACTTAGATAATACACTTTATAGCGGGCAAACTAAAGTCTTTTCAGAAGTTGATAAAAAAATGTCCTCTTTTATTTCAAAAAAATTTAACGTTGATATTGCAGAAGCTAAAAAAATCCAAAAAGAATATTTTTATGAATATGGAACAACTTTATCAGGATTGATGAAAAAAAAGGATGTAAATCCCAATGAATTTTTAGAATTTGTTCATGACATTGATATATCTTGGCTTCCAAAGGATAATTTTCTTAAAGAGGAATTAATTAAAATTAAGGATAAAAAATATATATTTTCAAATGGTTCTCATGCTCATATTGAAAATGTAACCAATCAATTGGGAATAAATGGTTTATTTGACGGGGCTTTTGATATAACTGATGCAGATTTTGTTCCAAAACCACATTTAGATCCCTATAAAAAATTAATTGATAAATTTAATTTAGATCCAAAAAAATCTATATTAATAGAGGATATAGCTCATAACCTCAAACAGGCCAAAAATTTGGGAATGAAAACTTGTTGGCTTGAAAATGATGAAGCTTTCGCAAAAAAAGATGCTGACAAACCATACATTGATTATAAGATTAATAACTTGCCTTCTTTTCTTCAAGAAATTAATATATTAAGAGATAGTTAAATCAAAAATTATGAACCGCTTAGAGCATATTATTAACGAAGCATGGGCAAAAAAAGACCAAGTGAGTCAAGCCTCTGATCAAGAGCTTAAAGATGCAATAAATCAAGTCATAAGTGATCTAGATAGTGGTAAATCAAGAGTTGCTGAAAAAATTAATGAGGAATGGGTGACAAATCAATATTTAAAAAAAGCAATTATGTTAAGTTTTAAAATTTATCCAATGGAAAATTTAAATGGACCTTACAGCAGTTGGTACGACAAAGCCCATTTGTTAAAAGGTAAAACCGCTGGATGGTCAAAAGAAGATCATCAAAAGGCTGGTTTTAGAATGGTTCCAAACTCTCCAGTAAGGAAAGGTTCTTTTGTTGGTAAAAACGCAGTTTTAATGCCGTGCTACGTAAATATAGGAGCCTACATTGACGAAGGAACTATGATAGATACATTTGCTAGAGCTGGAAGTTGTTGTCAGATTGGTAAAAATTGTCATATTTCTGCAGGAAGTGGGGTTGGTGGAGTTTTAGAGCCTGCTCAAGCACTTCCAACAATTATAGAGGATAATGTTTTTTTAGGCGCGATGTCAGAGATTGTAGAAGGGGTAATTGTAGGAGAAGGATCAGTTTTAAGTATGGGAATGTATATTGGTCAATCAACAAAAATTGTAAATCGGAAAACTGGTGAAATTACCTATGGAAAAGTTCCTCCTTACTCAGTTGTGGTACCGGGCTCATTACCAGATAAAAATAACTCAGCAGCACCATCTTTATATTGTGCGGTAATAATTAAACAAGTAGATGAAAAAACAAGATCAAAAACATCAATTAATGATCTATTGAGAGAATAAAACTCATGAAAAATTTAAATGAAGTCAAGTTGGCCCAGGAGCTAATTAAATTTCCGTCTATAACTCCAGTTGATGCTGGAATTATGAAGTTTATCGAAAAAAAACTCAAAAAATTAGGATTTAGAACTAAAATGCTTGAATTTAAAGAAAAAAATTTTAAGCCTGTAAAAAATTTGTACGCTAGATTTGGAAAAAAAAATCCTAATTTTTGTTTTGCTGGACATTTAGATGTTGTACCCCCAGGCAATATAAAAGAATGGACATCAAATCCTTTTAAACCTTTTTTCAAAAAAGGTCATTTAATTGGACGTGGAGCGAGTGATATGAAAAGTTCTATCGCAGCCTTCGTTTCTGCAGTGAGTCTCTTTTTAATGAAAAATAAACGTTTTAAAGGATCAATAAGTCTATTAATCACAGGAGACGAAGAAGGAGATGCAGTTAATGGAACTAAAAAAGTTGTAAATTATTTAAAAAAAAAAAAGGAAAAAATCAACTTTTGTTTAGTTGGAGAACCTACAAATCCAAATAAATTAGGTGAAATGATTAAAATTGGTCGTAGAGGTAGTTTAACGGGAAAAATTAAAATTATTGGTGAAATGTGTCATGTTGCCTATCAACATAGGGGAAACAATCCTTCAACAACATTGGTTGAAATTCTTAAAAAAATTAAAGATATAAAATTTGATAAAGGAAATAAACACTTTCAGCCAACAAATTTAGAAGTCACAAAAATAAATATAGAGAATAATGCTGATAACGTCATTCCTGGAACAGCAGAAGCTACTTTTAATATTAGGTTCAACAATAAACATTCATCAACTTCTATTAAAAAAAGACTTGATAAAATTTTCAAAAAAATAACAAAAAACAATAAATCAAAGTTTAAAATTGATTATCGAATTTCTGGCGAAGCTTTTTTAACTGAGCCAAATAAAACAACATATATGATACAAGATATCATAAAAAAAATTACTAAGATAAAACCAAAATTATCTACTACTGGAGGAACATCAGATTTAAGGTTTATAAGAAAAATATCACCTGGTTTAGAATTTGGTTTAGTAGGAAAGACTATGCATAAAGTTGACGAAGCTGTATCTTTAAAGGATTTAAAAATTTTAACAAAAATTTATGGGAAAATTTTAGAAAATTATTTTAAGTGAAAACTGCAATTATAAATTCTGCCTCTTATGAAAAACATAACACAGGGGATGGTCATCCTGAACAACCTAAAAGAATAATCGCTATTAAAGAAAAATTAAAAAAAAGGAAAGATTTAATCTGGGATAAACCAGATAACGTGCCTGAAAATATATTATCTATGACACATTCAAAGGAATATATAGATAACTTAAAAAACTCTTTTCCTAAAAAAGGTCTTAAATTTTTAGATGGAGATACTGTAATATCACCAGAAAGTAAAAAAGCGGTCTTTGATGCTGCAGGTTCAACTATTAGAGCAATAGATGGGATAGAAAATAATAAATTTCAAAATGCGTTTTGTTTGGCTAGGCCTCCAGGGCATCATGCTGAAAAAAATAAATCAATGGGTTTCTGCTGTATATCAAATGCTGGAATAGCAACTAACTATTTAATAAGTAAATATAAATATAAAAAGATTGCTTGTGTAGATTTCGATGTACACTGGGGTAATGGAAATTACGATGTTATGCGTAACAACAAAAATGCATTATATATTTCAACTCATCAATATCCATTCTATCCTGGAGGGGGAACTGATAAAGATAAAGGTAATTTTAATAATTCACTAAATATACCTTTGCCAGCAGGTACAAATTCAGAGCAATATTTTAATGCATTTAACAGAGTATTGGACAGACTGGTTGAATATAAACCTGACTTTTTATTATTTTCAGCTGGATTTGATGCACATAAAGATGATCCTTTAGCTCAATTTCAACTTAGCTCAAAAGACTTCTATGAGATAACCAAAAGAACTTTAGCAGCTACCAACAAGTTTACCGAAGGGAAAGTTGTTTCTATACTTGAGGGTGGATATGATTTAGATGCTTTAGCTGACAGTGCTAATGAACATGTTAACGCACTTGTAGAATTCAATTAATTAATATTTAAATCATTAAAAATCATCCTAATGAAATTATATAAAATTAAAAAATCAAAAATTGATAATAAAGGTCGAGGTCTTTATGCAACAAGAGACATTAAAAAAGGAACCAAAATTATTAATTATACTGGCAAGATAATAACTAATAAACAAGTAGATGAGTCTGATAAGTATAACAATAATAAACCTATATATTTATTTACACTAAATAAAAGATATACACTCGATGGAGATTTTCCATGGAATACAGCAGGATTGATTAATCATAGTTGTGATCCTAACTCTCAGTACGATGGTAAAGGCTTAAAGATATGGATAACAGCAATAAAAAATATAAAAAAAGGAGAGGAATTTACTTGTGATTATGGCTTTGGTTTTGATGAGGACTACAAACAATTTCCCTGTAAATGTAGATCTAAAAATTGTTGTGGCTATATTGTTCGAGAAGAGTCTAGATGGAGAATAAATAAGAAATTTGCTATGAGTAAAAAAAAAATTAATAAATAACTTTTGTTAAATAAAGACCTTCAGGTGGTGCTGGTGGAGCACATAAATTTCTTTCTTTTGATTTCATAACATCTTCAAATTTTTTTAAAGACCATTTTTTTTCGCCTAAGTACTTTAAACAACCTACCATAGATCTTACTTGATGTTGTAAAAATGATTGGGATCTAAATTCAATTTCAATTTTATTTTTCAAGGACTTTATTTTGACTAACTTCATAGTCTTTACTGAACTTTTTGCCCTGCAGCTTGAAGCTCTGAAAGTAGAGAAGTCCTTTGTTCCAACAAGTTTTTTAGCACCTCTTTTCATTATATTAAGATCAAGTTTTTTTATGATATGCCATCCTCGATTTTTTTCTAAAATAGGTTCACTTAAACGATTAATAATAATATAATTATATACTCTCATCTTAGCTGAATATCTAGCGTGAAAATTACTACTCTTTTTTTTTAAAGCTAAAATTACAACATTATCTTTTCTTAAAAAATAGTTTATAGATTTTAAGAATTTATTTTTTTTTTTAATTTCTATATCAAAATCAAAGTGTGCAGATTGTTCCAAAGCATGAACTCCACTATCAAGTCTGCCTGCTCCATATATTGTTATTTTTTTTTTTAAAAGTTTTGAAATTTTTTCTTGAATAAGGCCTTGTACAGTTTTGCCTTTTTTTTGAACTTGCCATCCTCTAAAATTACATCCAGAATATTCTATTAGTATCTGATATCTAGGCATTAGATATTAATGAGCCTTTTTTTATATTTGATCCAAGCATGAATTCTACAATGTTTTGAGGTTTTTTCCCCTCTTTTTGTATCTCCACAATTTTTACTGACTGATTTTTTGCACAAGCTATCTCTAGTTTATCTGTTAACACTTCTCCAATTTTTCCTGAGAGATTTCCAATTTCAGCTTTTAAAATTTTATATCTTTCCCCTTTGAAAACAAAAAAAGCACCAGGAACAGGGAATAAACCATTTACCTTTCCAATAATTCGAGAAGCGTCGTTGCTCCAATCAATTTTACCCTCAGCTTTGTCTATTTTCCTTGCATAAGTTGACATTGAGTGTTCTTGATCAATAAATTTTGCCTTATCTTCTAATATATCATGAATATCATCTATAATTTTATTAGCTGCTAACAGTGATAATTTTTTTGAGATTTCCTGAGCATTGTTATTTTGGTCTAATTTTATCTTATAAACATTGCATACCGGTCCACAATCTAATTTGTCACTTAATTTCATGATACTTATACCAGTTTCATTATCTAAATTCATAATTGATCTTTGAATTGGTGCTGCTCCTCTCCATTTTGGAAGGATAGATCCATGTATGTTAATAAAACCTTTTTTGGTAAGGTTTAAATATTCTTTTGGAATAATTTGTCCATAGGCAACAACAATAGCAAGATCAGCATTCAAATTTTTTATAAATTCATATTCTTGATTATTATTTTTCAAGTATTCTGGAAATCTAAAATCTATATTTAATTTTTCAGAGATGCCTTGAATAGGAGATTTATTTATTTTCTGTCCTCGATGAGATTTTTGTGGTGGTTGAGTATAAACTATACTTATTTGATAGCCATTTTGATGCAAGGACTCTAGAATAGGTACAGCAAATACAGGCGTGCCCATAAAAATAATCTTTTTAGACATGATCAAACTATTATTCTATCTGGATTTTTTTTAAACTTAGAAATTTTTTTAATAATTAAATCTCTTTTTAATTTTGATAAATGATCAATTATTAGTTTTCCATCTAGGTGATTTATTTCGTGCTGTATACAAATTGACAAAAGGCCATCACATTTTAAGTTTTTTTTTTTTCCACTTATATCAATATACTCAACTTCACAAATTTTAGGCCTTTCAATTTCTATAAAAGTATCTGGTATTGATAAGCAACCTTCCTCATATATTGAAGTTTCATTACTTAATCTTTTGATAATTGGATTTATTAAACTTAGTGGTTTTTTTTTTTCTTCTTTATTAGACACATCAATAACTAAAATTCTTTTTAATATGCCTACTTGTACAGCAGCTAGCCCTATACCTTTAGATTCATACATTGTTTCAAATAAATCATTAATAAGTTTTTTTTCATTTACTCCAACTTTTTCAACTAGTTCTGAAGTTTTTTTTAAAATTTCATCTGGAACAGTTATAATATCTTTAATACTCATGTAATAAATAAATAAACTAATTTTTATACTTTTAAAGGAAGAACTTTTAACAGAATTTTATTTCTCAGGAAATCTATATTCAATTGATTTAATGTACTTATAATAAAATAAATTGTATCTTCATCAATTCGCTCCAAATCATCTTGTCCAATAACTTCAGCAATTCGTAATAATGCAGCACCTTTTTCATTATTATTAATCATAACTTGAATATCTGTTGGAATTTCTGAATCGTTTATTTTATATAAATCGTCATACTTTTCAGAAATTTCAATTCCATCAGATTTAAGTGCCTCTAAAAAAATTATATCTTTTTTTGAAATAAAATATTTTTTATCTTTTTTTATTTTTTTTAAAAAATTATTTATATCTTTTTCGATTTTTGATTTTGCAAAATCCCCATTAAAATAATTTATCAATTTAGATTGGTGTAATACGTTATTATTGAATTTAATTTTTTTCTCTAAATTTTTCTCAATTTGAATGTTAGTATAGTAAAAACTTGTTAAATTATCTGGAATATCTGTTGGATCTATTTCTTCTAAAAATTTTTTTAATTCTAGATCGAATGCATTAACAATTCCTTCATCTTTAAATAGATTTTTGAGAATTTTTAATAATCTTAATCTTTTTATCAATTCAGATTCTAAAAGAATCTTTTGATAAATTAAAGCTCTTGCCTCAATATTTGAAAGGGTTTTGTAAGATTCCGATGCATTCAAAAGCTGATTTATATTAAATTGAAATCTTTTATACAGCTCGAATAAATCTTTTTCAGGATAATTTTTATCATGGACTGCTTTTTCGATTGTAGCAATTTTATTTAGTTCGGTAATTTCGATTTCTTGAATGTTGTAAAGCAAATTTGATGCAGAAAGATAACTCCAAATTATTTTAGATGTATTTGTTTTGGGCTCAAAATTAAAATTTGGATTAGTTTTATGAGCTAGATGAAAATCAAGAATTGAATTTTCAGATACTTTATTGTCAATATTTTTATTATATCCAATTAAATAACCAATTTTTTCCTCAAAATATTTATCTTTAAAACCTAATTCTTTTTTTAAATCCAACATTAGTTGGGCCTGATCTTTTTTGTCTCTATAAACTAAACAATATAGATTAAATTTTGATAAATATTCATCATCTAAAGACACTTTATTTTTTGAAAGTATTTCACAGGCTTTTTTTATATTTGATTGAGATAAATATTCATCTACAAGGTATTTTGTTAATTTTGGGTGTAAATTTATAATTTGGTTTTTTATTAAATAGTCTTCAATTAAATTTAAATTTGAATTTTGAATAAGCCATCGAGATTTGAATCTTAAAAAATCTTTATGAGTTATATTTATATTCGGCATATAAGCATTTGTTAACAAAGAAATATTCATTATTTCTGACGCATCATCTGATAATTTAATTTTTTCTAATTTTGAAAAAATATTTTTTAATTGATCCCCGTCAGAATTCATCCACATGTTAATATCTAATCCATTATCTTCAGGATCATACAAACCAATAATCTTAATTTCTTTAGAATTTATATTTTCATCTAGTGCTATTTCATTTTTCTGCTTTTGCGACTGCATATTGTAAATGTTCGTTTTGGATATAGTTTCAATTTGAGACTCATTTAAGATAGTAGATGTATTAGATGTTAAATTTTCATCAATTTTATCTTTATCAATATTCCAAATATCTATTGGTTTTTCATCAGCATTACAGGTTATTCCAATTAATAAAAAAAATATAATTGAAAAAAATATTTTATTTGACAACTTTAAAATTTTCATTCGAGATAACTTTTTCTATTTCTTTTTTGGGTGCGGGAAAATCTATTTTATTGAGAAAAAAAGTAATGCCGAGAATTACAACTAAAATTAAAGATATTTTTATAAATAAGCTGACTATGCTTGTTCTCAAACTTGTTTTTTTTATAAATTGCATATAGTTTAGTTAAAATCAAATTAAGACATATTTGTGTTTTTTCAATATAGAAACTTATGAAATCAAAAGAAAATATTGTTTTTATTGGAATGATGGGCTCAGGAAAGTCCTCAATTGGCTCAATTATTTCTAAAAAATTAAAACTAAATTTCTTCGACATAGATCAAGTAATAGAAAAAGAATTGAATATGAGAATCCCAGAAATTTTTGAAAAAAAGGGGGAAAAATTCTTTAGAGAATTTGAGGAAAAAACCACTTTAAAGATATTGAAAAAAAATAGAATAGTTATTTCATTAGGGGGTGGTGCATTTATTAACAAAAATATAAGAGAGGAAATTTTAAAAAATCATTTATCATTCTGGTTAAAATGGGATAGTAAAATACTTATTAAAAGAATTAAAAACAGTTTAAAAAGACCTTTGGCAAAAGAAGCTACTAATAATGAATTAATGGATTTAATCAAACAACGCTCTAACATTTATTCTATGGCTTCGATTAAAATTAATTGTAATAATCTTACAAAAAGTGAAATTGCTAATAAGATTTTAAATAAGTATGAAAACAATCAAGCTAACAATTAAAACTCAATCTCACGTATATCCTATATTAATAGGTAGAAACTTAATTTTTAGAATTTCTAACCTAATAAAAAAAAATATTACTAGCTCAAATAAATATTTATTAGTTGTTGACAAAAATATTCCAAAGAAAATGGTAAAAAAAATCAAAAACTCCCTTAAGAGTAAAAAAATATACATTTACCAATTCAATGCGAGTGAAAAAAACAAAAATCTAAAAAATATTAATAAAATTTTAAAAATTTTACTTGATAAAAATTTTTCTAGAAAAGACGGTTTAATCGCAGTAGGTGGGGGAATTACTGGAGATGTAAGTGGATTTGCAGCAAGTATGTTCAAAAGAGGCCTTCAATTTATAAACGTGCCAACAACTCTTCTTTCTCAGGTGGACTCTTCTATTGGAGGTAAAACTGGAGTAAATACAAAGCAAGGAAAAAATTTAGTAGGAAGTTTTTATCATCCTAAATTAGTAATAAGTGATATCGATTTTCTTAAATCATTATCGAAGAGGGAGATAATTTGTGGATATGGGGAAATACTAAAACATTCTTTAATAGCTAACAAAAAATTTTATAAATATTTAGATAAAAACTATTCAAAAATAATAAGCCTTAAAACACCAATCATTGAAAGAACTATATATGAAAGTTGTATTATAAAAAAAAATGTTGTTGAAAAAGATGATCAAGAGAAAAGTTTAAGAAAAGTTTTAAACTTCGGACATACTTTTGCACATGCATATGAAGCATCACTTGGTTATTCAAAAAAATTGAATCATGGAGAAGCTGTTCTGCTAGGAATTAGCTCAGCTCTTAAATTTAGTTTTAACAATAATTATCTATCAAAAATTGATTATACCAATATATCTGAACATCTGAGAAAATCTAAGTTACCCTATAATATTAAAAAATACTTTTCACTCAAGGATGTTAATAAAATTTTATCATTTATGTCAAAAGATAAAAAAAATAGCTCTGAAAAAATTAATTTAATTTTACTTAAAAAAATTGGTTTGCCTTTAATAAACAAGTTTTATACAAAAAAATATTTAAAATTATTTTTCAAAAAAAAATTATTTAATTAATATTTGTAAAGAATGAATGAATTTTTTCATTTCTTCATCTAAAATTTTATAAATTTTTTTATTACTATCAATTTTACTCAATTTTTTTAGTTCAGAGGATATCAAAGAGATTTTTAAATGATATTTTCCATCTTGATAGCCTTTATGATTTTTATGAAGAAAGGTTTTGTCTTCAATAGTAATATTTTTAGCAACAATCTGATTTGCTAGTTTTTTTTTTATAATTGCAATTAGTTCATTAATATCCATAAATATTGTTTATTATATATCATGAAAAATATTTGTGACTGGAATAATTGTAGGGAAATAGCTGAATATAAAGCACCAGTAGAGAAGGATAACAGTAAGAAATTTAGAATGCTGTGCTTAAAACATATTAAAGAGTTTAATAAAAACTGGAATTATTTTTCAGGAATGAACGACGAACAAGTGTTAAATTTTTTAAAATCAGACTTAACCTGGCATAAGCCAACTCAAAGCTTTAGTTCCTCAGATAATTTTTTTAAAGTGTTGTGGAATACAACTATGAGAGATGAATTAGAAAGTGGTAAATTTAAAAATGATAACGACCATATGCGTCAATTTAAATTTGATCATAAGGATATAAAAGCATTTAGCATTTTAGAAATATCTGTGGGTTTAAAATGGAAGAAAATTCAAGATAAATTTAAATTACTTGTCAAAAAATTTCACCCTGATATGAATTCTGGTAATAAAAAATACGAAGAAAAACTAAAATTAATTACTTTAGCTTATACACAACTTAAAAACACTTATAGGAACAAAATTGACACCTGATTTAGATATTAAACCAGATATAAAAGTTTCGCTTAAACAAAGTTTTGGAATAGATTCCGAAATGGAAGTTAATGCTTTCTCAAAAAAAAGTGAATTTGTACCAGAAATAGATAAAACTTATAAATTTGATAAAGATACAACACTTGCAATTATTTCAGGATTTGCATTTAACAAAAGAGTTTTAGTACAAGGATATCATGGTACTGGAAAGTCAACCCATATAGAACAAATTGCAGCTAGATTAAATTGGCCATGTATAAGAGTGAATCTTGATAGTCATGTAAGTAGAATCGATTTAATTGGTAAGGATGCAATTGTTTTAAAAGATGGAAAACAAGTTACACAATTTAATGAGGGAATTTTGCCTTGGGCAATTCAAAATCCAGTCGCTTTAGTGTTTGATGAATACGATGCAGGAAGACCAGACGTTATGTTCGTTATTCAGAGAGTATTAGAGGCAGATGGAAGCTTCACATTGCTTGATAAAAATAAAGTTATTAAACAAAATAAATTTTTTAGATTATTTGCAACTTCAAATACAGTTGGTTTGGGTGATACAACAGGTTTATATCATGGAACTCAACAAATTAATCAAGGTCAAATGGATAGATGGAATATTGTAACAACTCTTAATTATTTGAGTTTAGATAAAGAAATGGAAATTATTTTAAGTAAAAATAAAGATTTAAATAATCAAAAGGGTAAAGAAATATTAGCAAACATGATAAAGGTTGCATCACTAACTCGTAAGGGCTTTATGGCTGGAGATATTTCTACAGTCATGAGCCCAAGGACTGTTTTACATTGGGTAGAAAATACAGAAATATTTAAAGATACGGGTTATGCATTTAGAGTTACTTTTTTAAATAAATGTGATGAAATTGAAAAAAATACAATTGCTGAGTACTACCAGAGATGCTTTGGCGAAGAATTGCCTGAATCTCTTCTTAATATCCAAATTTAAATGGATAATTCTAATAAAGCCAATAATTTAAAAGAGAGACTAAAACAGGCTCTAAATTCAACAGCTAGAGTTATCTCAGATGAATTCAAGATTAAAGAAAATTTAGAACAAAATGCAAATTCAAAAAAAAATGATTTTTTTAATTTAGAGGATTTAAACTCAAAATCAGATTATATAAAAGCTAGAGCAGAATCTGACTCCTTGGCGTTAAAAAAGAAATTTTCAAATAAAGAAATATATATAAAAAATTTACCATCTAATTCATCTTGTAAATCTCTTTACTCTATTGCAGAAAAAATAAGATATGAAACTTTAGGAGCCAAAATGCTGAAGGGAGTAGAAAAGAATCTCAGAGAAAATTATAATCAAATAATTAAATTAAAAAAAAAAGATCAATTAAAATCAAAAGACGACGTATCGGTAAATGATGCTTTTGAACTCTATATGCTCGAAAAATTTCATAATATAGAACTGAATGATTTGAATGCAAAGATGTTAGCTTTTTGGCAAAAGGACTTTGATAATGCAATCGAAAAACATTTGGAATTTTTAAAAAATAATTTGGACTCTCAAAATAAATACTCTTACAAATTTTTTGAAATATTTAATGAAATGGAAATTTTTCAAAATGAAGAAAATGATGAGACAGTAGATGAAAACCAAAATGATGGGTCAGATAATCCTGCAAACGATGATCAAAAGAGCGATACCGAGGATAATAAGGATCAAAATAAAGATGACGAGGCTAATGCAGCTTTAGATTCAGAATATGATATTGATGAATATAAGTTAGATGAAGAATTAATGGATACAGAATCTAACCTGGAAAATAATGAACAAGTAATCCAAAAAAAAAACATTAGTAATCTAAATCTAGAGTATAAGATTTTCTCTACTCAATTTGATGAGATAACAAAGGCAGAAAATTTAGAAAATTTTGATGAAGCTACAAAACTAAGAAAAACTTTAGACCAGCAATTGATTGGTTTTCAAGACGTCATAACTAAACTTGCAAATAAGCTACAGAGACAATTATTAGCGAAACAAAATAGAGCTTGGGAATTTGACTTAGAAGAGGGACTGTTAGATAGCTCAAAATTACCACGGATTATTATGGATCCTTATAACTCCTTATCATTTAAAAAAGAAAAAGATTTAGATTTTAAAGATACAATAGTATCTTTATTAATTGATAACTCGGGCTCTATGAGAGGTAGGCCAATTACTATTGCAGCTATTTGCGCAGATATTTTATCTAGGACGTTGGAGAGATGCTCTGTTAAAGTAGAGATACTAGGTTTTACAACAAAAAATTGGAAAGGTGGTCAAAGTAGAGAGTTGTGGAATCAAAAAGGTAAACCAAAATCTCCTGGAAGATTAAATGATTTAAGACACATAATCTACAAAGGAGCAGATACCCAATGGAGGCAAGCAAAAAATAATCTTGGACTGATGTTAAAAGAGGGGCTATTAAAAGAAAATATTGATGGTGAGGCAATTTCTTGGGCTTATAATAGAATAAAAAAAAGGAAGGAAGAAAGAAAAATACTTATGGTTATTTCGGATGGCGCTCCTGTAGATGACTCTACTCTATCTGTAAACTCTGGTGATTTTCTAGAAAAACACTTAAAAAAAACTGTCAAATTTATTGAGGATAAAACTGAGACAGAAATTTTAGCTATTGGTATTGGTCATGATGTTTCAAGATATTATAATCGTGCAATTAAAATTACAGATGTAAATGAACTTGGAGACGTTATGATTTCTCAATTAAGTCAGCTGTTTGAAAATAAAAATAAATTACATTAGATTTTAAGTAAATCTTTATTTTTCCATTTAATTTTAATTTCAGCTCCCTGAGTTTCTTTAGAATTATTACAATTTACAGAGGCAAAATTTTTTTCTAATAAGTTTTTCCCAATAAATATTCCTAAGCCAAGACCACTTTTAACTTTTCTATTTTTGTTAAATGTTTTTAAATAAGGTTCACCTAATTTAGATAATATATCATTGGGGAATCCATTTCCATCATCGCTAATCAAAATTTCAGTATTTTCATTATTACTTTTTAAATTTACGAATATTTTTTTTTTAGAAAACTTATTTGCATTTCCAATAAAATTTCTCAAACCGTAAATAATTTCAATTGATTTTGAAATTTTTTTGGAATTAAAATCTTGATCAAAATTAAAGATAAAATCTTTCTTACTAGTTTGACTAAATGATGATATAATTTCCTTAATATAGCCCCTTACAGTTAGATTTTCACCAATAAAGTCATCTTCTTGATGTGGATTCAATGATAATTTTTTTAAAATTTGATTACATCTTTCAACCTGACTAGACAATAATTCAATGTCGGGTTTTAACTCCTTATTATTCTTTAACTGTTTCTTCAGTTCTTGAGAAATTATTTTTATAGTGGAAAGCGGCGTTCCAAGAGAATGTGCAGCAGCAGCGGCTTGTCCTCCTAGAGAAAGCATTTCATGCTCTTTGGCCATTATTTCCTCCATTTTGTTTAATGCTTCTTTTCTAATTCTTGACTCAGAACCAAAAATAATAGCAAAATAATTTAAAAATATTAAAGCTATTATTAATGCTGTAGGGATAGAATAGTAATAATATATATCTATATGGAAATGTTCGTTTAAAGGTGAGGGTAAATCCTCAGAGAAAAAAGTTAAAAAAATAATCATTAATATTGTGCTCAATACAAGCAATAAATTTGTCCTTAGGCCTAAATTAGAAGATGCAAAAATACTTGGGATTATCAAAAATATTATAAATGGATTTACCACTCCTCCCGTCAAAAAAACTAATGCACCTAATTGGAAAATATCAATCATCAGAAAGAGTAAAGCTGATCTATCTGAAATTTGTGTTTTTTGGTAAACAAATATCAAATAGATATTACTTATAATCCCAACAAAAATAATTATAACTGATTTAACAAAATCAAAGTTGAAATTTAATAAAAAATAAACAATACATACAGAAATTAATTGACCAATTATACCTATCCATCTTAAATTAATATAAGTTGATTTTTTTAAGGTATAATATTTTGAAGTTTCAAAAAACTTCATTTTCTATATGTCTAGATTTTGGACATTTATAGCATTAGAAATTATAAAATCTTTTCTCAGTGCTACATCATTTCCCATAAGGGTATGTATTAAGTTTTGATCTTTTTTAAGGTCTTTTGAATATTGTACTTGTAATAAATTCCTAGTCATAGGATCTAAAGTTGTACTCCAAAGTTCCTCTGGGTTCATCTCTCCAAGACCTTTAAATCTTTGAATATTTAACTTTGCTTTTTCCTCTTCAATTCTTTTTTTAAATTCTTTAGTATCTTTTTTAATTTTTTTTAGATCTTTATTGTTATTAATTAAAAAATTTTCAAGCTCTTTTTCATCTTTGATATAAATTCCTTTAAGGCCTTTATTTATTTTAAATAAAGGTGGCTGAGCCAAATAGACATGACCATTTTCAATCAACTTATTAAACGGTTTATTATTAAAGAAAGTTAATAATAATGCTCTGATGTGTGAACCATCAACATCGGCATCTGTCATTATAATAATTTTTCCATATCTTAAATCTTTTAGATCAATTTCTTGAACTTTTGGATCTAAACCAAGTGCATTTATCAGAGTAAGAATTTCATTTGATGAAATCATTTTTGCCAAAGCTTTAGTTCTTTGATCAGATCCATTTTTACTTCCATTTCCATTTCTACTAAGTTTAAGCTCTTCAACATAAGTGTTCAAAATTTTTCCACGTAACGGTAATACTGCTTGATTAGCTCTATTTCTTCCTTGTTTTGCTGAACCTCCAGCAGAGTCACCCTCTACTATAAAAAGTTCTGTTCCTTCTTGCTTAGCTATTTGACAATCTGCTAATTTTCCTGGTAACCCGCTCAATTCTAAAGCACCTTTCCGTCTAACATTTTCCCTGGCTTTTCGAGCAACATCTCGAGCAAGAGCTGCTTGAATTATTTTAGCTAAAATTATTTTTGCAATTGAGGGATTTTGATCAAACCAAATAGATAACTTTTCATTTATTACAGTTTCGACTATCATCCTTACCTCTGAAGAAACTAGCTTGTCTTTTGTTTGAGAAGAAAATTTTGGATCTGGTATTTTAACAGATAATACACAAGTTAAGCCCTCTTTTATGTCATCCCCTGATATACTTAACTTATTTTTTTTCAATAAATTGTGTTCATTCGCGTATTTATTAATCACTCTTGTTAAGGCGCTTCTAAAACCCAGAATATGAGTTCCTCCGTCTTTTTGAAAAATATTATTTGTATAGGGAAAAACATCCTCAGAATAGTTTGCATTCCACTGTAAAGAACTTTCAATTTCTATATTTTCTTTTTTACCCTCAATATAAATTGGTTTCTTGAATAAATTATTACCATTTTTGTTTAATAATTTTTCTCTTTTTTCATCAAGATATTCTACAAACTCTAATACACCCCCTTCAAATTTGAACTCATAGAGTTGGCTTTTTGTTTGGCTGTCGTCTTTTAAGGAAATTTTTATACCCTTATTTAAAAAAGCTAATTCTCTCATTCTTTTAATAATAATATTTGGGCTAAATTTTATTGAAGAAAAAATTTTTTTTGACGGCAAAAAAGTAATTTGGGTACCACTTTCTTTGGATTTTCCTATTATTTTTAAGGGTGATTTTGCAGAACCATCTTTAAATTCAATGTAATAAATTTTTCCATCTCTAAAAATCTCAAGTTTTAATTTTTCAGATAATGCATTTACAACTGAAACTCCAACACCATGAAGGCCTCCTGAAACTTTATATGAGTCATGGTCAAATTTTCCACCTGCATGTAATTGAGTCATAATTACCTCTGCTGCTGATTTTTTCTCACCTTTATGCATATCAACAGGTATACCTCGACCATCATCTTTTACAGTAATAGTTCCGTCATAATTAATAATTACGCTAATATTTTTGCAAAATCCGGCTAATGCTTCATCAATTGAATTGTCTACAACTTCATAAACCATGTGATGCAGACCTGTACCATCATCAGTATCTCCTATATACATACCTGGACGTTTTCGAACCGCCTCAAGTCCTTTTAAAACCTTAATTGAGTCTGCTTGATATGTATTTTTATTTGTCATTTTTTAATAATAGGAAAACAAAATTATATCATTTTTTAACTAAAATTGCTCACTTTTAATACAACTACAGTTTTAAAAACAACGAATAACCCCTTTAAAATACAGTCTAACAGATGATTTAAAAAAAAATTATCATATTAAATTAAAATTTTACTTTAAAGAGCTTTTATAAAAAAAAATTTTAGTGAAAATGCTTTTTAGTAAAAATTGATCTTAATAACCTAAAAGACTTATAAAGATAGCTTAACCTAGTATAAAAATTTTCTTTTAGAGCTCCCTTAACATTTGACTTAAATAAATTATCTAAAATTCTTAAATCTTTATTATCTTCAAATTCTACATTACCATTTTCTCCTTTCTTTTCCTTAAATGTATATGCTAGTAGCAATCTGGGATTTTTAGATATATTTTTTGTACCTCTGTGCCATAAATTACTTGTTCTAATAATCAAGTCTCCCTTTTTAGCTAATATTTTTTTACTTTTTTTAAATATAACTTTCCAGTATGGAAGCTTTTCTTTTTGCGTTCCTGGTAATACTTCTAGGGGACCGTTTATTTCAAAAATATCTTCAGTTACTACATTTACTATTAGAAAACTATTATCAAACTTACTATCTGTATGAAAATGCTGATTGTATTTGTATTGAAAATTCAAGTTTCCACCACTAATAATATCAAAAGCTGAAAAATTTTTTTTTGATATATTCTGTATAATTTTTTTAAATTCTTCGGTATTTAATCTTTCAAAAATTTTTTTTGAATAAATTCCAGGAGAAACATTTAAATTTCCCATTAAACTTCCTCCTTTTTTATCGAGTTTTTTGAACTCTTGTAAAACGTTTTCTTTCAATTTTTCGCATAAATAATTAAAGTTTTCATCTTTTATAAAATTCCTTAATATAATAAATCCATTTTTTTCAAAATTATCTAATTTTTCTGTCATGTCTAAATTTTAATTTACAATATAAAAATTTACAATTCATTATTTTTTTATTAAAAATTTGAAATGGCGGAGAGAATGGGATTCGAACCCATGAAAGAGTTTCCCCTTTACACGCTTTCCAAGCGTGCGCCTTCAACCACTCGGCCACCTCTCCTTATACTATTTGTCAAAAAAAAATTAACTTTAAACTTTATACCAGCATTCGGGCAAATCAATATCTACCCTTGAAGGATTGTTGGGTTGATCTATTACTGATGGAAAATGTAATTTTTGGTCAATAACGATGGATCTATCTTTTCGTAAATAACTAAACTCCATAACTGGGGGAATTATTATATCTCTTTCTTTAACTATAAATTCTGGATTGTTGTTTGGATGAATATGTGTGCAGTAAAAATATTTATTCAATTTATCAAAAACTTTTTTGATATTTTTAAATGTAAATGAGTCAAAAATATAATGTAATTGATGAAATTCAATTAAAATAATCCGGAATTTTTTTAAAGTACAGATATCTAAGGAGTTCAAAATATTGTATTCATCACCCTCGACATCTAATTGTAAAATGAGTTCATTATTTTTAACATAGTCAATTTTAGATGATATCCAATCCTTTAGAGTAATATAATTTTCATCTGTAGTTGGACCAACAAATTTTTTTTCAAAGTCAATAAATTGACTATTATAAATTTTATTAATATCTTTATCCGCTAGGAAACACTTAATGCCCTTTTTGATCAAATCATTTTCAAAATTTATTAAATTTCCAACTCCAGGCGAAAAGCAATAATTAATATCTTCAAGATCATTTGGCACTACATAACCTCCATCATTATTTCCGCCGATTCTAATATTATCTTTTGTTAATTTTTTTGGTGATATAGTTTTTAAAAGTTTACGTATTTCATACAAATCTGCTCTTTGAGAGGTAAAAATTCCTTTGCTCAATAAATAATTACAAGCCTTTTTTATAATTTTTTTTCTTATCCCCATATATTTGCTACAAAAATTTCATTTAATTAAAAATCTATAAAAGTCCAAGGATTAGTTTTAAACTTAGTATGTTTCTTAAACCAAAAGGATAGATATCTTTCAGCAAGGTATGCATAAAGTCTTTGGGTATCATACCCTTTTAATTTATCAAAACCAAAAACTTCTTCACATCTTTCCAACCATGGAAAAAGTTCCTCAAACCATTGTTCTAAAATATAAGGTTTTGCAATCACCATTATATGGGGATTATAAATATTATTTGAATTCACATAAGTTAAAAAGTCATCCCTATTTTCTCTATTTAATAACTTTATAGCCTTATTTAAGTTATTATACCCATGATGCATATCGAAATGAAATGAAATTGTTTGTTTTTTTTTATCAAAAAAAATTGACGGATCTTTAATTAAATTTTTCCAACCTCTTTTTAAAATTTTTATTTTTTTTGCACCTGATATGTCTATTGGGTTACATATAAAACTTTCATATGAATTAAAGTTATTGCTTATATTTTTTAGTAAATTATCATTAAGATTTTTTTCTGAAATTTGGTTTATTTTATCATCCGAGATTATCCAAAATCTTCTCTTTTGACAAAATCCTACCCATTCAGTTTTTTCAGTTGGTAAAATATTCTTCCAATACCAATAATGGAATGTGAGTTCGGAGTAATATTTTTCTTTATAATAAATGTTATTTTGTTTATCGCATTTTAAATACTTCTCTGAAAAATTTTCATTTCCAACTCCAACTAACTTTAAAGATGTATTTTCTAAAAAGCCAAGTTTTTTATTAGTCACACAATAAATATCAAGATTATTCATTTTTTGAAAATTCTTTTAAAAGTTTTAGTTTGTCTTAAAAAAAATCTTTTCAGAAAATTAAATTTTTTATCCCTCTTAGCTAAAATTGGAAAATGTTTCAAATGATCCCAACATCTTCCGTTTTCATCTTCTGCCCATTCACACTCTGAGACTGATAAACTTTCTATATCCCTACTTTTACACAATATAGAAAAAACACTTTGATCATGTCTATGCTCAACAAACTTATCATGATTAGCTTCAATTGAAGGACTATCATCAATTAAATTACTTAGATAGCTAATTTCAAGCCATTCTTTTAAAAGATTTATATTTTCTAAATTTTTTTTAAAAAAAATAGTTCCTGACCATATTTGTTCTGAAGTTCTTATTGACGAATAGGTTGGTATTTTTAAAAAACTAAATAAGTCACTTTTTGTATACTCTTGTTCATAATAAACTTGATACCTCAAGTTTGAATTCATGTTAATATTTGGTTCTTTATATTGAAATACAAGTATATTATTTTTATCAGTTATTTCCAAATATTCATTTAACCTTTTGAGGCCCTTTTTATTAAAATGGCATCCTATATCTGAATATTGTAAAATTGACCCGTC